>JAIXTB010000124.1 GCA_027484385.1 Neisseriaceae bacterium | reverse complement strand
GGGTGTTGGCGTACGTGTAGACGTTGCTGCTGCCCAGGCTTAATTGCCCGCAGTAGTACACAGGCTCATGTAGCTCAGGGGTAGAGCACTCCCTTGGTAAGGGAGAGGTCGGCGGTTCAATTCCGCCCATGAGCACCATCCGTTTGTTATGTCTCCTGATTAGGTCGCCGCTGCAAAGAGGGGCAGGATTTCCTGCTTCATTTCAGTCTAGGAGGTGGACCTTGAGTCTCAATATCGAAGATAAAAAGGCGGTCGTAGCTGAAGTATCTGCTCAACTGGCAGATGCACAGACTCTCGTTATCGCTGAATATCGGGGCATCGAGGTTAGCAGCATGACCAAACTCCGCGCCAAGGCGCGTGAGAACGGTGTTTACCTGCGCGTTCTGAAGAACACGCTGGTACGCCGTGCGGTTGCTGGTACCCAGTTCGAAGCGCTGGCTGACCAAATGGTTGGCCCGCTGGTATACGGTGTATCTGCTGACCCGGTAGCTGCTGCCAAGGTGTTGCACCAGTTTGCCAAAGAAGACAACAAGATTGTTGTCAAGGCAGGTTCCTACAACGGCAAAGTACTGAACGCTGCCGAAGTAGCCGAACTGGCATCTATCCCGAGCCGCGAAGAGCTGCTGTCCAAGCTGCTGTTCGTCATGCAGGCTCCGGTATCCGGTTTTGCCCGCGCTCTGGCCGCTCTGGCCGAGCAGAAGCAATCCGAAGCCGCTTAATTCATTCGAAATCAATAGTATTCAGGAGTTATACAAATGGCTATCACTAAAGAAGATATCCTCGAAGCAGTTGCTGGTCTGACTGTTATGGAACTGAACGACCTGGTAAAGGCGTTTGAAGAGAAGTTCGGCGTATCCGCTGCTGCTGTTGCCGTTGCTGGCCCGGCTGCTGGCGCTGCTGCTGCTGAAGAGAAAACCGAATTCGACGTTATCCTGTCCGCTGCTGGCGACAACAAAGTTAACGTGATCAAGGTTGTTCGTGCTATCACTGGTCTGGGCCTGAAAGAAGCCAAAGATCTGGTAGACGGCGCTCCTAAAGCAGTTAAAGAAGGCGTTTCCAAAGCTGAAGCTGAAGACGTTCTGAAGCAACTGACCGAAGCCGGTGCTAAGGCTGAAGTAAAATAATCTTCCTTAGGGAAGATTAGTCAGGCTGGCGGAGTAATCCGCCAGCCTTGTTGCGCTTGTGATGCTTTGCAAGATGGCAAAGGTCAGCATTCAAGTTGTGCGTGGTTGCTGACGTTTGGTTTCTTGCGCCACCCCCCCATGATGGAGACTCTATGAGTTATTCGTTTACTGAGAAGAAGCGTATTCGTAAAAGTTTTGCGAAGCGTAATACTGTTCTCGACGTCCCATTCCTGTTGGCGACCCAGATCGATTCGTACACCGAGTTTCTCCAGCTGGGTGTGCCGTTTGATCAGCGCAAGGATGTAGGCCTGCAGGCTGCATTCAAGTCGATCTTCCCGATCAACAGTCACAATGGTTTTGCACGTCTGGACTTTGTGCATTACGTACTGGGCGACCCGCCGTTCGATGTTCAGGAATGCCAGCTGCGCGGCATTACCTTTGCATCGCCACTGCGTGCGCGTATCCGCCTGACCATTCTGGACAAAGAATCGTCCAAGCCTGTTGTAAAAGAAGTGCGCGAAAACGAAGTGTACATGGGTGAAATCCCCCTGATGACTTCGAACGGGTCGTTCATTATCAACGGGACCGAGCGTGTCATCGTTTCCCAGCTGCACCGTTCGCCGGGCGTGTTCTTCGAGCACGATCGCGGCAAAACGCATTCTTCCGGTAAACTGCTGTTCTCCGCCCGCGTGATTCCTTACCGCGGTTCCTGGCTGGACTTCGAGTTCGATGCCAAGGATCAGCTGTTCTTCCGTATCGACCGTCGTCGCAAAATGCCGGTGTCCATCCTGCTGAAGGCTCTGGGCTACACCAACGAACGCCTTCTGCCCGAGTTCTACAATACCGATACTTTCTACCTCACCGGCAACGGCGTGTTCATGAAAGTAGTGGCCGAGCGCCTGAAGGGCGAAGTCGCCAAGTTCGATATCGTGGGCGAAGACGGCAAGCTGATCGTTGCCAAAGACAAGCGCATTACTGCCAAGCATATTCGCGATATCGTTGCGGCCAACCTGGACCGCATCGAAGTACCGTTTGACGTGCTGGTAGGCAAAGTGCTGGCCAATAACGTGGTGAACCCGGAAACCGGCGAGATCATTGCCCGTGCCAACGAGGAAATCACCGACGATCTGCTGGCCAAGATGGATATTCAGGACGTGTCCGAAGTGGACGTGCTGTATACCAACGACCTGGACCACGGTGCTTACATCTCGCAAACCCTGCGTGGTGACGACACCGCTGACCAGCTGTCTGCGCGCGTGGCCATCTACCGCATGATGCGCCCAGGCGAGCCGCCAACAGAAGACGCCGTAGAGCAGCTGTTCCAGCGCCTGTTCTTCAACGAAGACAGCTACGACCTGTCCCGTGTTGGCCGTATGAAGTTCAACACCCGTACTTTCCAGTACAAATTCGACGAGAAGTCGCCAGAGTGGTTCAAGACCCTGGTCGGCGAAAAGTTCGGCCACCGTCGTGACGTGACCGACGGCGTGCTGGCGACCGAAGACATCGTTTCCGTGATTGCCATCTTGTGCGAACTGCGCAACGGCCGTGGCGAAGTGGACGATATCGATCACCTGGGCAACCGTCGTGTGCGTTCGGTGGGCGAGCTGGCCGAGAACCAGTTCCGCGCTGGCCTGGTGCGTGTTGAACGTGCCGTGAAAGAACGTCTGAACCAGGCTGAATCCGACAACCTGATGCCGCATGACCTGATCAACGCCAAACCGGTTTCGGCAGCGATCAAGGAATTCTTCGGCTCCAGTCAGCTGTCGCAGTTCATGGACCAGACCAACCCGCTGGCCGAAGTGACCCACAAGCGCCGTGTATCGGCACTTGGCCCGGGCGGTTTGACGCGCGAACGTGCCGGCTTTGAAGTACGTGACGTACACCCGACCCACTACGGCCGTGTGTGCCCGATCGAAACGCCGGAAGGTCCGAACATCGGTCTGATCAACTCGCTGTCCGTGTACGCACGTACCAACGAGTTCGGTTTCCTGGAAACCCCTTACCGTAAAGTTATTGACGGTAAAGTGACCAACGAGATCGACTACCTGTCCGCCATCGAAGAAGGCCGCTACGTGATTGCCCAGGCTAACGCCGAGCTGGACGAAGCGGGCAACCTGATCGACGAGCTGGTGACCTGCCGTGAAAAAGGCGAAACCATCCTGGCGACACCAGACCGCGTACAGTACATGGACGTGGCCACTGGCCAGGTGGTATCCGTTGCGGCCTCGCTGATTCCGTTCCTGGAGCATGACGATGCAAACCGTGCCTTGATGGGCGCCAACATGCAACGTCAGGCCGTACCTTGCCTGCGTCCGGAAAAACCGTTCGTCGGTACCGGTATCGAGCGCGATGTGGCTGTCGATTCGGGTACTACCGTGATCGCCCGTCGTGGCGGTGTGGTGGACTACGTTGATGCGAACCGCGTTGTTGTACGTGTAAACGACGAAGAAGCCATGGCCGGTGAAGTAGGTGTCGACATCTACAACCTGACCAAATTTACCCGTTCCAACCAGAACACCAACATCAACCAGCGCCCTATCGTGAAAGTAGGTGACCTGATTGCCCGTGGTGATGTGGTGGCCGACGGCGCCTCTACCGATATCGGCGAGCTGGCACTGGGTCAGAACATGACCATCGCCTTCATGCCGTGGAACGGCTACAACTTCGAAGATTCGATTTTGATCTCCGAAAAAGTCGTTGCCGACGACCGCTACACCTCGATTCACATCGAAGAGCTGTCGGTAGTCGCACGTGACACCAAGCTGGGGCCGGAAGAAATCTCCCGCGACATCCCGAACCTGTCCGAGCGCATGGCTGGCCGTCTGGACGACGCCGGTATCGTGTACATCGGTGCAGAAGTGACCGCTGGCGACGTGCTGGTGGGCAAGGTAACACCGAAAGGTGAAACCCAGCTGACGCCGGAAGAAAAACTGCTGCGCGCCATCTTTGGTGAAAAAGCCTCTGACGTAAAAGACACCTCGCTGCGCGTGCCTACCGGCATGACCGGCACCGTGATCGACGTACAGGTATTCACCCGCGAAGGTATCGAGCGCGACAAGCGTGCCCAGTCCATCATTGATGCAGAACTGAAGCGTTATCGCCTGGACCTGAACGACCAGCTGCGTATTTTCGATAACGATGCATTCAGCCGTATCGAGCGCCTGATCGTGGGCAAGGAAGCCAATGGTGGTCCGAAGCGTCTGGCCAAAGGTACCAAGATCGATACCGAGTACCTGGCCGGCCTGCCGACCAAGCACGACTGGTTCGATATCCGCATGGCTGATGAAGACATCGCCAAGCAGCTGGAGCTGATCAAGGAAAGCTTGTCGCAGAAACGCGAAGAGTTTGACCTGAAGTTCGACGACAAGAAGCGCAAGCTGACCCAGGGCGATGAGCTGCCACCGGGCGTGCAGAAGATGGTCAAGGTGTATATCGCCGTGAAACGTCGCCTGCAAGCGGGTGACAAGATGGCCGGTCGTCACGGTAACAAAGGTGTGGTATCGCGCATCCTGCCAGTGGAAGACATGCCGTACATGGCAGATGGTCGCCCGGTAGACATCGTGCTGAACCCGCTGGGCGTACCGTCGCGTATGAACATCGGTCAGATTCTGGAAGTGCATCTGGGCTGGGCTGCCAAAGGTATCGGCGAGCGTATCGACCGTATGCTGAAGCAACAGCAAGGCATGGAAGCGCTGCGCAGCTATCTGGAACGCATCTACAACGACACCGGCAAGAAAGTCGAGCTGGTAGACATGTCCGATGCCGAAGTGAAGATGCTGGCCGAGAACCTGCGCAAGGGTATGACCTTTGCTACACCGGTATTCGACGGTGCCAAAGAGTCTGAAATCATGCATATGCTGAATCTGGCTTACCCGAGCGACGATCCGCATACCGAGCAGCTGGGCTTCAACGGCAGCAAAACCCAGATGACCCTGTACGATGGCCGCTCCGGCGAAGCCTTCGATCGCAAGGTGACTGTGGGTGTGATGCACTACCTGAAGCTGCATCACCTGGTAGACGACAAGATGCACGCCCG
>JAIXTB010000103.1 GCA_027484385.1 Neisseriaceae bacterium | reverse complement strand
GACCCTGCCCCTGGCCCTGCTGGGCCTGGCCGCGCTGCCGGCCCTGCAGGCCCTGGGCCTGCTGGATGCGGGCCTGGACCTGCCGCTGGGGCCGCGGCCCTGGGAGTATCTGGGGCTGATGCTGGCGGTTGGCCTGTTCGCTTCCTGGGCCGGCACCCTGTGCTGGAACGAAGCCAGCCAGCGCCTGCCCACCAGCCTGGCAGGGCAGCTGATCGTGTTTGAAACACTTGCGGCATTGACTTTCGCCTACCTGTTAAGGGGGCAATGGCCCGGCGGGCTGTCGCTGGCGGGCATCGGCCTGCTGCTGGCGGGGGTGATGTGGGCCATGCGCGTACGCCCGGAAAAAGCGGCACCCGCTACAGCATTGCAATAAGTACCGGCCCCGATCGGAAACGCTCCCATATAAATCATGCACTTGCAGATTAAGTGCATTTTTTTTGAAAAAATGTGCGGTAAAACGCTTGACGCCTACAGGGTGGCAAGTTAAAGTGCGCACCTCTTCGCAACGCAGCGATGCGAAACGAAGAGCTGGTGTCAGGGGGTATAGCTCAGTTGGGAGAGCGCTTGCATGGCATGCAAGAGGTCAGCGGTTCGATCCCGCTTACCTCCACCAGGAAACACACTAGGTCCCCATCGTCTAGAGGCCTAGGACATCGCCCTTTCACGGCGGTAACCGGGGTTCGAATCCCCGTGGGGACGCCACATTGCGTGGGGGTATAGCTCAGTTGGGAGAGCGCTTGCATGGCATGCAAGAGGTCAGCGGTTCGATCCCGCTTACCTCCACCACCAATTAAAAAAACCGGTCAGCTGACCGGTTTTTTGCTTTTCCCGCACACCAAAGCGCCTAGTCCGCCACGCAACAACACAGCGCCGCCGGGCTAGGCGGCAAATACCGCCTCGTACTGCTCCCATAGCCGGCTCTGCGCCTGCCAGTCTGCTGGCTCGGCACTGTGCTGCAACACTCGCAGCAAAAAATGGGCGGTGACAAACAGCGCATGAATACGCCCACGCGCCGCCTCACAGGCTTCCGGCATGCTCAGCCACAGCCGCTGCCACAAATGACCCAGCCGCGCCACCACCTCGCTTATCTGCACCAGCTCGTTGAACAAACCATGCGCAGGTTGGCCGCCACCCAGTAGCGCCCGCTCTCGCATATCCGCCAGGCGCTCTTCCAGCAGCGCCAGCAGCTGACCCAGGGCGTGCGCCAGCTGCGCCGGGCTGGCATCCTCCCCCGCCTGCCCGTCCGGGTCCAGCAGCAAGGCATGCTGGCTGAGCAAGCTGGCACTAAACGTTGTGCCGGCTACAGCATGACCATGACCGTGCGCCTGACCGTGGCCAGGCAAGTGCTGTGGCGTATGCTGGCTGATGGCCTCGGCACTGCCTACCGGTTCAATCTTGATCATGCTGCCCCCCTGTCTAGTGCTTTTATCGCCATCCGGGCGACAAACTTAACGGCCGAACAGATGGCCCAGCTTGGCGCGTTTGGTGTCCAGATAGTGGTCGTTGTACGGGTTGCGGCCGACCTGCAGCGGCACGCGCTCGGCCACCCGGATGCCTGCCTGCTCCAGCGTGGCAATCTTGCGCGGGTTGTTGGTCATGATGCGCACCGCATCCACGCCCAGCAGCGCCAGCATTTCGCGGGCAATGCGGAAGTCGCGCATATCGGCTGGGAAGCCCAGCTGCTCGTTAGCCTCTACCGTATCGGCACCACCATCTTGCAGCTTGTAGGCACGAATCTTGTTGATCAGGCCGATACCACGGCCCTCCTGGCGCAGGTATAGCAGGATGCCGCGGCCCTCAGCGGCAATGGCCTCCAGCGCAGCTTCCAGCTGGAAACCACAATCGCAGCGCAGGGAAAACAGGCCGTCGCCGGTAAGGCATTCGGAATGCACACGGGCCAGCGGGGCATCGCCACCGCTGATATCGCCCAGCGTCAGTGCAACGTGCTCACGCCCGCCTTGTTCTTCAAAACCATGCATCTGGAACACACCCCAAGGCGTAGGCAGATTGCAACTGGCGACCAGATCTACACGGGGCTGGGTGTCGGCTTGGCTCAAAATAGACTCCGATTCAATGAAAACAGGCGGGGCATGGTAGCCATACCCGCACCAGATGAGAAAGATCAATCAAACGAACACATCAGTCAGCTTTTTTCAACAGCGCTGCCAAGCTGGCTAAACGGTACCGACAAGGCCAGCGCCAGTGCCGCCAGCGCCGCCTGTTCGGCCTCGCCAAAAAAACCCGGGCGGGCGTCTTCGGCGTCCAGAATACCCACCACGCGGCCATCTGCGGCCAACACAGGCAGGCACACCTCGCTTTGCACC
The DNA here is from genome assembly GCA_027484385.1 of Neisseriaceae bacterium. Lineage (GTDB taxonomy): Bacteria > Pseudomonadota > Gammaproteobacteria > Burkholderiales > Chromobacteriaceae > Vogesella. The sequence goes on along the minus strand of JAIXTB010000103.1, from coordinate 3,887 downwards.
TTGGGGTCACACTCGTAATACGCACCGCCCGCTGCCTGCCAGGCGGCCACATCCGCCACGATGGCCGCACGGCCGCTCAGCCCCACACGGCTATTGTTGCTGAACAGGGCAAAGTCTTCGGTCAGCGGAAACTCGCCACGGCTGGGCAGCCCGCGGTAGGCCAGCTTGACCAGGCGTGCCTGACCATCGCGCTCGAAACGGCAGTACACGCCCAGCCAGTCGGCAGCAACCGACTGCAGCGTGGCCTCCACCAGTGCATGCAAATGCAGTAGCGCCGCGCGTGCTGCCGCACGCTCGCCGCCCAGCCAGGGCGCCACGTCATAGGGCGTGTCATCCAGCTCGTCTACCAGCGAGCAGCTTCCGCCCTCACCCAGCTTGGGCACCGGGTAACGATACACATCCGCCGGTGCCGCCAGCGGCAAACCGGGCAATGCGGCGGCCAGCTGGCCTGTGGCACGGGTAACAGCAGCAGCCGGCAGGGCCAAGCCCACGGCATCCAGATACGCCTGAGGCATACAACAGACTCCGGTAAAGTAATTTAGTCGGGTATTATGACCGCTTTTGTACTAGACACTCCAGCCATGACTGCCATTATTCTGCGCCCGGCACCGGCCCTCACCCTGAAAGCCGGCCCTGCGGCACGCCGCAGGCTACAGCAAGACGGCCTGCAGGCTGTGGACATCACCACCCTGCCGGGTGCCGCTGGCGGGCCCAAGGCACTGGGGTTGTCCGGGCTGGACCAGGCGGTGTTCGGCTGGCTGGCCGAACAGCCTGCGGTGCGCGACCTGGTGGGGGCGTCGATCGGTGGCTGGCGTTTTGCCTGCGCCATGCAGGCCGACCCCGTCGCTGCCTTGCAGCGCTTTGCGGCCAACTACGTAGCCCAGGACTACAGCCGCCAGCCCACCCGCGCGCTGATTTACCAGAACTGGCAAGCCCTGCTGCACGACACGCTGGGGCCGCATGGGCTGCAGGCCATACTGCAACACCCGCACTATCGGCTCAGCCTGGTGCTGGTACGCGCGCGCGGCCTGCTGCGCCATGAGCAGCGCACACCACTACTGGCCGGCCTGGCGCTAGCGGCGGCATGCAACACCGCAGGGCGCGGCCAACTGCGCCATGTCTTCGAGCGGCTGATCTGCCACGATGCGCGCAGCACGCTGGCGTTTGCCCCGCAAGACCGTATCCCCACGCAGCGCGTACCGCTGTCTGCGGCCAACCTGCTACCCGCACTGCTCGGCACCACCGGCGTACCGGGGCTGTTTGACGGGGTGGCCATACCCGGCGCCAGCGCCGGGGTATACCGTGATGGCGGGCTGCTGGACTACCACCTGGACTACCCGTGGCAGCAGCAGGCCGGCATCACGCTGTACCTGCACTACCAGCCGCGCATCGTGCCGGGCTGGTTTGACAAGATCCTGCCGTGGCGCCAGCCGGTCGCGGCACACCACCACAGCACGCTGCTGGTGACCCCCAGCCCGGCCTACCTGGCTAGCCTGGGGCTGGGCCGTCTGCCAGACCGCGGCGACCCGAAACGCTTTGCGCACGACGACGCCATGCGCCGCCGCTTATGGGGGCAGGCGGTGGCAGAAAGCCAGCGCCTGGGGGACGAGTGGCGCGAGCGGCTGCTGCGCCAGGACTGGGGCGACGTTGCCCCCTTATGATGCAGCCCTGCCGGCATCCAGCGCCTGCAGCAGCGCCTTCATGCTGCTATCCACATCGGCACTCTGGTCGTACAGCTCGGTGGCTTCCTGCGTAGCACGTGCCACCAGCCCGGCCAGCATGCGCTCCTGGCCTTCGGTGAGCCCCAGGCTGACAAAAGCGCGATCAATGTCCTCGCGCAGGCGCAGCATGATGTCGTTGCTGCTCCACTGCTGCTGGCGAAAACGGTTGTCGATAACCTGCAGCGTCTCACGGGTGCGCGACACCAGCTGCGCCAACGTGGCCGCCTGATGCTGCTGCTGCCATGCGGCATCCAGCGCGGCCAGGCGCGCCGTGGCGCCTTCCACCAGAAAAGCCAGGTTGTCTCGCAGGCGGCCATTGCGTTCTTCGTCTTCACGCGGCATGTTTTTGACGGCCAGCGACACCTGACCATAGGTAAACACCGTCACCCGGCCCGCATCCACAATCGGCCCGCGCCGCGCCAAGGTGTCGATCAGCCCGATTTCCAGCTGGCCACACGGGCCCTCGCCATTTACGGTACTGACACCACGGGCAGATCGCAGCTGCACGCTGGCATCCAGCCCCAGGTCTTGCAGCGCCTGCAGCATGCACTGCTGCAGTGCCGCGTTATCCGGTAGCACAAAGGTGCTTTTCAAAAACTGCAGCACGATGCCGATCTCGCTGGCACTGGTCATGGCGGTAAACGCCGCCTGCATGGCATGGGCCACCTGGCCTTGCAGCTGCTGGCCTGCCTGGCGCGCCTCGCCATTACGCAGGGCCACGCCGATTTTGCTCAGCAGCTCGGCATTCACATACGGCTTGGCGATATAGTCTTCCGCACCGGCTTCGTAGCCGGCCATTTTGTCTTCCAGCTCCACCCTGCCAGACAAAAAGATCACCGGCACGTGCGCCAGGCGCGCATCGGCCTTGATCTCGCGGCAGATATCGTAGCCTTCCATGTCCGGCAGGCCCACATCCAGCAACACCAGCTGCGGGCAGGTATGCCCCTGGCTGGCCAGCACGTCCAGCCGCGATAGCGCACTCATGCCGTCTGCAGCCTCTTCTACTGCAAAGCCTTCCAGCTCCAGCAGCTGCTTCAGGTTAAAGCGCAGCGGTGGCTGGTCTTCCACCATGAAAATGCGGATAGCTGGCGCGCTTTGGGCAACCGTCACGGTAGCCACGCTGTCTTCTTCAAAAAAAATGGTCATGTTGGCACCCTTGCTATCGTCCAGTCTGGCAAACGCTCCGTCACATCGCGGGCACTCAGCGGCGGGCTAAACAGATAGCCCTGATACGCATCGCACCCCATTTGCTGCAATAACTGCTTTTGCTCTTCCCGCTCTACCCCTTCGGCAATCACCGACATGCCAAAGCTGCTGGCCAGGGAAATCACCGCCTGGGTAATGGCGCGGTCTCCGGCCGAGGTGAGGATATTGCGCACAAAGGACTGATCGACCTTCAGCACATCCAGCGGAAAGCGCTTCAGGTAAGCCAGGCTGGAATAACCGGTACCAAAGTCATCCAGCGCCAGCTTCACCCCCAGGCTTTTCAGCTGCAGCAAGGTACCCACCGTACGCTCGGCATCCACCATCGCCGTACCCTCGGTGATCTCGATTTCCAGCAGCGTGGGGGGCAAGCCGCTAAAGTCCAGCGCCGCTTCGATGCTGTGCAGCAAGTTGGCCGCAGCGAACTGCCGCGCCGACAGGTTTACCGCGACGCGCACGCCCGGTGCCACATGCTGCCAGCTAGCCAGGCGCTGGCAGGCTTCTGCCAGTACCCAGCACCCAATTGAAATGATCTGGCCATTCTCTTCGGCCAGCGGGATAAAGCGTAGCGGCGACACCCGGCCCAGACGCGGGTGATGCCAGCGCAGCAGCGCCTCGAAACCGGTAAGGCTGCCGTCTTGCAGGGAAATCTGCGGCTGGTAGTGCAGCTCGAATTCATTGCGCTCCAGCGCACGGTACAGGTCGTTGCTCAGGCGCAAGCGCTCGCTGGCCTCGGCGTTCATTTGCGCGGTATAACCCAGCACATGGCTGCCTCCCATGCCCTGCGCCTGATGCAATGCCACCTCGGCCCGACCCAGCAGCTGCTGCGCGTCCGATGCATCGGCTGGATACAGGCAATAACCGATGCTGACCGGAATAAACATCTCCTCGCCCAGCACCGTCATGGGCTGCAGCCAGGCTTCCTGCAGGCAGGTCGCCAGCAGCTGCGCGGCGGCGGGCTCG
>JAIXTB010000251.1 GCA_027484385.1 Neisseriaceae bacterium | reverse complement strand
TCGCCGCCCCCTTTCATCCCCCCTCGCCCCCGCGGTCCGCGAAACCCCGGCAAAAAGCCCACCGCAAGGCGCTGCCGAACTCGCCCTACGCTAACGGCTCCGGGCTCAAACAAATCGGCTGCTTAAAACCTTGCGGTGGGCTTTTTACCAGCGCTCCCCAAGGGGGCACAGGGTCGCTGCACAAGGTTGGCCGCAGTAAAGCAAATGTTTACGGCCAAGCTTTTAAGACTACAAAAGCATTCAAGGCCCAAAGCACACAAACTAGTCAATTAATAGAACCGCACCGATGCCACCCTGCCCCGTTGGCGCGAGCCGGGCCAAACGGTTTGCCCCAGGATTGTGCTGAGCGAATCAAAGATTCGCACGCGCAAGACGCCGATTTGTTTGAGCCCCGCGCCGTTAGCAAGGAGCGAGTTCGGCGGCGCCTGGAGCGGGCCGCTTGGTACGGGGTTTCGAGCAGCCCCGGGTCGCCTTTTCTTTGGGTACTTTCTTTTGGCGACGCAAAAGAAAGTACCCCGCCGCCGCGCGGAAAGCGGCATGTTCATCTGCCGCTCAGCGGCACTGCAAAACAAAAGGTTGGCCGCAATACCGTGAAGGCATAAGGTTGGCCGCGACACCGCAGTGGCATGCGGCCAACGCTGCGGGGCGCGGTAAACGTTGGGCTTCATTTCATTCAGCCCAACCTACGACCGTCCAAAACAAGATCAAGGTTGATGATGGGTTACGCTACGCGACTCCCATCCTACAGACTAACCATTGCCTGGCCGCTGCAATATCAACAACCGTGCGGCCAACCCCAGCAGCACAATGGCCAGGACCCGCCCTTGCCACACGGCAAAGTCGGGTTGTCGTACCAGCCACCCGCGGACAGAAGCCGCCAGGCAGCCCAGTACGGCATGAAAGACAAAAGCCAGTACCGTCAATACCCCACCCAACTGGCACAGCTGCCAACCGACGTCCCCCTGGCTGGCATCGACAAACTGCGGCAAAAACACCATGAAAAACAGTAAGGCCTTGGGGTTAAGCAGGCTATTGACCATGGCCATGCGTACGATATCGCGTTCGCTACGCTGTGGCACGCTAGCCAAGGCCATTACCCCGCCACTGCACCATGCTTTGTAGGCCAGCCACAGCAAGTACGCGGCGCCCGCCAGCCGCAGCACATCAAACATCGGCGGCCAGGCCAACAAGATGGCGGTAACGCCCCCGGCCGTCAGCAGGGTCAAGACCAGATCCGCCAGGGCGATGCCCAATGCCACCGCATAGGCTGCCCTCGGTCCTTGCAAAGAGCTGTAGGACAGCAAAAAGGCCATGTTCGGGCCTGGCGACAGTAATAGCAGGCTGACACTCAACAGAAACAGCCCCAGCGTTGCACTGCTAATCATGATGTACCCCCTTTTTTCAACGGAAGCCTTACCCTAACGTACAAGCCATGTTGGCCGAATAGCCTCCACCGAACACTCTTTTTGCCAGACAAAACAAAAGCGGCCCGCAGGCCGCTTTGCTTGTTGCTACCAGGTAACAGATTACTCGCCCAGCACCATCACGGCGTCGGCTTCTACCTGTACGCCTTTGGGCAGGCTGGCCACGCCGATGGCGGCGCGGGCCGGGAACGGCTGGCTGAAGTACTGGCCCATGATTTCGTTGAAAGTGCCAAAGTTGGACAGGTCGGTCAGGAAGGCATTCAGCTTCACGATCTGGTCCAGGCTGCCGCCGGCGGCTTCGCACACGGCTTGCAGGTTTTTGAACATCTGGTGGGTTTCAGCAGCAAAACCGCCTTCCACCACGGTCATGGTGGCCGGGTCCAGCGGGATCTGGCCGGACAGGTACACGGTGTTGCCGGCTTTCACGGCTTGCGAGTAGGCGCCGATTGCGGCCGGGGCTTTATCGGTATGGATAATTTCTTTTGCCATCAGACTTCTCCTTCTTCATGCAGGAACAGGGTTAACAGTTCGTTCAGAAAGCGCTGGCCCTTCAGCGTGGGGCGGATGTGGGTGAGGTCCTGTTCGATCAGACCCTCGGCCAGTGCTTGCTGCAATTGTGATTGGATACAGGATACCGGCAAACCGGTGCGCTCGGTGAACAGTCTGCTTTCAAAGCCGCCGGTGAGGCGTAGCAGGTTCATCATGAATTCGAACGGCAGGTCTTTGCGGCCAACCTTGTTACGGGTGTGCACCGGCTGGCCGTCGGCTACCGCCTGGATATAGGCCGCCGGCTGCTTGTAGCGCATCTCGCGCACGATGCCGTCGTGGGCGCTGATCTTGCCGTGCGCACCGGCGCCAATGCCGACATAGTCGCCAAACTGCCAGTAGTTGACGTTGTGGCGCGCAAAGCGGCCGGGCTGGCCGAAGGCAGATGTTTCGTAGTGCACGTAGCCGGCGGCTTCCAGCCGCGCCTCGATGGCCTCTTGCATGTCGGCCGACAGGTCGTCGTCCGGCAGGTTGGCCGGCAGCTGCACGGCAAACAGGGTGTTGGGCTCGATGGTGAGGTGGTAGGCCGAGATGTGGCTCACGCCGTAGCCGATGGCGGTGTCGATGTCGGCCAGCGCCTGCGCCAGGGTTTGCTGCGGCAGCGCGTACATCAGGTCCAGGTTGACGTTGTCGAAGTGCGTCAGCGCGATCTCTACCGCGCGGCGGGCTTCGTCGCCGTCGTGGATGCGGCCCAGTGCTTTGAGGTGGCCGGGGTCAAAGCTCTGGATACCGATGGACAGGCGGTTGATGCCCGCCGCGCGGTAGCCGGCAAAGCGTTCCAGCTCGAAGGTGCCGGGATTGGCCTCCATGGTGATTTCGGCATCCGGGTGGATGCGCGCACGCGCACGCAGGCCGGACAGCAGCGCGTCCATGGCCTGCGGGCTGAACAGGCTGGGCGTGCCGCCACCCATGAAGATGGTGGTGATGGGGCGGCCCCAGATGGTGGGCAGGCTCAGCTCGAAATCGCGCAGCAGCGTGTCCACATAGGCCATCTCGTCAAAGCCCTGCCCTACACCGTTGCGGCCAACGTTGGCCGCATCGTGGATGGCAATGCTGCCGGCCTGCGGCTTGAACTCGTGCGAGTTGAAATCGCAGTACGGGCATTTCTTTACGCACCAGGGGAAGTGGATGTACAGCGACAGCGGCGGTAATTCTTTTAAACCACCCTTCAATGCGGACAGATCGATCACGCTCATGCCAGTTGCGCCTGCAGCTTGGCTAGCAGCGCCTGCATGGCCTGGCCACGGTGGCTGATGGCGTTCTTGGTGTCGGCAGGCAGGTCGGCCACGGTGCAGCCGTGCGACGGCAGCCAGAAGTACGGGTCGTAGCCAAAGCCGCCGTTGCCGGACGGGGTGTCCACCACCTCGCCATACCAGGCGCCGTCTACCACGAGCGGCTGCGGGTCGGCGGCGTGCCGTACCAACCCCAGCACGCAGTAGTAGTAGGCGCGACGGTTAGCTTTACCCTGCAGTTTTTCTACCAGCTTGGCGTTATTGCGCTCGTCCGATTTGGGCTCGCCAGCGTAGCGC
>JAIXTB010000221.1 GCA_027484385.1 Neisseriaceae bacterium | reverse complement strand
CGAGTTGCTGCCACTGGCGCACCATGCCCAGGTAGCGGTTGTTCAGCGCAATCACCTTCACCGGGGTGTGGTACTGCTTGGCAGTGGACAGCTCCTGGATGTTCATCTGGATGGAGCCTTCACCGGTGATGCAGGCTACTTGTGCATCCGGGTTGGCCAGCTGCGCGCCAATGGCGGCAGGCAAACCAAAGCCCATGGTGCCCAGGCCACCGGAGTTCAGCCACTGTTTCGGGCGATTGAACGGGTAGTACTGTGCAGCCCACATCTGGTGCTGGCCCACATCGGAGGTGATGATGGCATCGCCGCCAGTGATTTCGTACAGCTTCTGCACCACGTACTGCGGCTTGATCAGCTCGGTAGACGGGGTGTACAGCAGGCTGTTGTAGCTGCGCCATTCTTCGATCTGCTTCCACCAGTTGGCCAGGTTTTGCGGTGGCACTTGCTGGCCGGTTTGCTTGAGCAGGTCGATCATGTCGCGCAGCACGTGCTTCACATCGCCCACGATAGGCACGTCTACCTTCACGCGCTTGGCGATGGAGGACGGGTCTACGTCGATGTGCACGATCTTTTTCGGCTGCGACAGGAAGTGCGACGGCACGCTGATCACGCGGTCGTCAAAACGCGCGCCCACGGCAATCAGCACATCACAGTACTGCATGGCCATATTGGCTTCGTAGGTGCCGTGCATGCCCAGCATGCCCAGGAACTGCTGATCCTGACCCGGATAGGCGCCCAGGCCCATCAGGGTGTTGGTACATGGCACACCCAGCATTTTCACCAGTTCGGTGACCTCGGCCGAGGCATTGCCCTGCACCGCGCCGCCGCCCACATAAATATACGGGCGCTTGGCTTCGGCCAGCAGGTTTACGGCCTTTTTGATCTGGCCAGGGTGGCCACGTGTTACCGGCACGTAGGAGCGGATGCTCACGCTTTCCGGGTAGTGGAACTCAGCCAGACGCTGGGTCACGTCTTTCGGAATGTCTACCACCACCGGGCCGGGGCGGCCGGAGGCGGCAATGTAGAACGCCTTCTTGATGGTGGCAGCCAGCTCGTTGATGTCTTTCACCAGGAAGTTGTGCTTCACGCACGGGCGGGTAATACCCACCATGTCCACTTCCTGGAACGCATCCATGCCGATGGCCGGTGTGGACACCTGGCCCGAAATCACCACCATGGGGATGGAGTCCATGTACGCCGTGGCAATGCCGGTCACGGCATTGGTCGCGCCAGGGCCGGATGTCACCAGGGCGACACCTACCTTGTTGCTGGAACGCGAGTAAGCGTCGGCCGCGTGCACAGCCGCCTGTTCGTGGCGCACCAGTACGTGTTTGAACTGCTGCTGCCGGAAAATAGCATCATATATCTCAAGGACCGCGCCGCCGGGGTAGCCGAAAACGAATTCGACTCCTTCTTCCTGCAAGCTGCGAACCAGGATCTCCGCGCCCGATATCTGCATCTTTGCCTCTTCTTAATTCAGGTATTAATTTTTTGTCCCGTGATGAACGAACTTAGCCGAAGCACCAAAGTCGGTCAAGCGCTTTTGTGCAGGTGCAAAAAAAGGGCAAAAACCAGCAAAAACAGCCACTTTTATGGGGGTAGGCGGCACACGGGGGCTTTGGTAAGATGCTGAGTTGGCCGCAAGGCTTTTCCCCTGCTTCTCCCTATCATCATGACCCGCTCTGCAGACTTTCCCGGCCTGACGCGCCGTCTGGCCAGCCTGATGTACGAATCCCTGCTTGTAGGCACCCTGTGGCTGGTTGCTGCCGCCGCCTTTACGCCTGTACTGGCGCTGGGCAACCACGCCCCCGTGCTGGAATGGCTGTACCGCCTGTTTGTGGCGGGCGTGTTCTTTGGCTACTTTGGCTATTGCTGGGTAAAAGGCGGGCAAACCCTGGCGATGAAGCCGTGGCGGCTGAAAGTAGCCATGCCCGATGGCCGCCCGCTGTCGTGGCAGCAAGCCGGCGTGCGATTTGCCGTTGCGCTGGTGCTGTTTGTCGGCGTACCGGTGCTGTCGTACATCACCTGGCTGCCCTCGCTGGGCTCGCCCAAACTGGCACTGTGGGCGGCGCTGGCGTGGTGGCTGCTGCCGCTGCTATGGGTGTTCATGGATAACGACAAACAATTCCTGCACGACCGCCTGGCCGGTACGCGCATTTTCCTGCTGGCCAAAGGCGAACGCGCCTGAGCCTGCTACGGCAATAAAAAAACCGCCCGAAGGCGGTTTTCAGGCTGCTGACAGCGTACAGACCTAGGTTTTACCGGCCCCGTCCAATCCGGGCCGCTCAACATAAGCACTGGAATCCGCAGCCTTGCTGTCGACACAACAAAGCCTGCTTGCATGGCAAACAGGCTTTGTCATGCATAAAAAAAACCGCCCTAAGGCGGTTTTTTATTGGCACATAAACTTTGCGGCCAACTAGCGGCTGGCAGGCTGATAGCCCGTCCGCAGCTGGGCGGCGGGCTGCTGCCACTGCCAGTTTGCCTTCCACGCCCCCACCACCAGATTCGGGTACTCGGCACGGCCCAGGCTGCCGTTATAGCGGCCCAGCGCCCGAAACAGGTTGCCGCGCTCGATATCCAGGTAATGCCGCAAAATGGTGCAGCCGTAGCGCAGGTTAGTGGTGAGGTCGAACAGGTTATGCCCGCTGGCCCCGATGCTGCGCACCCAGAACGGCATTACCTGCATCAGCCCGCGCGCGCCCACCGGCGAAATGGCGTACTTCTTGAAGCCGCTTTCGACCTGGATCAGCCCCAGCACCATTTGCGGGTCCAGCCCGGCGCGGGTGGCTTCGTAGTGAATTGCCGTCAGCAGGCGCTCGCGCGTCCATGGGTCCGGTATGCGTTTTTCCAGCCGGCGCGACATCTCGGCCAGCCATAGCGGGCCTTCGCGCGGGTCTTCAAACACCAGCCGCGGCGCGTTTACATCGGCAATGCTGCGCGACATGGCGCTGGCCACGTTGGCCGCCAGCGCCTCCTCGCGCTGCGCACCCGCCCACGCCGGGGCCGCCACCAGGGCAGCCAGCAGCAAGGGCAGGGCAAAGCGCAGCGGGGTCATGGCCGCAATCAGGGCAGCTTGGCCAGTACGTGTGCCAGGATGGCGTCCGGCGCTACCGCGGTGGATTCGCTATCGCGGCGGTGCTGGTACTCTACCTTGCCTTCTTTCAGGCCGCGGTCACCAATGGTCACACGGTGCGGCGCACCGATCAGCTCCCAGTCGGCAAACATCGCGCCCGGGCGCTCGCCACGGTCGTCGATGATCACATCCACGCCCTGCGCCTGCAGGCCGGCGTACAGCGCGTCGGCGGCGGCTTTTACGCCTTCGGAGCGGTCGTAGCCTACCGGGCAGATCACCACGGCAAACGGCGCGATGGCGTCTGGCCAGATCATGCCCTTGTCGTCGAAGTTCTGCTCGATGGCCGCGCCCAGGATGCGGCTCACGCCGATACCGTAGCAGCCCATTTCAAAGTGTTTCGGCTTGCCATCTTCGTCCAGGAAGGTGGCGTTCATGGCCTGGGAGTACTTGGTGCCCAGGTAGAACACATGGCCCACCTCGATACCGCGCTGAATCGCCAGCACGCCCTTGCCGCACGGCGACGGGTCGCCCACCACCACATTGCGGATGTCGGCCACTTCCGGCTCGGCACAATCGCGCACGAAGTTGGCACCGGTGTAGTGGTAGTGGTCTTCGTTGGCACCAATCACAAAGTCGGCCATCAGCGCCACGGTGCGGTCGGCTACCACGCGGCCTTTGAAGCCTACCGGGCCCAGCGAGCCAGGGTTGGCGCCAAACGCGTCCTTGATCAGCGCCGGGCTGGCCATGGTCAGCGGCTTCTTGATGCCGGCTACTTTTTCGGCCTTCACTTCGTTCAGCTCGTGGTCGCCGCGTACCAGCATCAGTACCGCCTCGCCCTCTTCGCCTTCCACCACCACCGCTTTCACGGTGCGGGTGATGTCCACGTTCAGGAAGCTCACCAGGTCGGCGATGGTTTTCACGCCAGGCGTGTGCACCTTGGCCAGCTCGGCACCAGCAGCAGCGCGCTCGCCCGCCGGGGCCAGCGCTTCGGCCAGCTCGATGTTGGCCGCGTAGTCACTGTCCGGGCAGTACACGATGGCGTCTTCGCCGGTTTCGGCAATCACCTGGAACTCGTGCGAGCGGTCGCCACCAATGGCGCCGGTATCGGCCGCCACGGCGCGGTAGGTCAAGCCCAGGCGGTCAAAGATGCGGCAGTAGGCGGCAAACATATTGTCGTAGCTCTTGCCGGCGTCGTCGGCGGTGCGGTCAAACGAGTACGCATCTTTCATGGTGAACTCGCGGCCACGCATCACGCCAAAGCGCGGGCGGCGCTCGTCGCGGAACTTGGTCTGGATCTGGTAGAAGTTTTTCGGCAGCGCGCGGTAGCTGCGCAGCTCGGCGCGGGCGATGTCGGTAATCACTTCTTCGGACGTCGGCTGAATCACGAAGTCACGGTCGTGGCGGTCTTTAAAGCGCAGCAGCTCGGCGCCCATGCCGTCGAAACGGCCGGTTTCCTGCCACAGGCCGGCTGGCTGCACGATAGGCATTACCAGCTCGATGGCACCCGCGCGGTTCATCTCTTCGCGCACGATGTTTTCCACCTTTTTCAGGCTGCGCAGGCCCATCGGCATCCAGTTGTACACACCGGCGGCCACCTTGCGGATAAAACCGGCGCGCAGCATCAGCTTCTGGCTAACGATATCCGCATCGGCGGGGGCTTCTTTCTGGGTAGAGATGAAAAACTGCGAGGCACGCATGAGCGGGTTCCTTGGAAATTCTGCGAAATGGGGTTGATTGTAGCGGGTAGCAGCGGGCGGGGGGAAGGTTGGCCGCAAGTGCAGGCCCACTGCGCCCCTATTAAACCGCAGCTCGCATCACGAATCGTCGGTGCCCGCCTCACGCGCATATTGCAGGTAAGACTGCCATGCTCGGGCAAGCCGCTGCATCTCTTGCTCATTTCCTGAACGCAAAGCCGCCCACATGGACACCAGCTCCGTGGCGGCGAGCTCGCGGTGTTGAACCGTCTTTCTTTCCGACCAGCCCAAAAAATACATCAAGGCCGACTTGGTGGCCGATGGCAATTGTGCAAAATCGATACCCTTCCCTTTCATCCATGCCAGCTCTATCTCTTTCATCCTCTCTGGGTAATCCTTCATTTCACCCTCAGGGCCTGCACTCATCTGGAGCTTCCTTGCAGCCCCTAACTCCATTAACCCGTCCGAGTCCGTCCAGATCTTGGCAACAGCACGCCACAGCGCGCCATTTTTCAAGCGCATGGCTTCCAGAAACGCAAAGTCCTCGGCCGTTATCCCCAGCTGTTGCGCCACCGAGTCGTTAAGCAGCAAATTCGCGTGCAAGCGCTTCATGTCGCGTGGGGTTTGCACAAATGCATCAACCAGAACTTGCAAACAATCCGCGGTATCTGCAGACGAGTCAGCCAGTTTGTTCTTGAATGCAGGCAATGCCCCCAAACCATTTAGCCAATACGCGTTGAATGCCGCAGGCGTCGGCTTCGGCAAGCGGTACGGCAACTGTACGATTTTCTCCAGATACGCCTCGCCCCTGCCCTTGTGTACCTCGTCCAGCGCCGACGCCACGATGACGCGGTCGTAGGCGATGACGTAGACGATATTGGGCAGGTCGGCCACCGCCTTGATGACGCGGAACAGCTCGACAATCTCTCGCGCTGGCAAGCGGTCGAGGTCATCGATGAAGACAACGGTTTTAAAGCGTTGCGCTTCCAGCACGTGCTTAGAGCTGGCTTTCAATACTTGGGCCGACCTGGTCTTTTCACCGCCCAACTTCTTCAGAAGTCCTCCAGCCTTTTCGGCCGTCTTACCTGCGGCTATCACGCCAGGATCTGATACTAGCAGAGCCGCTTTCCCCCCTCCATCCAGTAGGCCGGCAAGCCCGCGTATGAACTTGCGGGCGGGTGCCGTCCAGCGACCGGAGCGGTCGATCTGCCCCAGTAGCTCATCGAAGAAATGCCGCAGTAGCTGGTCGGAGCCTTCAAACCACCACGGGTTGAAATCGACGATGGTTGGCCGCGCCTCATCCGTTTCCTCGGTAGGAAACGCCGCTTTCAGCAGGTTGATGAAGCTGGACTTGCCTTCACCCCACTCGCCTTCGATGCCGATGACAAAGCTGGATTTGTTCGGAATCTGTTTCAGGATCAGATCAGCCAACCTGTCGGCGTGCGGCTGGAAACCCAGCAGGTCTTCCTTGGCTTTGGCTGGCGCGTCGGTCAGTAGCTGGGGCGAATCAGTAGCGGTATCGGTCATGGCGGTTTACCTGTGGGGCAGGCGCACAGTATGCCATGCGGCTGCAGCAGGGTTGGCCGCACCCTGCGGCCAACCATCCCCACCGGCGCTGCGGCCAACTAGCGCCAGGCACCCGCCACCCATACCACTAGCACACCAGCAATCATACCAATAAAAGCCACCCCACCAGCTCTGTCCAGCTACCTGACAGCATGCGGCTGAACACGTGTTAGCACGTAGCAACATCAGCATAACATACCATGATTATGAAGATTGATGGCTGAAAAGTGCTTTGAAATAGCTCAGCGCAAAATAATAACCTGCGTTATCAAACGGGCGGTTTTTAGCGGGCTGGTATCGATACCACTGCTGATTTGTTGCATTTTTGATGTAGTTGCGCTGCAACATTCCACAAAGGCTTCACATTGGTATTGCTCTGGTATTTCGCTGGTATTAGATTGGCTTCGCCGCTGCACCAAGGCTTTATAACAACCGCCAGTGCTGCCGCCAACGAGAGACCGGTAGCCCAACGCTGCCAACAGGACGCCAGCGGTGACAGACGCCGGGCGGCCGCCACCACAACACAACCCGAACGAGAGTCCGAGCATGAAACTGAAATCTATCGCCAGCGCCACGCTGCTGGCCGTTGGCCTGACTGCCTCTTTTAGCACCTTTGCCGCCGACAAACCGGTGATCGAGGTGTGGACCATGAGCCTGTCGCCCAAATTCGACGGCTACTTCAAAGACCTGGTGGGCAAGTACAACGCGCAGAACCCTGGCGTAGAGGTGAAGTGGACGGACTACCCGTGGGATGTGATTCAGGCCAAATTCACTGCCGCGGTAGGCGCCGGCAAGCCGCCAGCACTGGTGAACCTGAACGTGCCCTGGGCGTATGACTACAAGCAGGATGGCCTGATCCAGCCGGTAGACGCCATCATCAACAAAACACAGTTTGTGAAAGGCGCGTTGGCTGACGTGACCTTCGAAGGCAAGACCTACGCCTTCCCGCACTACAACGGCGCCAACGTGATTGCCTACAACAAAGACATCTTTGCCCGCGCCGGCCTGAAGGCTGCGCCCAAGACGTTTGACGATCAGCTGTCGTTTGCCAAGGCCATCAAGGCCAAAACCGGTGTAGCAGGCTTTGCGCCTACGCTGGGCCCTACCAAGATTGAAGGCTTCTTTATCCAGAACGGCCTGGACGTGGTGAAAGGCGGCAAGGCCGCATTCAACAGCCCGGCGCACGTGGCGATGATGAAAAAGCTGGCCGATGCCTACAAGGCTGGCGCGCTGCTGAAAGACAACCTGTTTGCCCAGGATAACTTCCAGGTGCAGATGCAGGCTTACAACGCCGGCAAGATGGCCATGCTGGTTTCCACCCCGGCCTCGCTGACGCGTATCCGTGACGAAGCACCGGTGCTGTACAAGGCTACGGCCGTGGCCGCTGCACCGGTAGGCCCGACCGGCATTGCCTCTGGCGGCTGGATGTTCAACTTTGCCGTGGCAAAGAACGTGGACAAGGCGCTGCTGCCCGAGGTGGGCAAGTTCGCCAACTACCTGACTAACGACGCCAACCAGCTGGCGTTCTCCAAGCTGGCCGGCACCCTGCCTACCAGCGGCAAGGCGGCCAAAGACCCGCACTTCCAGACCGTCGCAGCCCCGGGCGGCGCGGTAGAGAAAGCGGTAGCGGTAGCCGCTTCCAGCCTGGATAGCACCCGCACCATTTTCCTGTCCGGCGTGAAAGACCCGGAAGTGCTGTCGAACAAGCTGGCTGCAGCAGTAGAGCAAGCCGTGACCGGCCGCAAAGACCCGAAAGCGGCACTGGATGAAGCCGTGGCTTTCTGGAACAGCAAACTGTAATACCCGCCTGACCGTCGGGCTGCTACTGCGCTAGCAGCACCACGCCCCCGCCCTGCCTGCGCCCCGGTGCAGGCAGGGGTGGCCCGGCTTTGCCTGCGGCCAACGGGTATGAGAACAAGATTTGCAATCTGCAAAGTGCGGTGAGTATGAGTGCTTCCAAGAAAAACACCCTGCAGGCCTGGCTGTTTCTGACCCCGGCACTGCTGCTGTTAATGGCGTTTTCGTTTTGGCCGGTGGGCTTTGGCTCTTACCTGGCGTTTACGCAATACAACCTGATCGACGCCCCGGTGTGGGTGGGTCTGGATAACTTTCGCGAGCTGTTTGAAGACGAGCTGTTTATCAGCGCGCTGCAAAACTCGGCGCTGTACCTGCTGGTGGTGCCAGCCATCCAGGTGCTGGCCATCCTGCTGGCGGTGCTGGTGAACAACCAGCTGCCGGGTATCAAGTTTTACCGCGCGGCGTACTACCTGCCGGTGGTCACCACGGTGTCGGTCATCGGGGTGATCTGGAACTTCATGTACACCGACGACGGCGCGCTGAATGCGGTACTGCGCTGGCTGCACGTGATCAACGAGCCCATCGGCTGGCTCAGCGACGACCGCATTGCGCTGTTTTCGGTGATGTTTGTCACCATCTGGCGCGGCCTGGGCTGGTACATGGTGCTGTATCTGGCCGGCCTGCAGAGCGTGCCGCAAGACGTGTACGAGGCGGCGGTGCTGGACGGTGCCAATGCCTGGCAGCGCTTCTGGAAGATTACCGTGCCGCTGCTGATGCCCACCATCCTGCTGTGCTCGGTGATGTCCATGCTGGCCGCCGTGAAGTGCTTTGAGGAGGTGCAGATCATGACCAAGGGTGGCCCGATGCAGTCTACCTATACGGCGCTGTTCTACGCCTACGAGTTCGGTATCAAGTCGCTGAACTTTGGCCGGGCACTGGCCGCCAGCCTGGTGATGTCGGTGTTCTGCGTGGCGCTGGCCTGGCTGAACTTCCGCTACCTGCAACCGCGCAAGAAATGAGGCAAGCCATGGAAAAAACCCTGCCCATGCCGCTGGCTGCCACGGCAAAGAAAATCAATATGAACAAGCTGGCCAAGCACACGCTGCACTACCTGGTGCTGACGCTGCTGGCGGTGATCACCGTGTACCCGTTCTGGTGGACGCTGGTGACGGCGTTGTCTACCAGCGGCGATGTGTTTACCTACCCGCCACGCATGTGGCCGGAAAACCCGGGCCTGGACAACTTCATCGAAGTGTTCAAGACCATTGATGTGATCGCGTTCTACAAGAACTCCATCATCATTTCGGTGCTGACCGTGGCCGGTACGCTGCTGGTATGCAGCATGGCGGCCTACCCGCTGGCGCGCATGCAGTTCCCTGGCCGCAACATCGTGTTCGGCGCGATTCTGGCCACCATGATCCTGCCGTCGGAAGTGAACTTCCTGGTGAACTTCATCACCGTGTCCAAGCTGGGCATGGGCGACACCTATACCGGCGTGGTACTGCCGGGCCTGGCGGGTGCGGTGGGCATTTTCCTGATGAAGCAAGCTTTCGAGGCAGTACCGAACGACCTGGTAGACGCCGCCCGCGTAGACGGCGCCACCGAGTGGCAAATCTTCTGGCACATCATGCTGCCGCTGGCGCGCCCGGCGCTGGCCGCCCTCACCATCCTGACCCTGGTGGCGGCGTGGAACCAGTACATCTGGCCGTCCATCGTGATGGCCAGCCCGGACAAGTTCCCGCTGTCGGTGGGCGTGCTGTACCTGTCCGGTGCCTTCAGTTTCAAGATTCGCGTCGTAGCCGCCGGGGCAGTGCTGACCGTGCTGCCCATCCTGATGGTGTTTCTGTTTACCCAGCGCTACTTCCTGCGCGGCTTTGACGGAGCAGTGAAATGAACCCAGACCTGAACCGCCTGGCCGGCCGAGCCCTGATGGTGGATGTGGCCGGCACCACGCTGAGCGACAGCGAAAAAACCTTTCTGCGCGACAACCATATTCGCGCCATCTGCCTGTTCCGCCGCAATGTGCAGGACGCGGCCCAGACCCGTGCGCTGGTACAGCAGCTGCGCGACGCCTGTGGCGACGATGTGCTGATCGGCATTGATCAGGAAGGCGGCGCCGTGATGCGCACGCTGTTCCTGCCGCAAGCACCGTCGGCGATGGCGCTGGGTGCGGTGGGCGACGAGGCGCTGGCGCAAGACGTAGGCGCTGCGCTGGCGCGTGGCCTGGCCTCGCTGGGCATCAACCTGAACTACGGCCCGGTGCTGGACCTGAACAACAACCCGCAAAACCCGGTGATCGGCGAACGCAGCTTTGGCGAACACCCGGAAAGCGCGGTGAGGTTGGCCGCAGCCTGGATGCTCGGCCACCAGCAAGAAAACATTGCCTGCTGCGTGAAGCACTTCCCCGGCCACGGCGACACCCATACCGACTCGCACCTGGACCTGCCGGTGGTAGACAAAAGCCGCGCCGCGCTGGACGACTACGAGCTGGCGCCGTTCCGCGCCCTGCTGCCGCACAGCGCCGCGCTGATGAGCGCGCACATCCTGTTCCCGCAGCTGGACGAAGCGTGGCCGGCCACGCTGTCGCCCGCCATCCTCGGCACCCTGCTGCGCCAGCAATGGGGCTACCAGGGCGTGGCCATTACCGATGGCATGAACATGAAAGCCATCCGCGAACGCTGGGGCCAGGCCGCCGGTACCGCGCAGGCGCTACGCGCCGGTGCCGACCTGTCGCTGGTGCTGCAGTTTGTCGATGAAATGGCCGCCAGCCGCCAGGCACTGGTAGACGCCGTACACGACGGCAGCCTGGGCACGGCGCGCCTGGCCGAGGCCGAGCAGCGCGTTAACGCCCTGGTAGCGCGCCACCCTAGCCGCACCCGTGACTACAGCCCGGCGCAAGAAGCTGCCGACGTGGCACTGTTTGCCCACGCCTGGCGCCGCGCGCTCACCGCCCACGGCCAGCCGCAGCGGCCAAGCGCGCGCCAGCTGCGCCTGGTCCTGCAGCAGCAGGCACCGT
Source organism: Neisseriaceae bacterium (assembly GCA_027484385.1). Classification (GTDB taxonomy): domain Bacteria; phylum Pseudomonadota; class Gammaproteobacteria; order Burkholderiales; family Chromobacteriaceae; genus Vogesella. The sequence continues at coordinate 5,690 of JAIXTB010000221.1, read as the reverse complement.
CCGACGGCGTTTCCGAAGCCGGGCTGTCGGCCGACACGCTGGTGAGCGTGCTACGCCAGCACTTCGAGCTGGACGTGGTGACCTTTGCCAGCCGCCAGGCGCTGGACTGGGCCACGCTGCCGCAGGATGGCCGCTACACCGTACTGGCATCGACTACCCGCGAACGCTACGGCGCGCGCGAGGCCGCCAGCTGGCAGCCCGACCTGCACCTGGCGCTGTGGAACCCCTACGCCGCCGCCGACCTGAACGCCCCCGCCCTGCTGACCTACGGTTTTGCCGACGCTGCCCTGCACGCGGTAGCCGACTGGCTGCTGGGCACGCTGGACGCCACCGGCCGCATGCCGGCCCGCCTGGCCTGAGCCGCACCAAGGAAAAGAACATGGCTGAACTGAAACTGAAGCAAATCAAGAAAACCTACGACGAAGGCCCCACCGTGATTCACGGCGTGGACCTGGATATCCGCGATGGCGAATTCATGGTGTTTGTCGGCCCGTCCGGCTGTGGCAAGTCCACCATGATGCGCATGATTGCCGGCCTGGAAGACATCAGTGCAGGCGAAGTGTGGATCGGCGACACGCTGGCCAACGATGTACCGCCAGCCAAACGCGGCGTGGCCATGGTGTTCCAGAGCTACGCGCTGTACCCGCACATGACCGTGCGCGAAAACATGGCGTTCGGCCTGAAGCTGGCGGGCAAAAGCAAAAAAGACATCGACGACGCCGTCACCCGCGCATCGGACATCCTGCAGATCGGCCACCTGCTGGAGCGCAAACCCAAGGCGCTGTCCGGCGGCCAGCGCCAGCGCGTCGCCATTGGCCGCGCCATCGTGCGCAAGCCCGATGTGTTTCTGTTTGACGAACCGCTGTCCAACCTGGACGCCGCACTGCGCGTACAGATGCGCATTGAGCTGACCCGCCTGCACCAGGACCTGGGCAGCACCATGATCTACGTCACCCACGACCAGGTAGAAGCCATGACCATGGGCGACCGCATCGCCGTGTTCAACGCTGGCCGCATCGAACAGGTCGGCACCCCGCTGGCGCTGTACCAGCACCCGGCCAACCTGTTTGTAGCGGGCTTTCTGGGCAGCCCGAAGATGAACTTCCTGCCGGTGAGCGCCAGCATTTTTGGCCACAGCACCAGCATCCGCCTGCCAGGCGGCGAGCTACTCACCCTGCCGGGTGCCCGCGCTGAAGGCGAGCTGACGCTGGGCATACGCGCCGAACACCTGCGTTTTGCCGAGCACGGCGTACCGGTGATGGTAGAGCTGGTAGAGCACCTGGGCGATGTGCAGATCGTGTACGCCCGCGCCGCCGGCCAAAACGAACCGCTGGCCGTGAAGCTGGGCAGCGACAGCCCTGCGCCGGCGAGCGGCAGCCGCGCCTGGCTGGCAATCGATACCGCGCAGTGTCATCTGTTTGGCCCGGACGGCCAGGCCATACGCCGCACAGAACACTAGTTTTAACGGGCGAAAAATCACGCTCAACAGAGAAATGCCGTGTCACGCCCACCTTAAATGACATAGGCATTGAGCAGGCAGCACCAACACAGCAAACGGAGAATTTCACATGCAACGCAAAACCCTGGCACTGATCATCGCCTCGCTCACCGCTACCCCGGCTTTTGCCGACAGCTGGACCGATATTTTCAAACTGAGCGGCTCGGCCGAAGCCAACTACATCGTGACCGACAACGGTAAAACCACCACCAGCGAGCTGGACCGTGCCCTGCTGCTGAATATTGACGCCAGCAAGGAAATCGCCGGCGGTAACAAGCTGGGCGCACGTATCTCGCAAAAAATCGCCACCGGTGAAACCGTGGAAAACAAAGTGGGCATCGGCAGCCGCGAAGCGTATGTCACCCTGTCTGGCGACTTTGGTACCGTGAAGGCCGGCCGCGCCTTCATCAACAGCTACCTGACCCTGGACTGGCCATTTGGCCAAGTCGGCTTCTGGCCTGTCGCCGAAGGCGGCGCCGGCAAGGTGACCAGCAAGGTGTACCTGCCGAACACCCTGAGCTATCAGTCGCCAGCACTGGGCAACTTCAGCTTTAGCGCACAGCACGGCTGGGGCAACGAGAAGCACAACAAAGACAGCGTCTACGACCTGGCCGCTACCCTGGCCGTGGGTAAAGCCACGATCTACGCCGGTGTACTGGGCGGCAAACCTGCCACCAAAACCAAGGAATCCAAGGCGGATCTGGGTACCGGCGTAGTTACTGAAACCACTACCGTCACTAACGACACCGAAAACAGCCAGCAATACCTGGCGGCGTCGGTCGGCGTGAGCGACGACCTGACCCTGCGCGCCATGGTGCAGTCCTACAAGCAGGAAAAAGCCGGCAAGCAAACCAACAAGGGCAGCGAAACCTCGCTGGGCCTGACTTACACCCTGGGCAAGGCTGGTTACATCAAGGCTGCATACATGAACCAGAACAACACCGGCGTGGCCGACGACTACAGCCGCTTTGCCGTGCAGTACGGCCGTGATATCGGCGGCGGTGCCGAGTGGTATGCCCGCCTGACCAAGGTGGCCCCGAAAGCCAGCGGCGCAAAAGACACCAACCAGTTCCTGACTGGCGTGTGGATCGGTTTCTAAACCAGACCGATTGGTAGTACCCGGGCGCAAGCCCGGTTTTCAGGGCGGGTAAGGTAGAATTCTGCCTTGCCAACCTCTGGAGAGGTCATGCAGAGCTTGGCCGTTGCCTGTAGCGCCTTGCGCAGACATACCGGCAACGGCACTTTTTTGCTTCGCCATTACTTTGCCCGGCACCCCGGACACCAACCGCAGGCACGCCAGGCCTCCTAGCCAAGACTGACTTCACCATGCTTTACGGATTTGACATCGGCGGTACCAAAATCGCGTTCGGCGCCTTCGACGCTACGCTTAGCCGCGTACGCCAGCACCGCTTTGCCACCCCCAAAGATTACGCCACCCTGCTGGACGAGCTGTGTCATACCGTGCGGCAGGCGGACAGTGAGCTTGGCTGTCAGGGCAGCGTGGGGCTGGGTATCCCCGGCATTATCGACAGCATCAGCGGCAGCCTGCTCACGGCCAATGTACCCGCTGCCAATGGCCGCCGCCTGCAGGAAGACCTGCAAGAGCGCCTGGGCCGCCCGGTGTATATCGATAACGACGCCAACTGCTTTGCGCTGTCCGAAGCCATGGATGCGGCCAACCAGCATCTGGCCTCGGTGCTGGGCGTGATCCTGGGTACCGGCGTGGGGTCCGGCATGATTTTTCGCGGCCAGATCCACAATGGCCTGAACCACGTGGCCGGCGAGCTGGGCCACATGCGCCTGCCTATCGATGCGCTACAGGCCTTTGGTGGCGACTTGCCAGTGTTTTCCTGCGGCTGCGGCCAACGTGGCTGCATAGACAACTACCTGTCCGGCCGCGGCTTCGAGCAGCTGTTTTTTCACCGTTTCAGCGAAAGGTTGGCCGCACAGGACATCATCCAGCGCTACCGTGAGGGCCACCCGGCGACAGGGGTGTTTGTGGAGCAGTTTTTCGAGCTGACCGCCTGCTGCTTTGCCGGCTATCTGGCCATCCTGGACCCGGAGCTGATCGTCCTGGGCGGCGGGCTGTCCAATTTTGACGAGCTATACCGCGAGCTGCCCAAACGCCTGCCGCGCTACATGCTGAAATTTGCCCGCGTACCGCGCATCGAAAAAGCCCGTCACGGCGACGACGGCGGCGTACGCGGCGCCGCCTTCCTGCCCTTGGGCCTGCAGGCCGGCATCAAGGCGGCGTAGCCGGCTGGCAGCGCACCAGCGCCTGCTGCAGCTTGCCGGCAAAAGCCGCTGGCTGTTGTGCCAGATAACGGTGCGACAGGTACAAGCCCAGGGGTTTGTCCTGCGCCAGCACCGAGCGCACCTGGCTTGCCGCCCCGCGCTGCATCAGCAGTTTGTCCATGGCCAGGTTGGCCGCCAGTACCGCATCGGCCCGGCCAGCCAGCAGCACATCCAGTATCTGGTCGTGCTCGGGTGGCGATACGGTGACCTGATAATGCTGGGCCTGCAGCCAGTGCAGCATATTGGAACCGGCATACGCACCGACACGTGCGTACTGGCGAAAACCCGGCGATAACGGGTCCAGGCGGCTGTCACGGCGCAGATACCAGCGCCATTGCTGCGGTGCTACCGGGCCAAACCATTGCGATAGCGCGTCGCGCTGGGTATTGCGTGATGCCGGGAAATAGCCGTCGCCCTCGCCACTTTCCACGCGGCGCTGCGCGCGTGTCCAGGCCACGAATTTTATCTCGGCCGGCTGACCCAGCCGTTGGAATACGCAGCGCACTGTGTCCAGCGCCAAGCCAACCTGGCCACCATCGGCCAGCTGCATGGCGTAGGGGGCTTGCTCTTGCGTCAGCAAGTGCAGCGGTTGGGCGGCCTGCACCCATACCGCCCAGCAGCCCATTACCCATAGCAGCCCTCTACGCATACCCTGCCTCTTGTCTGGTGATTGATCTCACTGCTCGCTAGCGCACGGGGTTTGTGTCAATCTGGCCAGTGCACGGCAGTCCTACTGCGATTCATTAGCATGACGCTAAAAAAATGCCGGCATATATGCAAGTTAAATTATCGAAATTCAGAGTTTCTCGTGATAAATGCCCTGCCGGTCGCAGCTGGCACGGCAGAAACACCACACCTGAGAGTGATTGTGGCAAAGCACCTACACGATACGCATAAAGCGCAACAAGCCGGGTTGGCCGCATGGTCTTTTGGCGTCCAGCAGAGTAATCTGCGCGCTCACCTGTGCCTTACTTTTGCAATGCAGCAAAATGGCTGCGCAAAACCCTCAAACAACAATACAAAGCATCATGCAAGCGCATAACAAACAAGCACTGGCGGGCATTACTCTGGCCGCCCTGGGCGTGGTCTATGGCGACATCGGTACCAGCCCGCTCTACACACTGAAAGAATGCTTCAGCCCGCACCTGGGCCTGGCGCCCAACGAAGCAAACGTACTGGGTATTCTGTCCCTGATTGTCTGGGGGCTGATTCTGGTGGTATCGCTGAAATACCTGGCCTTCGTCCTGCGCGCCGATAACCGCGGCGAGGGCGGCATTCTGACCCTGATGGCACTGGCACGGCGCGCCATCGGCAACAAAGGCTGGCTGCTGGCCGCCCTGGGCCTGATGGGTGGCGGCTTTTTCTATGGCGAGGTGGTGATTACCCCGGCGGTATCGGTGTTATCGGCACTGGAAGGCCTGGAGGTAATTACCCCCAGCTTCAAACCTTATGTGCTGCCGATTGCCATTGCGGTGCTGGTAGGGCTGTTTGTCATCCAGAAACACGGCACCGCCAGCGTGGGCAAGCTGTTTGGCCCGGTGATGATGCTATGGTTTGCCGCGCTGGCTGCGCTGGGTGTGCACGGCATCCTGGGCAACCCGGCGGTGCTGGCCGCGCTGAACCCGGCCTGGGGCATTGCCTTCATGCTGGAACACCAGGCCGTGGGCTTTCTGGCGCTGGGCTCGGTAGTACTCGCTCTGACCGGTGCCGAAGCCCTGTACGCCGACATGGGCCATTTCGGCCCCAAACCCATCCGTCTGGCGTGGTTCTTTTATGTGCTGCCCGCGCTGATGCTGAACTACTTTGGCCAGGGCGCCGAAATCCTGGCCGACCCGGCCGCGCGCGCCAACCCTTTCTTCCATCTGGCACCTGACTGGGCGCTGATGCCCATGGTGAT
>JAIXTB010000159.1 GCA_027484385.1 Neisseriaceae bacterium | reverse complement strand
TGTTGTTTACCCAGGTCAACCCGCGCGATGGCCACACAAAAGACACCCTGTACAACCTGCAGGCCAACGGCGAATGCGTGGTGAACATTGTCACCCACGCCCAGGCCGAGGCCATGAACCAAAGCTGCGCGCCCTACCCGCCGGATGTCAGCGAGCTGGCCGCCGCCGGGCTAGGCACCACGGTACTGCCATGGCTGGAGGTACCTGGCGTGGCCGGCGCACCGGTACAGCTGGCCTGCCGGCTGCGCCAGCAGCTGCAAATCAGCCCGGCAGCGCAAAGTGGCACGGTAGTACTGCTGGATGTACTGGGTTTTGCCATAGACGACCAGCTCATGCAAAACGGCCAACTCTGCGCTGAACAGCTTGATGTAATAGGGAAAATGGGCGCTGATAGCTACTGCACTACACGCCAGCGCTTTGAGCTGGCTCGCCCCGCACTACCGGTCTAGTGCCAGAGGCACTGCCTGGCCAAGGTGCGGGTCACGCGGGCCACCATGAATGGCAATAAAAGTTTTTCTAGACAAATCATGCATTTACCCTTACACTGCTTTTTGCCTCATTTTCTGGTTTGGCGCACATTACCAAACCTGCCTTGCTTTAACTGCTGTTAACCACTCCGCACAGCAATTTCCCGCTTAGGTTTAAACGATGCAAACCGCTGCCCGGCGGCGCAAGACTTTGTGCTTTGCGTGATTGGACCGGGCTCACCCCTCATCCGGAAGGAGACACTGTGTCTAAAGAAGACATGATCGAATTGCAAGGTGTTGTCATCGAGATGCTGCCGGAATCGCGCTATCGCGTTCGGCTCGATAACAATGTGGAAATCCTTGCCTATGGCTCCGGCAAAATGAAAATGCACCGTATCCGTGTGCTGGTGGGTGATCGCGTTACTGTAGAAATGTCGCCTTATGATCTGACTAAAGGCCGCATTAACTTCCGCCATCCAACGGCGAAGATGGAAGGCCTGCCGCCTGCCAAACGCCGCTATTGAAAAAGACACAACCGGGTTCCGGCTGTGTCGTATAGGAATCCAATGAAAATTAATGAATTGAAACCGGGTGACTGTGTCACCCAAGAGCTTGATAACAGTACTGTTGCTTTTGAAGTAGTTGCCATTCGCCAGATCGGCCGCCGTTTTCTGGTAACATTCCGCTCCGCGCTGGGCATTGCCAGCGCCAGCTATCAAGGCGACGCCTACATCAGCCTGGCCCATTGATTAAGCCGCTGACTACACAACCCCGCACTGGCAACAGGCGGGGTTTGTTGTTTCTGGCAGGCCTATTCCCGCCCCTCACCACGCGCCAGGCGCTGCATCAGCTGGCGCACCTCGCCCATCTGCTCCTGCGGCAACGTTTCATGGCGCATCAGCCGCAAATACAACAGCAGATTATCCAGCACCAGGCGCGCAGTAGAAACCAGGTACACCAGCTGGCGATCTTCGGCACTCACCCCCTGCTGGTGCAGCAGCGCGTCACGCTCCAGCAAGTCGGCTACCACCAGCCTGCGCAGCGCATTCTCGTCAAACGGCAGCTCTTCAGTCAGCCACGGGTAGTCCTGCTCTATGGCAGCCAGCAGGGTCAGCACTTCTTCCAGCCCCAGTTTCATGGCCAGACTCCACAACAGGTGATACTGCAGTCTAGCCCACGCAAACAAAAAGCCCCGCATTCTGCGGGGCTTTCCGGTACGGCTGCAGGGCTTAGTTACGGCCGCAGCACGCTTTGTATTTCTTGCCGCTGCCGCAGGTACACGGGTCGTTGCGGCCAACCTTGCCATCGTTACGCACGGTCACCGGCGCAGCCTCTTTGGCGCGCCAGTAGTTGTGCACGGCCACCACGGCGTCGTCCAGCTCACCCTTGAAGCTTTCCAGCTCGCTGGCGCTGAATTGCATCAGCGGGGCTTCGCCCTCTTCGGCGTCGAACATGCCACCCAGTGCCATCACCGGCATCAGCAGCTCTTCGAAGCCTTCGTCGTCTGCCGCCTCGAACCAGTCGGTAGGCACCACGTCCAGCGCGTACATATAGGCATTGCACCACGGGCGGAAGTCCGGCTCGTCGCTGTCGTCAGCGCTGTACAGCACCAGCTCCGGCAGCTCGCCATCGGCCAGCGCGGCCGCCACGCTGTCGTAGAACTTCTGCAGCAGGGCACGGATTTCGGCTTCGGTTTCGGCGCTTTCAAATGCCGGCGCATCACCCAGGACATCATCCAGCCATTCCTCCACCCCCAGGCGGTCCGGACCACAGGCCAGCGCAGTAAAGAAACCCTGTACTTCGTCGGGGCGCATGGTGGTGCCAGCTTGCGACAGCGGGGTGAGCAGGGTTTCCAGACGGGTCAGGTCGGCTTCGTTGAATACGGTCATGATGCAATCTCCAAAAGTATGGCGCGCATTGTAGCGTATCCACGCTGCCACAGAATTGTGACAGCACAAAAAACCCCGCCTGCCGGCGGGGTTGGCCGCAATGCATCAGGCGGTTTTTGCTTCGTCCAGCCCCAGCTTTTCTTTCATCTGCTGGCGCATGACAAACTTCTGGATCTTGCCGGTGATGGTCATGGGGAAGCTGTCGACAAACTCGATGTAGCGCGGAATCTTGTAGTAGGCAATCTGGCCGTCGCAGAAGGCGCGGATCTCGTCGGCGCTGCAGCTTTCGCCATCGCGCAGGCGTATCCAGGCGCATAGTTCCTCGCCGTATCGGGGGTCGGGCACGCCGATGACCTGTACATCTTGCACTTTGGGGTGGCGGTAAAGGAATTCTTCGATCTCGCGCGGGTAAATATTCTCGCCACCGCGAATCACCATGTCTTTCACGCGGCCAACAATATTGCAGTAGCCGTCTTCGTCCATGACCGCCAGGTCGCCGGTGTGCATCCAGCCGGCGTCGTCAATGGCTTCGCGCGTTTTGGCCGGGTCGCCCCAGTAGCCCAGCATCACCGAGTAGCCACGGGTCAGCAGCTCGCCTGTGTCGCCACGCGGCACAATACGGCCGTTGGCATCCACGATTTTGACTTCCACGTGCGGGTGGATGCGGCCAACGGTAGCCACTTTTTTCTCGACTGGCGTGTCGGTATGGCTCTGGAAGCTCACCGGGCTGGTTTCGGTCATGCCGTAGGCGATGGTGACTTCGGCCATGTGCATGTGCGCCACCACCCGCTTCATCACCTCGATCGGGCACGGGCTGCCGGCCATGATGCCGGTGCGCAGTGTGGCCAGATCAAACTCGGCAAAGCGCGGATGATCCAGCACCGCAATAAACATGGTGGGCACGCCGTGCAGCGCGGTACAGCGTTCGGCCTGCACCGCCTCCAGCACCGCCAGCGGCTCGAAGGCCTCGCTAGGGAACACCATGGCCGCGCCGTGGGTCACGCAGGCCAGCACCCCCAGCACCATGCCAAAGCAGTGGTACAGCGGCACCGGGATGCACAGCCGGTCATCCGGCCCCAGCCGCATGGCCTCGCCCACGAAAAAGCCGTTATTCAGGATGTTGTGGTGCGTGAGCGTGGCGCCCTTGGGGCTGCCGGTGGTGCCGGAGGTAAACTGGATATTGATCGGGTCATCGAACTGCAGCGTGCTGGCCGTAGCGGCCAACCCTGCCCGCTCCTCATCGCTTGCCGGCGCCAGCAGGCTGGCAAAGTTCAGCATACCAGCGGTCGCTTCCTCGCCCATGCGCACCACCCAGCGCAGCTCGGGCAGGCGCGCCGCTTGTAGCTGGCCAGGGGCGCTAACGGCCAACTCCGGCACCAGGTCGGCCACCATGGCCAGGTAGTCGCTGCTCTTGAAGCTGGGCGATAACACCAGTGCGCGGCAGCCCACCTTGTTCAGCGCGTATTCCAGCTCGCTGCGGCGGTAGGCCGGGTTGATGTTGACCAGCACCAGCCCCGCCTTGGCGGTAGCAAACTGCATCAGCACCCATTCCACGTTGTTTTGTGACCAGATCCCCACCCGCTCGCCCGGCTGCAGGCCCAGTCGGCGCAGGCCGCAGGCCAGCCGTGTGGCCTGCTCGCCAAACTCGGCATACGTCCAGCGTATATTCTGCTGGCGCACGATCAGCGCGTCGCGCGCAGCGTAGCGCTGGCAAGCTTCGTCGAAATACTGGCCGATGGTCTGGCCGATAAGCGGGGTAGCACTGGTGCCGTGCACGTAGCTGGGGGAAAGGGTCATGGTGAGGTCTCCACAGGCGATGCCGTTGTCTTTGTGCGCAAAACTTACTATTACGTTAACGTAAACTCAAGCTTAATCGGGCAGAGCGGGTAAAAAACGCTACAATCGCGGCAGAACAACAGGAACCATCATGAGCGAAGAACGCCTCTTTACCATTTCAGATCTGGCACGCGATTTTGACATCACGCTGCGCACCATCCGTTTTTACGAAGAACAGGGCCTGATAGAGCCGCAACGTGAAGGCCGCCAGCGGCTGTTTACCCACCGCGACCGCGCCCGGCTCAAGCTGATCCTGCGTGGCAAGCGCATCGGGCTGGCACTGTCAGAGATCCGCGAGATCCTGGATCTGTACGAACTGGCCCGCGACGAAGCCAGCCAGTCGCTAAAGCTGCTGCAGCTCTTGTCCGAGCGCAAGAAACAGCTGGAAGAACAACGCCGCGACATCGACGCCGTACTGGCCGAGATCGTCACCCTGGAAGGCCACTGCCGCCAGGTCATCGATACCGTCACCGGCAAGGACGCCACAAACTAGCCCGTTTTTTACCATCCTGCCGGATGGTTCTGTCATTTTGTATTGACGTTAACGTAAGCGTAAGTCAACATAAAACCATACCCAGGCAAAAAAACGCCTATCAATACAAGAGCCCCCGGCAGCACGCACAAGGGGCAAACGGACACAGCCGCCCGCCCGGGCACAGAGGAGATAACATGTACAGCAGCCTGCGCTTTGACTTTGGCGAAACCTACGACATGCTGCGCGAAGCGGTACGCGAATTCGCCGCCAGCGAAATCGCACCGCGCGCCGCCGATATCGACCGCGACAACCTGTTTCCGGCCGACCTGTGGAAGAAATTTGGCGACCTGGGCCTGTTGGGCATCACCGTGTCCGAAGAGTACGGCGGCGCCAATATGGGCTACCTGGCGCACATGATCGCCATGGAAGAAATCAGCCGCGCCAGCGCCTCGGTGGCGCTGTCCTACGGTGCGCATTCCAACCTGTGCGTGAACCAGATCTTCAAAAACGGCAACGACGCGCAGCGCCAGAAATACCTGCCCAAGCTGATCAGCGGCGACCACATCGGCGCACTGGCCATGTCCGAACCCAACGCCGGCTCCGACGTGGTGAGCATGAAGCTGCGCGCTGACAAGGTAGACGGCGGCTACAAACTGAACGGCAGCAAGATGTGGATCACCAACGGCGGCGACGCCGATACCCTGGTGGTGTACGCCAAAACCGATATCAACGCCGGCCCGAAAGGCATCACCGCCTTTATCGTGGAAAAAGGCTTTGCCGGTTTCAGCCACGGCAGCAAGCTGGACAAGCTAGGCATGCGTGGCTCCAACACCTACCCGATTTTCTTTGACGACTGTTTCGTGCCGGACGCCAACGTACTGGGCGGCGAAGGCAACGGCGTGAAAGTACTGATGAGCGGGCTGGACTTCGAACGCGCCGTGTTGGCCGCAGGCCCGCTAGGCATCATGCAAGGCTGCATGGACGTGGTGGTGCCCTACCTGAATGACCGCAAGCAGTTTGGCCAGGCCATTGGCGACTTCCAGCTGATGCAAGGCAAGCTGGCCGATATGTACGTGAAGCTGTCTGCCAGCCGTGCCTATGTCTACGCCGTAGGCCAGGCACTGGACCGTGGCGAATCGGGCCGCCAAACCCGCAAGGACGCCGCCGGCGCCATCCTGTACGCCGCCGAAGGCGCCACCCAGATGGCGCTGGATGCCATCCAGTGCCTGGGCGGTAACGGCTATATCAATGAATACCCCACCGGCCGCCTGCTGCGCGACGCCAAGCTGTACGAAATTGGCGCGGGCACCAGCGAAATCCGCCGCTGGCTGATCGGCCGCGAGCTGATGGCCGAAACCCGCTAAAACCTGAAAAACATATAGGCCACGAAACCAGCAAAAGAACACGAAAAAGACCCCACTGAACCCGTTTCATCTCTCGGTTTCCTTTCGTGTCTTTTCGTGGGTTTCGTGGCAAAAGGGGTTGTCCAACCATGCCCATTATCGAATCCAAGCTTTCCCCCCGCGCTGCCGACTTCCAGGCCAACGCCGACAAAATGCGCAGCATCGTGGCCGACCTGAAAGCCAAAGTCGCCCAGGCCGCCCTGGGCGGTGGCAGCAAGGCACGCGACAAGCACGTAGCCAAAGGCAAGCTGCTGCCGCGCGAACGCATCAACCTGCTGCTGGACCCGGGCGCGCCGTTTCTGGAGCTGTCGCAGCTGGCTGCCTTCGGCATGTATAACGACGACGCGCCGGGCGCCGGCGTCATCACGGGGGTTGGCCGCATCAGCGGCATCGACTGCCTGATTGTGGCCAACGACGCCACTGTCAAAGGCGGCACCTACTACCCGATGACGGTAAAAAAACACCTGCGCGCACAGGAAATCGCCCGCGAAAACCGCCTGCCCTGCGTCTACCTGGTGGATTCCGGCGGCGCCTTCCTGCCACTGCAGGACGAAGTCTTCCCCGACCGCGAGCACTTTGGCCGCATCTTCTACAACCAGGCCAACCTGTCCGCCGCCGGCATACCGCAAATCGCCGTGGTGATGGGCAGCTGCACCGCTGGTGGCGCTTACGTACCGGCCATGAGCGACGAAACCGTTATCGTCAAAGAACAAGGCACCATCTTCCTGGGCGGCCCGCCGCTGGTGAAAGCCGCCACCGGCGAGGTGGTTTCGGCCGAAGAGCTGGGCGGTGGCGACGTACACACCCGCGTCAGCGGCGTGGCCGACCACCTGGCGCAAAGCGACGCCCACGCGCTGGCCATCGCCCGCCGCATCGTGGCCGACCTGAACTGGCACAAGCAAGGCCGGCTGGACCGCATCGCGCCCCGCCCGCCACGCTACGGCGCCGAAGAAATCTACGGCGTGATTCCGGCCGACAGCAAAAAGCCGTTCGACGTGCGCGAGATCATTGCCCGCCTGGTGGACGATTCCGATTTCGACGAATTCAAGCAGAACTACGGCACCACGCTGGTTACCGGGTTTGCCCGCCTCAATGGCTACCGCGTCGGCATCATCGCCAATAACGGCATTCTGTTTTCCGAGTCGGCGCTCAAGGGCGCGCACTTTGTCGAGCTGTGCTGTCAGCGCGGCATTCCGCTCGTCTTCCTGCAGAACATCACCGGCTTCATGGTGGGCAAGAAGTACGAAAACGGCGGCATTGCCAAAGACGGCGCCAAGCTGGTTACCGCCGTAGCCTGCGCCAGCGTGCCCAAGTTCACCGTGCTGATAGGCGGCAGCTTCGGCGCCGGCAACTACGGCATGTGCGGCCGCGCCT
>JAIXTB010000262.1 GCA_027484385.1 Neisseriaceae bacterium | reverse complement strand
TGGCGTGCTGCTGCCGTGGTGATGATGCCGTCGAATGGCGCGACATCCGGCAGCCACAGGTGGCCATCGCCATGTACCAGGCGGGCGTGAACCAGCTTGGCCTGGCGCAGGTTCTGTCTGGCTTTGTCCAGAATGCCGCCCAGACGTTCAATGGAAAACACCTCGGCGCCGGTTTTCAGCAGTACGGCCGTCTGGTAGCCGCAGCCGGTGCCGATTTCCAGAATGCGCCCGGGTTTGTCGCGGCCTTCCAGCAGCTTTTCGGTCATGCGGGCCACGGTGAGTGGCTGCGAGATGGTTTGCCCCTGGCCGATAGGCAGCGATACATCGTCGTAGGCCCGGGTGGCCAGCGCCTGGTCGATGAACAGGTGGCGGGGTACCTCGTACATGGCGGCCAGCACGCGTTCTTCGCTAATGCCGTTCTGGCGCAGCCGCTCCACCATCCGCATACGGGTACGGTCGGAGAACATGCCGAAATTGCTGCCTGCAACTAGGGATTGAGCCATGTGTGTATTTCATCCAGTTGATCGCGTGCGGTCAGGTCTATCATCAGCGGCGTAATGGACACGCGCTGCTGGCGGATGGCGTGAAAATCGGTGCCGTTGCCGGCGTCTTGCTCGGGGCCGACCGGGCCTACCCAGTACACAGCTTCGCCGCGCGGATTGTGTGCGCGGATCACCGGTTCGGCGTGATGGCGGCGGCCCAGGCGGGTGACCTCGGTGCCGGTTAGCTGTTCGGCCGGGATGTCGGGTACGTTGACGTTCAGCAGCATGGGGCGGCTGAAGGGCTGCGCCTGAAAGCGCCGCACCAGGTCTGTGGCAACCTGGCCTGCGGTATCGAAGTGGCGGTTTTTACCCGCCAGCGATACGGCAATGGCCGGGATGCCCAGCAGGAAGGCTTCGGTGGCCGCGGCGACGGTGCCGGAGTACAGCGTATCGTCGCCCATATTGGGGCCGTGATTGATGCCGGACACGACGATGTCGGGGCGGAAATCCAGAAAGCCGGTGATGGCAACGTGCACGCAGTCGGTTGGCGTGCCGTTGACATAATAAAAGCCGCTGGCGGCTTGCCTGACCAATAACGGGCGGTCCAGGGTCAGCGAATTGCTGGCGCCACTGCGGTCGCGCTCGGGCGCGACTACCACGACCTCGCCCAGGGTGGAGAGGTGTGCGGCCAACGTTGCCAAGCCGGGTGCAAAATAACCGTCGTCGTTACTAATCAGAATTTTCATCGCAGCTTTCCATCAAGACTTAACGATTGTATCCGCGTATGGGCATGGCGCAAACCGCCGTGCCCGTTGCATAAACAAAAACAGCCCGCGTTCGGCGGGCTGTGTGGTTTTGCGCTGGCTTACTGGTAGTAGCGCTGGCTGAAGTCCAGCATGCGTTCTATCGGCAGGCGTGCGGCGTCCATTTCGGCCTCGGACAGGTAGTCGATGCGGGTGCCTTCGCCCTGCTGGGCGCGTTTTACCGCGTCGATGGTATTCATCTTCATGTACGGACAGGAATTGCACTGGCAGCCGGCGTAGATCGGTGCCTGGCGGATGTCCAGATCCGGGCGGGCCAGGCGCATGTTGTACAGGATGCCGTCTTCGGTGGCGACAAAGATCACTTCGCTGCTGCTGCCCTGGAAGGCTTTCACCCAGTTCAGCATGCCGGAGGTGGAGCCAACGTACTGGGCGCGCTTGAGTACTGGCAGCGGGCTTTCCGGGTGGGCAATCAGGTGGGCTTTGCCGTGGGTGGCGGTCAGGGCTTCGTTCAGTGCGGCTTCGTTGAACTTGTCGTGTACCTCGCACACGGCCGACCACAGCGGCATGTCGTAGCCGTACTGGTAGTTCAGGTAGGCGCCCATGTTACGGTCTGGCGAGAAGATGACTTTCTTACCTTCTTCATACAGATGCGCAATGATGTCGTCCACGTTGCGGCTGGTAACGATCCAGTCGGACAGCGCCTTGTGCGCGGCGGACGAATTGATATACGACACGTGCACGTGGTCCGGGTGGCTTTCGCGCCACTGTTGCAGCGCAGCAACGTCGGTTTGTGTCACCAGCGAACAGGTGGAGCCTGCATCGGGCAGAATCACTTCGGCCTGCGGGTTCAGGATCTTGGCGGTTTCGGCCATGAAGCGGACACCGGCAAACACGATGATGTCAGCCTTGGACTCGCGGGCAAACAGCGACAGCTCCAGGCTATCGCCGACCTTGTCGGCCATCTGCTGGATTTCAGGCTGGGTATAGTAGTGTGCAAGGGTAACGACGCGTTTGCTCATGATGACGGTTCTCCCGTGAGGGACTGGCCTTTTCCGGATCTGGGTAATCGTTTGATGCGGCACAACATGGCTGTACCGCGAAACCGCGAAGATTAGCAATATTGTGCAAGCCGCGCTACTGGCTTGATACGCTTGATGCAACTGTCAATACTACGCGTGTACCACGCAGCACGCAGGAATGCCGCCAGGGCAAGGGCGTGGCTGCTGCGGCAGGACGCCGTCAAACCATCGGGATGGATAAATCATGAAACCGCATTACCTCACACCTTTGTTTTCACCACGCAATGTGGCCGTGGTGGGTGCCAGCGATACGCCAGGCTCGGTGGGGCAGGCGATTTTTGCCAACCTGTTGGCCGGCAATTTCCAGGGCAAGCTCTACCCGGTAAACCTGCACCACCGCGTGGTGGGCGGCATACCGGCCTATACCTCGGTCAAGCTGATCGAAGGCCCGGTGGATATGGTCGTGGTGACCACGGCGCTGCGCAGCTTGCCCGGCATTGTGAAGGACTGTGGCAAGAAAGGCGTCAAAGGTATTTTGCTGGCCAAGGATTTTGGCGATAGCGAAGCGCAAGAGCGCGAGGCGCTGAACGAGGCGGTGTCCATTGCCAAGCATTACGGTATCCGCATCCTGGGGCCGAACGTGCTGGGCCTGATGCGCCCGGTAGCCGGTTTCAACGCCAGCAACTACACCAGTAAGGTCAAGGCCGGCAACCTGGCGCTGGTGTCGCAATCGTCGGCACTGTGTACTGCCATGCTGGACTGGGCTGATAGCAAAGGCATCGGTTTTTCCAGCGTGGTCTCGGTGGGCGAAGCGCTGGACGTGGAGTTCGGCGAGATTCTGGATTACTTGGTATCAGACAACTTCACCCAGGGTATTTTGCTGCATGTGCACCACGTGCACGACGCCCGCCGCTTCATGAGCGCCCTGCGCGCCGCGGCGCGTACCAAGCCGGTGGTGGTGGTGAAATCCGGCCGCTACGAAGACGACGTCACCGGCCTGATGCACTCGTCCAACCTGGTAGAAAGCGGCGACGTGTTCGATGCGGCGCTGTCCCGCGCCGGTGTGCTGCGCGTGGCCACCATTGCCCAGCTGTTTACTGCTGCCAAGGTGCTTGCGGCCAACTATCGCGTGGCCGGCAAGCGCCTGGCCATCGTCACCAACGGCATTGGCCCCGGCGTGTTGGCCGCAGACAGTGCCTATATGTACGGTGTGGAGCTGGCCAAGCTGACACCGCCCACGCTGGAGCTGCTCAATGAATCGCTGCCGGCCAACTGGTCGCACGGCAACCCGGTAGACATCATCGGCGATGCCAGCCCGGTGCGCTTCCGTACCGCGGTCAAAGCCTGTCTGGATGATGCCAATGTCGATGGTGTGCTGGTGATTTTTACCCCGCAGGCCGGTACCGACCACCTGACCACGGCCCAATTGATGGTGGGGCTGCAGCGCGAAAGCAGCAAGCCGATGTTCCTGTCGTGGCTGGGCGATGCCAAAGTATCCGAAAGCCGCGAGCTGTTTTCCAAAGCCAAGTGCGCGCACTTCCGCGCCCCCGAGTTTGCCATCGAGGTGTTCCGCAACCTGGCGTCTTATCACCATAACCAGAAAATGCTGCTGCAGACGCCTGCGCCGTTGGAAGGCGAGCAGGTGGTACCCGACGTGCTGAAAGCCCGCGCCGTCATTACTACTGCCCTGCTGGAAGGGCGCTCGGTGTTATCCGAGCGGGAAAGCAAAGAAGTGCTGGCGGCGTTCAATATTCCGGTAAACCGCACCACGCTGGCCAAGGATGTAGACGAGGCCATCCGCTTGGCTGCGGAGATCGGCTACCCGGTAGTGCTGAAGATCGACTCGCCAGACATTATCTACAAATCCGACGTGGGCGGTGTGGAGCTGAATATCGGTAACGAGCACTCCCTGCGCGAGGCCTTTGCCGGCATCATGACCCGCACGCGTGACGCACAGCCGGAGGCGCGTATCGAAGGCGTGTCGGTACAGGCCATGCGCAAGCGCCGCCACGCGCGCGAGCTGATGGTAGGGGTAACGCACGATGCATCGTTTGGCCCGGTGATTACCTTTGGTGCGGGCGGCATTGCGGTAGAAATCATGCAAGACCGGGCGCTAAGCCTGCCACCGGTGAACCATTACCTGGTCGAGCGCATGATAGACAAAACCCGCATCGGCAAGATTCTGGGGCCCTTCAAGAACATGCCCGGTGTGGACATCGACACCCTCAAGAGCGTGTTGCTGCACGTGTCCGAGCTGGTGTGCGAGCTGCCCGAAGTGCGCGAGATGGACATCAACCCGCTGGTGGCCGACGAATCCGGCGTGATCGCGCTGGACGCCCGCATCATCGTGCAGACCGTCAAACGCACCAAGCCGTACGGCCATATGGCCATCATGCCTTACCCCATGCACATGGTGCACTGCTCGATGCTGAAAGACGGTACCGCAGTTAACATCCGCCCGGTACGCCCCGAAGACGCCTACATGACGCAGGAGTTTGTGCGCAACCTGTCAGAAGAAAGCCGCTACAACCGCTATATGTCCAGTATCAAGCAGCTGTCGCAGTCCATGCTGGTACGCTTTACCCAGCTGGATTACGACCGTGAAATGGCACTGGCCATGACGCACGAAACGGCTGAAGGTGAAGAGCAGTTGGCCGTAGCCCGTTACGTCACCGACCCGGATAACGAAAGCTGCGAGTTCGCGCTGGAGGTGGCCGACCACTGGCAGGGCAAAGGTATTGGCGTAATCCTGATGAATGCGCTGTTTGATGCAGCACGCGAACAGGGCCTGAAAGTGATGGTGGGCGAGGTGCTGGCCGGCAACAAAGGCATGCTTAAACTCATGTCCCGCCTAGGCTTTGTGGTGCAGGTGCACCCGGAGGACCGGGCCCTCACCATCGTGACCAAAGACCTGCTGCAAGCACCCCCTGTGCAAAACAGCCAATAAGCACTTGCAGCGTAAGGGAAAAATGCCATAGAATCGGGGGCTTTTCTACGATTCCGTATATTTAAGGACAATCGACAATGGTAGTAATTCGTCTCGCACGTGGCGGCTCCAAGAACCGTCCGTTCTACAACATCGTTGTTACCGACTCCCGCAACCGTCGCGATGGCCGCTTCATCGAACGTCTGGGTTTCTACAATGCTGTCGCTAATGACAAGCAAGAGCGCGTTCGTCTGGCCATGGACCGCGTTAACTACTGGATCGGCGTTGGCGCGCAAGTGACCGACTCCGTAGCCAAGCTGCTGAAAGACCAGCCGAAGGCTGCCTGATCAGTTTTGATCAGTCTACAGTACGGAAGCAAGGCGCATGCGTGACGCTGATCTAGTTGTAATGGGGTTTGTCCGCGGCGCCTTTGGCGTTCGTGGCTGGGTGAAAGTCCAGGCGGATACCCAGTATGCCGACAGTCTTTTCGACTACCCGCAATGGTGGTTAAAGAAAGACGGCGAATGGAAACCCTATACCTTTACGGATGGCTCCGCCCAGCCTAAGGGTCTGGTTGTCAAGTTTGATGGCGTTGACGATCGGGAAATCGCCGCAGGGATGCGTGGCATGCAAATTGCCATCGCCCGCGATCAGCTGCCGGCAGCGGCAGATGATGAGTATTACTGGATTGATTTGATCGGCCTTGACGTGGTGAACAAGGAAGACATCGTGCTGGGCAAAGTTGCCGAGCTGATGGAAACCGGCGCCAATGACGTCCTGGTTGTCCGTGGTGATACGGATGAGCGGCTGATACCTTTTGTGTCCGATTACATTGTCGATGTAGATCTGGCCGCAAAACGGATTACCGTGGACTGGGGTCTGGATTATTAATGCAGCTTGATGCGATTACGCTGTTTCCCGAGATGTTTGATGCAATTACCCGCTTTGGCGTAAGCCGGCGGGCAATTGAACAATCGATCTGGCAGTTTTCAGCGTGGAATCCACGCGACTTCACCAGTGACAACCATCGCACCGTAGACGACCGCACCTATGGTGGCGGCCCCGGTATGGTGATGCTGGTAGAACCGCTGGAAAAAGCGATTGCTGCAGCGCGCGCACGACAGGCCGCTGCCGGTGTGGATAAATCACACGTGGTTTATTTGTCGCCGCAGGGCGCCCCCCTGACGCACGATAAGGTCAGCAAACTGGCTAGCATGCCAGGCCTGATTTTGCTGTGTGGCCGTTATGAAGGGGTAGATGAGCGCCTGATCGATCGTGAAGTCGATGAAGAAATTTCGGTAGGTGATTATGTGCTGTCCGGTGGCGAGCTGCCGGCGATGGTCCTGATGGACGCCATTGTGCGTCTCTTGCCTGGGGTGTTGAACGACGCCCAGTCTGCTTACGAAGATTCGTTTGTGGATGGCTTGCTGGACTGCCCGCATTACACCCGCCCTGAAGAATATCGTGGTGTGCGCGTACCGGATGTCCTGATGTCCGGCAACCATGCCATGATCGCCAAGTGGCGTTTGAAGCAGTCGCTGGGCCGCACTTTCGAGCGCCGCCCGGATTTGCTGAAAAACCGCACTTTATCCAAACAGGAATCTCGGCTGCTGGCAGAGTACCAGCAGGAACAAGATCTCCTCAAAAACAAGGAGCAGTAACATGGATCTGATCCAGAAACTGGAACAGGAAGAAATCGCCCGTCTGGGTAAAACCATCCCTGAATTTGCACCGGGCGATACCGTTATCGTTCAGGTAAAAGTAAAAGAGGGTAACCGCGAGCGTCTGCAGGCTTACGAAGGCGTTGTTATCGCCATCCGTAACCGCGGTCTGAACAGCTCCTTCATCGTGCGCAAGATCTCTTCCGGCGAAGGCGTTGAGCGTACTTTCCAGACTTTCTCCCCGCTGGTAGCTTCCATCGAAGTGAAGCGTCGCGGTGCTGTGCGTCGTGCCAAGCTGTACTACCTGCGTGGTCGTACCGGCAAATCCGCACGTATCAAGGAAAAGCTGGTTCGCAAGTAAGCCCAACGGGTTTAACTTGTCGTACCCTGAAAGCGTCAGCCTCGGCTGGCGCTTTTTTCATTGGCAACCAGGTTGGCCGCACCCCCATGCAACAGGCAGCAAAATCGCTTTACCTCGACGCCTTTCTCGATACGCTCTGGCTGGCCGACAACCTGTCGGCCAATACCCTGGCGGCCTATCGCCGCGACCTCTTGCGGCTAGAAGCCGCGCTGCAGCCATTTGGCCATACGCTGGATACGGCAGACACCCCTGCGCTGGAGCAGGTCATGCTGGGTCTGATCGATACCGACAAGCCGGCTACGCGCGCGCGGCGCCTGTCCGCTGCGCGGCGCTTTTATCACTACCTGTGCCAGCAGAAGCTGCGCGAAGACGACCCGTCGGCCCGGCTGCAAGCTCCCAGGCTAGGCCTGCGCCTGCCGGGTACCCTATCGGAAAGCCACGTGGATGGCTTGTTGGCCGCACCGGATATTGATACCCCGCTAGGGCTGCGCGACCGTGCCCTGATCGAAACGCTGTACGCCACCGGCCTGCGTGTCAGCGAGCTGGTTGGCCTGACACTGGGCCAGCTGTATCTGGGCGAGGGCTATGTGCGTATTGTGGGCAAGGGCAACAAGGAACGGCTGGTGCCGCTGGGCGAGGTGGCCGAGCACTGGCTGCGCCGTTATCTGGCAGAAAGCCGGCCACTCATCATGGGGGCAGCGCGTAGCGAAGATGTGTTCGTCAGCAACCGCAAGCAGGCTATGACCCGGCAAATGGCTTGGCACCTGATTACCCGTTACGGCAAGCAAGCCGGTGCGCCGCCGCTGAGCCCGCATACGCTGCGCCACGCTTTTGCCACGCATCTGGTGAACCACGGCGCCGACCTGCGCGTAGTACAGCTGCTGCTGGGGCACGCTAGCCTGTCTACCACCCAGATCTACACGCACGTGGCCCGCGAGCGCCTGAAGGCGCTGCACGCCGCGCATCACCCGCGCGGCTAAGGTTGGCCGCAAAAAAAGCCCCGGTAGTCTACCGGGGCTGTCGTGGGTAATGCACTTTACGCCGTGGCTTCGGCCGGGCTTTCGGCAAACACCAGTTCCACTTTGTCGTCCTGGTCCAGATTCACCGTCACCTCGCCGCCACTCGCGAGACGGCCAAACAGCAGCTCGTCGGCCAAGGCTTTGCGAATGGTGTCCTGGATCAGGCGTGCCATCGGGCGCGCGCCCATCAGCGGGTCGAAACCCTTCTTCGCCAGGAACTTGCGCAG
>JAIXTB010000031.1 GCA_027484385.1 Neisseriaceae bacterium | reverse complement strand
ACTGCTGGTGTTCAGGCTCAGGCCGGCCGGCAGGCTGCCAGCGGTGATCGCGTAGGTGTATGGCGCGCTGCCGCCGGTGGCGGTGATGGTCTGGCTGTAGGCCATGCCGACGCTGCCGTTGCTCAGGGCGCCAGGGCTCACGACGATGCTCGGCGCGCTGACGGTAATGGTCACGGTGGCGGGGCTGGAGGTGCCGTTGGCATTGGTGGCGGTGTAGGTGAAGCTGTCGCTGCCGGCGTAACCGGCGGCTGGGGTGTAGGTGATGCTGGTGCCGCTGGCGGTGGCAGTGCCATGGTTGGCGGCGCTGGCAATGGCCACGCTGGTGGCGGTGCCGGTGATGTTCAGGGTGATCGAGTTGGCGCTGCTGTTGGCCGCTACCGTGGCGCTAACGGCATTGGCCACCGGTGGCAGGCCGTTGATCACCAGGCTGTAGGCCTGGGAGCCGGTGGCGCTGTTGGCGTCGGTGGCGGTGACAGTAAAGTTGCTGGTACCGCTGGCGCTCGGTGTACCGCTGATGGCGCCACTGCTGGTGTTCAGGCTCAGGCCGGCCGGCAGGCTGCCGGCGGTGATTGCATAGGTGTAGGGCGCACTGCCACCGGTGGCGGTGACGGTCTGGTTGTAGGCCGTGCCCTGGGCGCCGTCGGGCAGTGTCGTCGGGGTTATTGCCAAGGTAGGCGCGCTGACAGTAATGGTCACCGTAGCGGGGCTGGAGGTGCCGCTGGCGTTGGTGGCGGTGTAGGTGAAGCTGTCGCTGCCGGAGTAACCGGCGGTTGGGGTGTAGGTGATGCTGGTGCCGCTGGCGGTGGCGGTGCCATGGCTGGCTGCAGTGGCCACGGCCACGCTGCTGGCGGCACCGCCGCTCAGGCTCAGGGTGATCGGGTTGGCGCTGCTGTTGGCGGCCACTGTGGCGCTGACCGGCCCGACGGTCGGGGCTGGCACTGTGTAGGTATAACCGTTGGTCAGGGTCGCGGTGCCGCTCGGTGTGGTGACCACCACGTTCACCGCGCCGGCTGCGTGGGCCGGGGTGGTGGCAGTGATGGTGGTGGCGTTGTTGACGATGTAACCGGAGGCGGCTGTTCCACCAAAGCTCACTGCTGTGGCGCCGGTAAAGTCGGTGCCGGTGAGAGTAACGGAGGTGGCGCCAGCAGTGCTGCCGCTGTTCGGTGCAACGGAAGTGAGGGTCGGTGCTGCGGAGCTGGTGACCACCAGGGTATAGGTTGCGACACCGCCCTGATTCAGGCCGTCATTCAGGGTGATGCTGAATGTGTAGGTGCCGGCTGTAGTTGGTGCACCGTGGAGCGTGGTGGTCGAGCTACCCGGCGACGGGTCAAGGATCAGGCCGGGTGGTAGGCACGGCGTCACGCCATCGTAGTTCGGGTCGTTGGCATCGCACTCAACCCATTGGTCCAGCGGCAAGGCACCGCCAGTCGAGCTGATGGGAATACTCATGGACTGACCTACCGCCACGCTAGGTAAGGTACTGCCCGAAGCTGGACTGGTGATCACGGGAGCTGCGGCCACTGCCTGGGTGGGCAGTGCCAACATTACCAGTAATATAATGAGTGAAATCAGTGGGCCTTTTACCTTGGTACCGAGTGTGGCAACTGGTGTTTTCATGAGGGCTTCCTGCCTTGCGACCGGTTCTTGGGTCGAATCCAACGTAAATGTTGATAAAGGTCCTACGGTTACAGCGTGGTTATAGCCAGTCAAACCACCTGTTCTTGCATGCGTTCAAGGGTTATTTAGGTGCTGATTGACAGCAGCCCTGGCGGGTCGCTGCATCTGGATATAAAGGCCGCTGTCGGTACTGGTCTGGAAGCCCAGTCGTTGATAGAGCCTGCGAGCTGGGTTACCTCGTTCGACGCTCAGACTGCAGGTGTGGTGATCGGCATCCGCCTCGGCGAGCAATGAGTACAGCAACTGCGTACCTATGCCCCGGCCGTGCCAGGCCGGGAGCAGGGCAATGTCGACGATACGCACATCGTGCGCCTGGCGATTCACGCACAGGCGTCCGATGGGCATTCCTGCCTGCTCGATGATCAGGAAGTCCGCCTTGGGGTAGTGTTTTTCATAGTGCTGGCGTTGCAGCTCGGCCTGGGACGCCAGAAAGGCACGACGTTGATCGTCATGCCAGCCGGGCACTGCGCTGACCTCGGCCCAGCGGCGTGACAGGTACAGCTCATGCAAAAAAGCCCGGTCGTGGTCGTCCTGCTGACGCAGTTCGACCATCTGGCTTGTGGTTGGGGGCAGGTGGATGAAGTGTGTCATCAGCTTCTCATCGGGTACTCGCCATCCAGGCAGATGCAATAAACCAGCGTCAGGAAGGGTTGCATGGTGTTGCGCATGATCGGCGGTATCGTAGCGTTGCCGCTCGGCATCACCGTGCCTGGTGCCAGCTTGGGGTCAGTCGCGGACGGAGTGGTGTTGTTGTACAGACGCACATTGCGTGGTTGTGCCAGGTAAGTGCTGTTGCTGGGGGTGTCCACAGCCGCTGCTGTCTCGCTGCCGTCTTTGGCCAATACCGTGTGGCTGTGGGACGAGATATTATTGGGCACCAGCTGTATCCGGTCGGCGCCCTGTTGAGTGCCGGGGATGGAGCCTATGGTTCCTCCCGTACCCATGGCGACCCGTCCGTTGAGATTGGGCAGTTTGAAGTTCTGTCCCGGAGTGCCTCCATACAGGGTGCCAATCACCGAATAGAGTGCCGGATTCTGCTGGACAAGAAGGGTCGTTCCATCGCAGT
>JAIXTB010000047.1 GCA_027484385.1 Neisseriaceae bacterium | reverse complement strand
GCGGCCATCGGCCAGGTTGGCCGTAAAGCTGGCAAGCGTGGTCATGGTGCGTGTGTCTCCGTATAATGCTGATTTCCCGAACAAATCAGTCAACAATCATGTTTGCACCCAGCCGGCAGGATGCCCGTCGTTTCTTTTTTGATACCTGGCAAAAACAGCAAGCCGGCCACCCGCTCAGCGACCTGGAAAAACTGCTCGCCAGCGTGATCGCAGCCCACCCCGAATACCACGCCATCCTCAGCCGGCCCGAGCAATACGGCGAGCGCGAGTGGCTGCCGGAGCAAGGCGAAACCAACCCCTTCATGCACATGAGCATGCATTTGGCGGTGGAAGAACAGCTGTCCATCGACCAGCCCTTCGGCATTCGCACCCTGTACCAGCAGCTGCTAACCAAAACCGGCAGCGAACACGACGCACAGCACGAGGTGATCGACTGCCTGGGCGAAATGATCTGGCAGGCTCAGCGCTACGGCGGCGGGCCGGATGTCAACGTGTACCTGTCCTGTATTCGCGGCAAACTGGGCCTGGACCCGGAGAACGAACGCCGCCTGAACCTGAAAGACATGGACGACTAGGCCATCCGGCCGGTTTAACGAAAAGGGGCCACATTGCTGGCCCCTTTGTTATGGTCAAGTCGTCACGGTTTTGCAAACCCTAGCCGGCAGGCCGGGCGCGCCACTGCGCGACCAGCCCGTCCAGCTGCGATAGCTCGGCCAAGTGGCGCGCATTGGCGGGCAGCTGGCGCAGGCTGCGGCAGCCACCGCCCCCTACCCACAGCATCACGCCAGCAGGCAGCTGGCTGGCCAGCAGCTCGATGGCACTGGCCGGGTTGCCTTCGTACGCGCCAGAGAACGACAGCACGATTACGTCAACCTGGTGCTTGGCTGCGGCAAAAGCAATGTCCTGCAGCGGCATCTGCGCGCCAAAGGCAATGGCCTCGCAGCCGTCCAGCCGCAGCAGGGCTTCTACCATCAGCAGGCCCAGTACGTGCAGCTCGCCCGGTGGCGTGGTCAGCATCACCCGTGGCGACATGGCCCCGGCCGGAATGGCCGCCAGGGTTTCACGCATCACCCGGCTTACCGCCTCGGAATACAAGTGTTCTTCGGCAATCTGCAGCTCGCCGCGCATCCACGCCTCGCCCACCAACTGGTTGGCCTCGGGCAGAAAGTCGCAGGCAAAGTGGCGCAGGCCCAGCTCCAGCATGCGGTGGCGCAGATAGGCACGCGTGGCTTGCGCGTCGTGGCTTTGCAGCGCGGCCAACAAGCCCTTGCACACATCGGACACCTGGCGCTGCGGCGTGTGCTCGGTGGCAAGCGCCTGCAGCTGGGCATCGCTCATCGCCATCAGCTTGCCGGGGCGAAAACCTAGGTCCAGCAGGCGGCGGATCAGCCGTAGCCGCGCCAGGTCAGCCTGCGAGTACAGGCGGTCGCCGGCGGCGTCGCGCGCGGGCTGCGGGAAGCCGTAGCGGCGCTCCCACATGCGCAGCAGATCTTTGGGGATGCCGGTTTCGCGCTCGATGGCGGCAATCGGCAGGCCGGTGGCGTCGTTTTCGGGCAATTCGTTCATGGTTTGTACAGGGCCGCAAGCGACAATACATTAACAAAGGCGGGCATTATGCCACGCGCCGTTTCAGGCAGCGCAGCAGGCCACCCAGTAATGGCAGCTTTTCGTACAGGCCTTCGGCAGCGTCCCAGTAATCGCGGTGGTCCACAATGCGGCCATCGCTACCCAGCACAAACAGGGTGCCCCCGTGGATGCACTGCGGCTTGCCCAGCATGGCAAAGGTAAAGTCCCAGGTTACAAAAGCCTTGTCACCCT
This sequence comes from Neisseriaceae bacterium, assembly GCA_027484385.1. GTDB lineage: Bacteria > Pseudomonadota > Gammaproteobacteria > Burkholderiales > Chromobacteriaceae > Vogesella. The sequence goes on along the minus strand of JAIXTB010000047.1, from coordinate 11,629 downwards.
GCGCGATGACCTCGCCAATGACAAAACGCGGCTCGGCCAGGCTACGGAACATGCGTGCGTACAGCGCCTTGATCTGCGAGCGCCCCTTGATGGCGTTAAAGGGGTCGCGAAAGCTGGCGCCGTCGGCGTACACCGCGTCGATCTCGTCCAGCGTGGCGGGGGAAAGGGTTGCAAACCAGTCCAGATGGCGGGCAAGTGCGGGGTTCATAGTCCGGTTACCTTGTGTGCAAGCCAGAAATACAGGCGGTATGGCAGGTGTGCGGCCAACTTCAGCGCACGCGTAAAACGCTTGGGGAAATGGATGTCAAACTCGCCGCGCGCCAGGCCGCGCAAGATGTCGTCGGCGGCTTGCTGCGGGCTGATCAGCGCGGGCATGGCAAAGTCGTTTTGCGCGGTAAGCCGCGTGGTCACAAAGCCAGGGTTCACCACGTACACGCCAATACCGTGCGGGTGCAGGTCCAGGTACAGCGTTTGCGCCAGGTGGTTTACCGCCGCCTTGGTGGCACCGTATACCAGGCCATTGCTCATGCCGGCCCAGCCAGCCACGCTGGCCACCAGCACCAGCCCGCCGCCCTGCTGCGCCATCAGTTGCGGCACGTTGGCCGCCACACCGTACAGGCTGGCCAACAGGTTCACATTCACCATGCGCTGCGCAGCTTCCGGTGTCAGCTCCCAGGCGCGTAGCGGGGTGTAGTCGCCCGCCAGCATCACTATCAGATCGATGCGCCCCCAGCTGGCGAGCAAGGCGTCGCGTACGCGCTGCCAGTCTTGCGGCACGGTGGCGTCCATCACGTGCACCTGCATGCGTTCTTGCCCGGCGGCCACGGCCTGCAGCGCGGCCTCGGTGCGGCCGGACAGCGCCACGTGGGCGCCCTGCTGCTGCAAAGCCTGCGCCAGCGCCGCGCCTATGCCATGGCCGGCGCCTACCAGCCACACGCGCTGGCCGTGCCAATCACGCAGTTTGGGGTTCAGGCTCACGGCTGTGCCCCTTTGCGAAAGAACAGCGTGACTTCGCCCAGCTTGATACCCCATTTGCTCATCACCGAGCGGTTCAGTACCGTGCGCTCGTCCAGCTGGTACATCCAGTCGTCGAAGCGCACCTCGTACACGGTGCCGTCGACCGGCAGGCGCAGGGTGTAATCCCAAAACAGGGCAAAGCCTTCGGTACGGCCACTGGCCTGCCCGACCACGTCATCGGCCGTGCCGGTGTAGCGGCCGTCGGGCAGCTTTTTCAGCGTCCAGATGCGGCGCTGTTTTTCGCCATCGTCGTAGGTAAAGTGCTCGTCCAGCACGCCGGTATCGCCCTGCCAGCTGGCGTTCATCTGCACGGTAAAGCGGCGGATGACTTTGCCGCTACGGTCCTGAAAGGTGCCTTGCGCCGTGACCGGGCCGTCAAAGTAGGTTTTCAGGTCAAAGGTTGGCCGCGTACCACGGTAGTCGTCGATACTGGCGGTACTGCAGCCACCCAGTGCCAATGCCGCCATCGCGGCCACCAGCCAAGCCCATCGTTTCCACATCATGCTGCTCCTTGTGTTGGTGGGCGGTACCACAGCCACCCCCACGCCATCAATTTGAAAAGTGCCGGCAATGCCGCGTACACCCACATCAGGCCACCGGCGGTCTGGCCGGGGGCGTAGCCGGCCCACTGCGCCAGCGGCAGCGCTACCCCGGCGGCCACGGCCAGCGCCAGCTTGTTGAGCATGGACACCGCACCGAACACCGCGCCGCCGGCTTGCTGTACGCGGGCACCCAGTGCGTCGGCCACCAGCGCGCTGGCAAAGGCCAGATCAGCGCCCAGTGCCACGCCGGTCAGCACACACACCAGCGTAAAACCGGCACTATCCCCTGCGGCCAACAGCGGCACCGGCATGAAACCCAGCAGGGCCAGCGCCATGCCGGCTCGCCAGGCGCGCACCTTGCCGATACGGTCGGCCAGCCACACCCAGGCGGGTAACGACACACCCGCTGCCACAAAGTACGCCAGCAAAAACACACCGGTCTGTGCGCTGGCCTGCAGCACGTCGGCCACGTAAAAGTTCAGCAAGGTCGCCGGTATGGCCATGGCCACCGCATTCAGCAACAGCACCACACCCGCCGCGCGCAGCGCGCCGTCACGCCACCAGGGTTGCCCGGCTTGCCCGTCCACCTCGGCGGCGGCAGGTGCCGGTAGCCGTGGGGCCCAGGCTGCGGCCAACCCTGCTGCTACCGCCAGCGGCAACAACACCCAGACAAAACGCTGCATGGCCGCCAGCTCGCCCATGCTGCTGGCCCACCACGCAGGCAGGGCCGCGGCAAGCAGGACACCAGCCAGCCCCCAGCCCTCGCGCCAGGCTGCGACACGCGCCCGGCCGGCCGGCGTGGGCCACAGCGCCGCGCCGTAGCGCAGCAGGGCGATGGTGAGCCAGCCATGCGCCAGGTACACCAGCAGCAGGGCGGCAGACAGCTGGAGCCAAAGCGGCCAGCCAGGATGCGGCCACAGTAGCCAGGCAAAGCCCGCTACGGCGGCGGCGGCAGCCACGCCCGCCGCCAGGCGCAGTGCGCCACGCCCGAGGCGGTCTTGCCATTGCCCTACCAGCGGGTCCAGCACGGTGTCCAGCAGCCGCGTCACAAACAGCAGCAGACCCAGGCTGGACAGCGCCATGCCAAAATCCCGGGCGTACAGCGCCGGCAAATGCAGGTACACCGGCAAGGCCAGCATGGCGAGCGGCATGGCCGCCAAGCCGGCCAGCGCCAGCTGCAGGGGCGTCATCCGCGGGCGTTCAGCAGCTGCTCGCGCAGCGCAGGGGCGCGCGAGGCCGGGTCGAGCCAGATACGGAAGAAAGTCCGCGCCAGCAGCGGGTCGTCTACCGTGCGGGTGGGGCGGCCGTTGTGCCAGAAGCGCAGGCTGTTGCCATCGAATGCGCCGACGATTTCATCGCCCTGCCGCACATCGGGAATAGCCGCGGTCAGCGCCTCGCGCCAGCTGGTACGGCGGTTTTCCGGCAGGCCGTAGCGCTGCATTTCTTCCAGGCTGATGTCGACGATTTTGGCCGACGGGATATCGCGTGCGTAGCGCAGCGACAGCGCAAACGGCCGCGCCCAGTCAAATGACTGGCCTTGCTGGGTATACAGCGTCGCGTCGTACAGCTTGAAACCGAACCAGCGCAAATTGCCCTGCCCCAGCGGGCGCAGGTTAGCGAGCTCTGCAGGCAAGGCCATCACCACCTCCGTTACCATCAAGCCGGCGAGCAAGGCGCCGGTAGCCACCCATCTAGACATGACGCGTCATCTCCAGCTGGCACACATCGGTGCGCCCGGCGTCAAAACCGGCAATGCAATAAAAGAAGTAAAACTGCCACAGGCGCACAAAAGCCTCGTCAAAGCCCTGGGCGCGCACGCGCAGCTGCACGGCGTCGAAGTCTGCCAGCCAGCGGCGCAGCGTTTCGGCGTAATCGGCGCCAAAGGTGTAGCGGTCGCTCAGGCGCAGGCCGGCGCTGGCAATGTGCTGATCCAGCTGGCCGGGCGAAGGCAGCATGCCGCCGGGGAAGATGAACTGCTGGATAAAGTCGGTGCTGCTGCGGTAGCGCGCAAAGTACTCGTCGCCAATGGTAATCACCTGCACCATGGCCTTGCCGCCCGGCTTCAGCCGCGCGTGCAGGGTGGCAAAGTAGGACGGCCACCAGCGCTCGCCCACCGCCTCCAGCATCTCGATGGACACGATGTGGTCAAATTCGCCCTCGATATCGCGATAGTCCTGCAGGCGCAGGTCGGCCTGGGCGGCCAGCCCGGCGGCGGCCAACCTGTGCTGCGCCCAGGCCAGCTGCTCGGTAGACAGCGTCACGCCGGTCACGTGTACACCGCGGGTACGGATAGCGTATTCGGCAAAACCGCCCCAGCCACAGCCGATTTCCAGAATGCGCTGCCCAGGCTGCGCGTCCAGCCGCTGCAGGATGCGCTCGTACTTGGCCCACTGCGCCGACTCCAGGCTCTGGCGGTAGTTACCGTCAAAAACCGCCGAGGAGTAGCTCATGCTGGGGTCCAGCCAGAGCTTGTAAAACTCGTTGCCCAGGTCGTAGTGGGCGTGGATATTGCGGCGGCTGCCCTTGCGCGTATTGGCGCGGGTCAGGTGGCGCAGCAGGTAGCCCACCTTGCCCAGCCAGCTGCCATGGATGGCCTGCTCTACCGCGGCTTCGTTCTGCAGCGCCAGGCGCATCAGCGCCACCCAGTCTGGCGAGCTGACCTGGCCGTCGCGCCAGGCTTCGGCCAGGCCAATGTCACCGGCCAGGGCAATGCGGCGCAGCGCACGCCAGTCGTGAATATGCAGGGCAGCATCCAGGCCAGCGTGGCGGCCACTGTAGCGCTGCTGGCTGCCGTCCGGCCCGACCAGTAATAGCTGGCCGTACAGTAGCCGGCTCAGGCCTGCCAGCAGTGGGCGGGCGTACCATGGCGCACGTAGCGCCTGCGAGTTCAGCGAGGGATTCAGGGTCGTCATCACACACTCCGGGAATCGGTTGGCGGCGTGGCGGGCACGCCTTGTTTGCCAAAAAAGGGAACACGTTTGCGCCACAGCTGCAGCGCCTGCCAGTGAATGCGCGCCCACACGGCAAAGGTCAGCGTGGCGCAGCCCAGCACCAGCCGCCATACCCTGGCCGCGCCCACCGGCTGCGGCCAACCCTGCTGGGTGGCGACAAAATCGGTGCTGTTGCCATCGCGGCTATAGGCGATGCGCACGCTAAAGCGGCCGTCTGCCTGGCGGGCAAAGCGAAAGCCGTAGCTGCCTTCCACCTGGAAGAACGGCGACACGTGCAGGGCTTTGGGTGCGGTAAAGCTTTCGCGCGCCAGCATCGGGCGCCAGTCCGGGTGATGCACGCAGTAGTCGTGGTGCTCGCCAAAGGTATTGCTGACTTCTACCCATACCGCCCGCAGCGCGGCAGCGCGGTCGAATACCAGATAAAAGCTCACCGGGTTAAAGGCGTAGCCCAGCACGCCGGGCAACGTGTGCAGCTCGATACGGCTGGCGTCGTGAAAACCGGCTGCGGCCAACCTTTGCGTGAGCCATGGCCACAGGGCACTGCCGTCACGCGGGCCGTGACGGCGGCGCAGCCAGCGCACGCCGGGCGCCAGGCGGTGTGCCGGTACGTCTCCATCGGGCAGGCTCACCGCAACCCAGCTGTGGCGGTAGGCAAACTGGTGCTGCGCCGGCTGGCGGCGGCCGTGCCATACCTGACCGGCGTACAGCTGCACGCTCATGGGGTAGCCCCGGCCAGCTGCGGCAGCGGTGCGTGCGCGGCTACGGGCTGGCTGATGTCCCACGGCACGCTGGCGCCCAGGCCCTGCGCCACGGCCATACCGGCCTTGAGGCCGTCTTCATGAAAACCATAGCCTGCCCACGCACCGGCAAACCAGGTGCGCTGGCGGCCCTGGATCTGTGCCAGTGCCTGCTGGGCGGCAATGGCGTCGCGATCGAATACCGGGTGGGCGTAGTCAAACTCGGCCAGCACGCCCTGCGGCTGGCGATAGGGGTTGAGCGTGACGATCACGGGCTGCTGGAAGGGTAGCTGCTGCAAGGTATTGAGCAGATAGCTCACCATCACCGGGGTGTCGCTCTCCCCTGCCCGGCCAACGCGGTAATTCCACGCGGCCCAGGCTTGCTGGCGCTCGGGCAGGAAGCTGGCATCGGTGTGCAGCACGGCGCGGTTGGGCTGGTAGCGCAGCCGCGACAGCACGTCGGTTTCCGCCGGGCTGGCATCGGCTAACAGGGCCATTGCCTGGTCGCTGTGGCAGGCCAGTACCAGGTGGTCGAAGCGCTCCTCGCCGTGGCGGCTGTGCACGGTGACCCCGTGGGCATCGCGCTGCACGCGCTGCACCGGGCTATCCAGCCGCAGGCCTGGCAGGTCTTGCAGCATGCGCTGCACGTACACGCGCGAGCCGCCTTGTACGGTTTTCCACTGCGGGCGGTCCAGCACCTGCATCAGGCCGTGGTTCAGGCAGAAATCAAAGAAGGTCGCGGCGGGAAAGGCCGCCATATCACGCGTAGAGCTAGACCAGATGGCCGCCCCCATGGGTAGCAGGTACCAGTCGCGTAGCGGTTGGCCATAACCATGGCGGTTCAGCAGCTGCCCCAGCGTGTCGCCGGTAGCGCGGGCTTCGTCGCGCAGCGCCGGTGCCTGGCGGTGCAGGCGCAGGATATCCCGCAGCATGTGCCAGAACGCCGGGCGCAGCAGGTTGCGCTTCTGGGCAAACAGGGTAAACAGGTCGCTACCCGCCCATTCGAGCTTTTCCTGGTCCAGCGCCACTGAAAACGTCATTTCGGTGTGGTACACCGGCACACCTAGCAGGGCAAACAGGCGGATCAGGTTGGGATAGGTGCGGTCGTTGTGCACCAGAAAGCCGGTATCTACCGGTGCCGTTACCCCCTCCAGGGTCACATCCACGGTATTGCTGTGACCACCGGCGTAGCTGCCTGCTTCGAACAGGGTTACCTGATGGCCGCTGCGTGCCAGCAACCAGGCTGCCGAAAGGCCGGCGATGCCTGCTCCCGCTACTGCAATGTGCATGTTGTCTTCCTTGTGCCTAGTATCAAACTGCGTCAACGCTGGATGACGATTATCTTGTATATGCTTTGTACTGTACAAAAAAGATTAGTTCAACAAAAAACCCGCTTTCGCGGGTTTTTTGTTGATAGCGGATACCTTAAGCGGTACCGCTAATCCAGCCGGTTCTGCCGCTGGCCTTGCTGCCACGCTGTCACGTTCGCCACCAGCTGTGCGGCCAACCTGTCCATGGCCTCGCGGCTAGCCCAGCCGACATGCGGGGTCACAATCAGGTGCGGCAAGCGTGCTTTCAGCAGCGGGTTACCTTCCCGCGGCGGCTCTACCGACAGTACATCAAAGCCGGCACCGCCAATCTGGCCGTACTTGAGCGCAGCGACCAGGGCCTCCTCGTCCACCAGCCCGCCACGGGCGGTGTTCACCAGGATGGCACCCGGCTTCATCGCCATCAGCTCTGGCTGGGCAATCAGGTTGCGGGTGCTGTCGTTCAGCGGGCAGTGCAAGGAAATCACGTCGGAAGTAGCCAGCAAGGTATCAAACGACACATAGCCATCACGCACCACGCTCACGCCCTTGCGTTCGCCAAACTGCACCTGCATGCCAAAGGCTCGGGCGCGGCTGGCCATGGCCTGGCCAATGCCACCGCTACCGAAAATGCCCAGCGTCGCGCCCTGCAGGTCTCGGATAGGGGCACCGAAGTGGCAGAACTGCGGGGCGTTTTGCCATACCCCGGCTGCCACATCACGCTGGTAAGCCGGCAGATTACGCATCAGCGCCATCATCAGCATAAAGGCGTGTTCGGCCACGGTATCGTCACCGTAGTGGCGAATGTTCGCCACCGCTACGCCCTGGCGGCGGCAGGCGTCGATATCGATATGGTTATAGCCGGTGGCGGCGATCGCCAGCATTTTCAGCTGCGGCAGCGCGGCCAGGGTAGCGGCGTCGAACGGTACTTTATTGGTGATGACGATGTCGGCCTCGACACAACGCGCCACGATATCGTCACGGCTACACGCGGGGTACTCGGTGTATGCATGGGCAAAAGGAAAAGCCGGCAGCGGCACCGGCAGGCTGTCTCGGTCCAGAAACACAATACGCAAGGGGGGCATGGCGGGTTCAGCATTCGTAGGAGATAAGGGCGCGATAGGCATGCCAGCTCGACAAGCCCAATAACGGGGCCACCAGCAACAGCCCGACAAACTGGCTGGCCAAGCCTATCGCAACAAGTGCCACGATCATAGCGGCCCATACTGCCATCGTCACCCCATTGCGGGCGACCACTTGCAGGCTGGCCTGCATGGCGGTGACCGCATCGATCTCTTTATCCAGCAACATGGCACAGGTGCAGATGCTCAGCGCCAGCAGCAGCAATACAAACAGCAAGGACACCGCCGCCCAGCTCAGCAGCAAAGCCAGGTTATCGCCATGCAACAAGCCTGGCAGCAGGGCGTCCAGTCGTGGCAGGCGACCTTGGTCAAACAGGGCAAATAACAGCAATGAGCTACCCGCCCAGGCACAAGACAGCAGCGCCATCACCACACCATACAGCGCCAAAGCACCAGGGTTGGCGCGCCAGGCCAGCGCGCTGTGCAGCAGCATCACGCGCCCACCGTTAAACGCCTGCTGCTGCCGTGCAATGTCGTACAGACCCGCGGCCAGAAACGGGCCCAACACCCAGCAAGCCGCGACCAGCGCCAGTGCCAGCTCGGGGAAATACTGCAGCAGATACCCCAGACCATAGGCCATCAGTACATAGCCTGCCCCGTACAGCAAGGCATCGGCGGGCGTGCGTTGCAGGTCTCGCCAGCCCAGTTTCAGCCAGCGCAAAGGGGCGTCCAAGCCCTGGCGCTGCACCACGATATGCTGCTGCGTAGCCAGACAAAGTAGCGTCATGGTCCCACTCCCTTCAGCGCTTGTAGTAGTTGATTGTTCCTTTTTTATAAGATACTGATTGGCATATACAAAAGCTGTCGCCCACAGGCCTCAGCATGGCTGCTAGAATGGCGCCCTGATCAATGCGGTAACGAAGGACATCACAATGGCAGAACTGATCATCGAAGATCTGGTGACAGGCGAAGGTAAAGAGGCAGTAGCAGGCGAAGAAGTCACCGTGCACTACACCGGCTGGCTGACTGACGGCACCAAATTCGACTCCAGCAAAGACCGTTTCCAGCCGTTCAGCTTCCCGCTGGGCGAAGGCTACGTGATCAAGGGCTGGGATCAGGGCGTATTGGGCATGAAAGTGGGCGGCAAACGCAAGCTGACCATCCCGGCCGAGCTGGGCTACGGTGCGCGCGGCGCCGGCGGTGTTATCCCGCCCAATGCCACACTGGTATTTGAAGTAGAGCTACTGCAGGTAGGCTAAGCCTGCCCGCCATGAAAAACGCCCCGTGGCTTGTGCCCGGGGCGTTTTTCATGCGTGCGGCCAACCTCAAGCGTCGGCATTCGCCGCCTGGCGCTTCTTGCGCCAGAAATACACACCCAATACCAGCCCGGCTACCCCCAGCGCAATCAGGATGCCCGCCTGGCCACGATGCACCATATGCATCAGCCACTCGCGGTTACGCGCACCGAAATACCCCAGGTAAACCCACACCGGCACCGAGATCAGCGCAGCAAAACCGTCCATCATCAGAAAGCGCCAGTAAGGAATACGCCGGGTCATCCCCGCCGTCAGAAAGATGGGCGACCGCAAACCCGGCAAGAAGCGGGCCACAAACAACACCCAGTTACCATAGCGGGCAAACTTTTCCTGGGTGGCGGCAAAACGCTCCGGGGTCATGATCTTGGCTACCGGGCGAAAGCGCAGCACACGCTCGCCATACAGGCGGCCAGCCGCAAACATGATGCCATCCCCCGCCAGCACTCCGGCCATGCCTACGGCAAACATCCAGTGCACATTGGTGTAGCCCAGGCCGGAAATGATGCCGCCAGCCACCAGGGTAATGTCTTCAGGAATCGGTACGCCAAAACCACAGACCAACAACACGATGAATACGGCAAAGTAGCCATACCCGGTAAAGAAGTCGAGAAGGAGTTGCAGGATGTCCATGTCTGCCCGAGGTTCGGAGAAAGATAAGCGAGCCACTTCGACCGTTACCCGGCGCAGCGGTTCAAAACGGCAGCCATCATATCACAGCCCCTGCAGGCGACTTGTGACCAACATCACGGCACACCCGAACCCGGCAAAAAATTGCCGCTGCCAGCAGCAAGGCCTAGCCGAAACAGGCCTGGATCGGCAAAATCCATTTTGTATGAAAATATTTTACGACAGCACAACGACGCGACTAAGCGTGTTCGCCAAAGACAAGGCAGGAAAAGCAGAAAAAAACAAAGCAGAAACAGCAGACAATAAAAAACCGGCCCAAAGGCCGGTTTTTCATGCAACCACGTAAACGTGATTACTGAGCAGCGGAAGCAGCCGGAGCGGAAGCGTCAGCAGCCGGAGCGGAAGCGTCAGCAGCAGGAGCGGAAGCTTCAACAGCAGGAGCGGAAGCTTCAACAGCAGGAGCGGAAGCTTCAACTGGAGCTTCTTCTTTTTTACCGCAAGCGGACAGAGCAACGGCCAGCAGGGCAGCAACGATGAGCGACTGTTTCATTTGTGTATTACCTTTGAAAGTAAGTGTTGAACAAGACGTCTGGTTCACTACTCTCTCTCAAAAAAATTCCAGACAGAGAAAGCAGTGTAGATACTGTCAGTGCGCAAATTCTAGCACGAATAAAATTGTTGGGAAGGGGGTAAACGCTAATTTATTGCGGATATCTGCATTGTCGATGCTGCATCGCAACATATCTCTAACGCCAAGCCGCCTTCTTTCGATAAAAAATCTTCGTTTACGATCACTTACCTTGCATCATTCATGCTACAGCAGGATTACGCTAGGCAGCGATATGCCACCAACCAGACAGATAACCCTCGAACAACAAAGGCATCATACTGTCGGACAATCCGGCAGATTCCAGCTGTCGCGTATTGGCTAACCGTTGCCAGGCGGCCAGCTGTGCCGGTTCGCATTCCAACAGTTGTCCGTTGCAGTACAGCATGTCATTAACATAAAGAATCTGGCTCTTCAAATCCAGAACAATGCCATGCGCTTTTGCCAGCCCGGCAAAGGTTTCCTCATCCAGCTCGTCTTCTGCACCTTCATAGAACACGTGCGGCTTGGGTTCGGTCAGATAGTGACCCAGAAAATCGGCCACCACTTTTTTATCCCAGCTGATCTGCTGCAGCATCTGGCTCACCTGCTCCACCATGGCATCGCTAATCTGTGCTGGTGCAGCCTGCTGTTGCAAATCCGGGTCGGCATAGCGGCCTTGTACGCAAATGCGGTCTTGCAGGTACACCAGAAACTCGGTGGCGATTTCCTGCGCCGACGGGGCGCGGAAACCGATGGAGTATGTCATGCCGGGCTCCAGCGCCACACCGTAGTGCGCGCATTTGGGTGGCAGGTACAGCATGTCGCCGTGTTCCAGGATGAACTCTTCTTCCATCTGGAAATCTTTCAGTACCTTGATTGGCGCATCTTCAATGAACGATTCGTCCTGTTGCGAAGAAATCTGCCAGCGCTTGCGGCCGCCCACTTGCAACAAGAAAACATCATAAGAGTCGAAATGCGGGCCGACCGTGCCTCCGGGCGGGGCATAGCTGATCATCAGGTCATCCAGCCGCGCATACGGCATGAAATCGAAACGCCACAAAATATCGGCAATATGCGGCAGATGATGATTGACGTTCTGTACCAGGATGGTCCAGTCGGTTTCCGGCAGGCGGCGCAAGCGGCCGGCGCGGAACGGGCCACGCTCCAGATGCCATTTACCCTGCTTGTATTCGATCAGGCGCGATTCCACATCTTCATCCGCAGCCAGCTTGGCCAGCCAGGCGTAGTCCACGTGTTCGCCGACATCTTTCAGTGCGCCACGGATGAGCAAGGGCTTTTTATGCCAGTAATCTTTTAAAAAGGTCTCGGCGGTCATGCCGCCCAGAAGTTCGATTGGTTTCATGGCAGATTCTCGTTACGCATTCAGGCAATGGTTTACAATACGGGGATATCTGTTTTGCGCCGGATTTTGCTGCAGCCCAAGGCTTGCCGGCCTTCGAG
>JAIXTB010000278.1 GCA_027484385.1 Neisseriaceae bacterium | reverse complement strand
CACCAGCAGCTATCCCCAGCTCAAACCCATCCTGGCCTCACCCGGTGACGGCGGCATTTTCAACCCGGCCACCGCCAGGCTGTTTTTCGAAACGCAAATCGCCCGCCACGTAGGCGACGCCGTGACGGTGAGCATAGAAGAGGACATGAGCAGCAGCACCAGCCGTGCTCTGGACGACAAGGCCACTGGTGCCAATACGGTAAAAGGCCCTGGCGCCTTGCATACGCTGCCAGGCCTGGTCAAAGAAGTGTTTGAGGTAGACGTGAACTCCAGCTATTCGCTGGCGGATAAAGAAGACAGCAAAATGAATAACCGCACGAAGATCAGCGGCAACATGATGGTGTCGGTGCTGGACGTGCTGCCCAATGGCTACCTGGTGGTAGGCGGCGACAAAGTGGTATTGCTCAACGGCAAGCAAAGCACGCTACGCTTTTCCGGCGTGATAAACAGTGCGCAACTGCAGCCAAATAACAGCATTTCTTCGCGTTATGTCATTAACGCCAGGCTGGACCAGGTAAACCAGAACATGCCGCTGGACGCCAGCGTACTGGCCTGGGTGCAGTTTCTGTTTGGCGCCGCAGTGACGCTTTACTGAGGCAAACGCGGCGGGATGGAAATCAGCTCGTCCAGCAGGAAAATCAGCTTGGCCTCGGTGCTGGCCCAGCGGTCGAAGCCCAGCATGCGCGGCTCGTACACCACCTTGCCCAGGGTGGTGCTGCCTTGCCGCAATGCCATGCTGGCGTAGTTCAGGTAGGAAAAATCCTGCTCCCAGGCGCGGGTAGCCGTGTACACCAGGGTGACACAGCCCGTGGGCACCGTACCCGGCCCGTATACCTGCGTGTCGATACGGCGGCGGCGCAAGGCCGATTCGATCACGGTCAGCATGTCCGGCACCGTTACCGACTCGTTCCACTCTATGCAGATTTTCTGGAAAGGCGCAGGGCGGCGAGCGGCGCTCTGCTCGGCCTTTTCCGCCATGGCCTGCATTTCGCTGGCCGTGGAAAACGAAAAGGTAAACACATCACGCGCTGGGCTGGGCAGGTTTTGTACGGTAATGCAGCCGGACAGTAAGCCCAGACAACCGAGCAACACCGGGCGTAAAAACGGGCGAATGGACATGGCAACAGGCCGCAAAACGGCAGCAGTAATTTGCTGCAGTCTACGAGAGCCAGTATTGCCACCGTTTGGCCAGTTTGTATGAAAACTTATACAAAGCGCACAAATCGATGCTGCATTGCCCCATTAAGCTGTACCTGATGCCACTTTTCCCACACACGGCGCACCCGGCACAGCCCATGCCGGCTATGCCGCCCCCGGCAGCGCCCCCGCGGCCAGCCGGGCATGACACGGATACACCATGCAGCACATGACAGACGCCCCTGCGACACCGATCCATCTTGCAGGCGATAGCCTGCGCGTTCTGGTGGTAGACGACGACCAAGCCATACGCGAGCTGATTTGCCAATATCTGGGCGGTTTTGCCATGGCGGCAGAAGGCGCGGCAGACGGCCGCGAAATGGAAGCCTGGCTGGCGCGCCAGCATTTTGACGCCATCGTGCTGGACCTGATGCTGCCCGGCGAAAACGGCCTGAGCCTGTGCAAGCGCCTGCGCAGCCAGTCGGATATCCCCATCCTGATGATGAGCGCACGCAACGACCTGACCGAGCGCATCATCAGCCTGGAAATCGGCGCCGATGATTTTCTGTCCAAACCGTTTGATACCCGCGAGCTGGTAGCCCGCCTGCACTCGGTGCTGCGCCGCAACCGCAGCCAGGCCGCCCCCGCACTGGCCGACACCGGCCACCAGCGCATCCGCTTTGGCAACTGGCTGCTCAACAGCACGCTGCGCCAGCTGCACGACCCGCAGGGCACCGTGATACCGCTATCCAGCGCCGAATTCCGCCTGCTGTCGGTACTGGTACAGCGCCCGCACACGGTACTGGACCGCGAGCTGCTGCTGGACCTGACCCGCGGCGGCACGGTGGACGTGTTCGACCGCAGCATTGATATCCTGATCTCGCGCCTGCGCGGCAAGCTGCGCGACGACCCGCGCAAGCCCAGCCTGATCCGCACCGTACGCGGCGAGGGCTATATGCTGGACGCGCAAATCAGCGCCGCCTAGCGGCCACACAAGACAAGGCCGCCCGGCGGGGCTAATGCCTGTTAGTTAGGCGAATATGCTTGGCCATTAAATGGGAGGGCGTGAGTGAGGCACCCAATCCCGTTGGCGCGAGCCGGGCACAATGGCATGCCCCAGGTTTTAAGACGCCGATTTGTTTGAGCCGCGTGACGTTAGCACGCGGCGAGTTCAGCGGCGCCTGGGGCGTGCCGTTTTGCACGGGGTTTCGAGCAGCCCCGGGGCGCAGGGGATTGGCAAGGGGGCGGCGACCCGCCCCCTTGCCCTGCCTATTCCCTCGCGACGCTACGCTTGCCTCGCTCGGTCACGGGCGGAACCGGCATTCAAAAATCGTCCGCGTAGCGGACACACATACGTTCACCGATACAACACTTACCACATGAAAAATGCCAGTCAGCGCTAACTGACTGGCATTAGCACACGGGCGGCCTTGCTACGTGCCATGCGGCCAACCTTACACCGTCAGCAGGCCGCGTTTTTCCAGCATGGGCGCTGCCTGCGGGTCGTGCCCGCGGAAGGCGCGGAACGCCGCCCGCTGCTCGCGCGCATCCCCCGCGCTGTAGATGTAACGCTGCAGCTTGTCGGCCAGTGCCGCATCAAACGGGTTGCCGGCTTCTTCAAACGCCGCAAACGCCTCGGCCTCCAGCACCTCGGCCCACATGTACACGTAGTAGCCGGCGGCGTAGTAGTCGTCGGAAAACACGTGGCCAAAGTGGGGCAGGCGGTGGTTCATGCCGGCTTCCGGTGGTACGCCCAGACGCGTGCGCTCGGCGGCTTCAAACGCCAGGATGTCCACGCCGTCCGTATCGTTACGCTGGTGCAGCGCCAGGTCGATCAGCGTGGACGCGCTGTAGCGCACGGTCTCGAAACCCTGGTTGAAGGTGCTGGCCGCCTTGATGGCCGCCACCAGCGCCGGCGGTATCGGCTCGCCGCTGTCCACATGGCGGGCGTGCTCGGCCAGCACCTCGGGCACCAGCGCCCAGTTTTCCAGCAGCTGCGATGGCAGCTCCACGTAATCCTGCGGCGTATTAGGGCCGGACAGCAGGCGGTAGCGCACGTCGGACAACAAACCGTGCAGCGCGTGGCCAAACTCGTGGAACAGCGTGCGCACGTCGTCAAAGCTCAGCAGGGTAGGGCCACTGCCAGCCTTGGCAAAGTTGTTGTTGTTGATGACGATGGGCAGCACGCGGGCGTCGCCCTTGCCGCTTTGCTGCTGGAACAAATGCATCCACGCACCACCGCGCTTGCCCTGGCGGGCGTAGTTGTCGCCGATAAACAGCCCCACGGCCACCTCGCCGCGGCGCACTTCCCATACCTGCACGTCGGGGTGGTAGCGCGGCAGGTCGTCGCGCGGGGTGAACTGCAGGCCGAACAGGCGGCCGGCCACGTCGAACATGGCGGCCTGCATGCGCGGCAGGCTGAAGTAAGGCTTGATCTGGGCGTCGTCCAGCGCGTAGCGCGCCACGCGCACTTTTTCGGCCAGCAGCCACCAGTCCCACGGCTGGATATCCTGCGGCAGGCCCTGGCGGGCGGCCTCCTGCTGCAGCAGAATTTTCTCGGCAGCAAAACGCTGCTTGGCCGGCTCCCATACCTGCGCCAACAGGTCGTATACCGCTTGCGGTTTACCTGCCATGCGGTCTTCCAGCGCGTAGTCGGCATAGCTGGCGTAGCCCAGCAGCGCGGCTTTCTCGGTACGCAGTGCCAGGATCTCGCGCGCCAGCGGCGCGTTGGCGCGGGCCGGGTTTTCGCCACGGCTGGTCCAGGCACGCCACAGCTGTTCGCGCAGGTCGCGGCGGGTGGAGTAGGTCAGAAAACCGATCACTGCCGAACGCGACAGTGTCAGCGCATAGCCAGCCAGCCCGCGCTCGGCGGCAGCGTTACGCGCGGCGTCCAGTACGTAGCCGGGCAGGCCGTCTATGTCATCCTCGCCCAGCGGCAGCACGTATTCGCCTTCGTCGGCCAGCACGTTCTGGCTGAACGCGGTTTGCAGCTCGGCCAGGCGCGATTCGATCGCGGCAAAGCGGCTACGCGCCTCGCCAGCCAGCCGCGCACCGGCACGCACGAAGTTGCGGTGCAGGCGCGCCAGCAGGCGCTGTTGTTCTTCGTCCAGCCCTAGCGCGGCGCGCTCGCGGTACACCGCGTCCAGGCGGGCAAACAGCGCGGCGTTCAGGAACACGCTGCTGTGGTGGGCGGCCAGGCGCGGCGCCATATCGCGCTCCACGGCCTGCAGTGCCTCGCTGCCTACCGAGGCAGACAGGTTGTCCAGCAGCAGGCTGGCGCGTTCCAGTAGCAGGCCGCTCTCGGCCAGCGCTTCCACGGTGTTGGCAAAATCGGGGGCGGCAGGGTTGGCCGCAATGGTATCCAGCTCGGCCTGATGGGCAGCAAACAGGGCGTCGAAGGCCGGGACGAAATGCTCGGCGGCAATCTGGTCGAACGGGGGAAACTGCTGTGGCGTGCCCCATTCAGCAAGCAGTGGATTGGTGCGCATGGCAGCCTTTCTGTCGGGAGAAGATGGCCGAGTCAGCCAAAATGGCACTCTAACACAAAGCCATAATGCCACCAGTTTGGCACAAGCTGTCCTTTTGGCTAGCCGCACCCGCACTGGCCGCATCGCGCGGCCAGCGTGCCGTGAAGGGTTTTATCGCCAGCCCACGGGCACGGCATGATGGCTGCACCGCCATACCCCACAGCGGTAGAGGAGCCCACCATGCTGCCGCTATTCGAGCACCTGCAGGAAGCCGTGGCACTGAAACGCTTTCTGGAAGAACTAAAGAAAAACCCCCTGCGTACCTTGCTGGCGCTAGCCGCCGTGCTGCTGGCAAGTGGCGGCGCGGTCAATGCTGCCTACCAGGCGGCTAGCGGCCCCGCCCCCGCGCCCCCCGTGCTCAGCACCCTGCCCACCCAGCCAGCCCAGCCCGGCGCCGATGGCACACTAACCAGCCTGCCATACCCCGCCGCCGCCGAAGCCGCCCTGCAAGCCACGCGGGCCGAAGCCGCAGCCAGGCAGCAAGCGCTGGCACAACAACTGGCCAGCCGACCTGCCGACGCGCCCCCCGGCGCAGAAGAAATCCGCCTGCTGAATGAAAGCGGCCAGGTTCACTACTAAAGGAGAACCGCATGACGCGCATCCCCTGCGCCCTGGCGCTGCTATGCCTGTTATCGCTGGCAGGTTGCGCCAGCACATCCGCCCAGCCTGCCAGCCCGACGCCATCCGCCACGCTCATACCCTACCCGGATGCCAGGCTACCGGCCCAGGCACCGCCCGGCAGCAAGGTACGCTGTGAGTCGCTGCCGCCTCTGGCGCTGGGCAGCAGCGCCAATACCCGCCAGCTGCTGCAGGAAATCCACCGTGCCCGCAGCGCCTACGCCGACTGTGCCAACCGCCACAATGTGCTGATCGACTTTACGCAGAAACTGGAACAGGGCGTGGTGGACCTACGCAACCACTACCGGCGGCAGCTATAAAGGCTGGCACGACGGCCCCAGCAGGCAGTCGGCTTGCGCCACCAGGGCAGCCATCAGCGCAGCAGCATGGCGATGCTGCAACAGCGGCGCGGCCTGCCCGCACCATAGCGACCCCAGGTCGCTGCGCCCGGCGGCAAACGCCACGCGCTTGAGCTCGCCCATCAGCCAGTTTTGCACCGGGTAGGGCGCAGGCGTCAGCGCGGCCCCCTCACGCAATAGCCGGTTGCGTATGCCCCTCGCCAGACGGCCGCTAAAAGTACGCGTCAGCGCGGTGTCTGCCGCCGCCGGGCTGAACAGCGCCTGCCGGTGCAAGCTGGCGGCGGCTGACTCCTCGCACGCCAAAAAAGCCGTCCCCAGCTGTGCTCCGGCGGCCCCCAGCATCATGGCCGCCACCACCCCGCGGCCATCGGCCATGCCGCCGGCGGCAATCACCGGCACCCTTACGGCGTCTACCACTTGCGGTACCAACGCCAGCGTGCCGGTCAACACCTGCTCTGGCGGCGCCAGAAACGACACCCGGTGCCCGCCGGCTTCGCAGCCGGTGGCCACGATCATGTCGATGCCAGCGGCTTCCAGTGCTTGCGCCTCGGCCACCGTTGTCGCCGCGCCAATCGTTACGATGCCCAAGGCACGGCAGCGTGCCAGCAGGCCGGGCGACGGCACGCCGAACACAAAGCTCAACACCGCCGGGCGCGCCGTCAGCACCGCCTCTAGTTGCTCGTCAAACGCCGGCGCATAGCGGCTGGGCGCAGCCGGCAGTGCCAGGCCCAGCTCGGCAAAGTAGGGCGCCAGTGCCGCCGCGTAAGCCGCGTGGCGGCTGGTATCGGCGGCGATGGCTTCGCTGTCCTCGAACGGCAACCACAGATTCAAAGCAAACGGTCGGGATGTCAGCGCGCGGATATCGGCCACCACGCGGGCAATGCCGTCACCGTCGAGGTGATGCACGCCAAACGACCCCAGCCCCCCGGCCTCGGCCACCGCCGCCACCAGCCGTGCGCTGGACAGGCCGCCGCCAAACGGCCCTTGCACAATGGGGTAACGCTGCCCGAGCCGGCGTTGCAACGGGCCACTGTGCCAGGCCGTCATGCCACCCCCTCGGCGGCCAGTGCTGCTTGCACCGCCGGGCGGGTGGCGGCGTCTTGCATGAAGCGCAGAACGCCTGCCAGGCCGTCCAGCGATAGCCCGACAAAGCCGGCCCAGCGCGTTACGGTAAACAGGTAGGCATCGGCCACGCTGAACTGCTCGCCACCCAGCCAGCGCTGGGCGGCCAGCACCT
>JAIXTB010000092.1 GCA_027484385.1 Neisseriaceae bacterium | reverse complement strand
CGCCAGATCCCCATCATCATGCTGACCGCCCGCTCCGAAGAGCAGGACAAGGTACAGGGCCTGGAAGCCGGCGCCGATGACTACATCACCAAACCGTTCTCGCCGCGCGAGCTGCTGGCGCGCATCAAGGCCGTACTGCGCCGCCGCGCCCCGCAAATGACCGACGACGCGGTAGAAGTAAAAGGCCTGCGCCTGGACCCGGTGACCCACCGCGTACAGGGCAACGGCGAAACCGTGGACCTGGGGCCTACCGAATTCCGCCTGCTGCATTTCTTCATGACCCACGCCGAGCGCGTGCACTCGCGCACCCAGCTGCTGGACCAGGTATGGGGCGACCACGTATTTGTGGAAGAGCGCACGGTAGACGTGCACATCCGTCGCCTGCGCAGTGCCCTGGAACCCACCGGCCACGATGGCCTGATCCAGACCGTGCGCGGTACCGGCTACCGTTTCTCCGCCCAGGGGTAGGTCTTGGCAGAATTTCTCAAGCGTACGCTGGGCTGGCTGATTGCCATGATGGTGGTCAGCATGGCCTTTGGCCTGGTGTTCGGCCTGGTGACCGGGCTGGCATTAATGCTGGGTCTGTTGCTGTTATGGCTGGCCTTTCACCTGTATCACATTGCCTTGCTGCTGCGCTGGCTGGGCCACCCGGTTCCCGGCCGCGTGCCGGACGGCTTTGGCTCCTGGCACGGCATTTTCATGACCCTGTACCGCCAGGCACGCAAGCAAAAACAAAGCAAGAAACGCCTGGCCGGCGTGCTGGACCGCTTTGTGAATGCCGGCGAAGCCATGCCGGATGGCGTGGTGGTGCTGGACGAGTACGACCACATCGAGTGGATCAACCCCATGGCCGTAGAACACCTGGGGCTGAACCGCAAAACCGACGTAGGCAGCCAGATACTGAACCTGGTGCGCCAGCCGGCGTTTCACGACTACATGGCGGCGCAGAGCTACAGCCAGCCGCTGATCCTGCATAGCGGCACCGGCAGCGAGCTGGTGTTATCCATCCAGCTGGTACCGTTCGACACCACGCGCAAGCTGCTGCTCTCGCGCGACATCACCCAGCTGGAGCGTGTGCAAACCGTGCACCGCGACTTTGTGGCCAACGTATCGCACGAGCTGCGTACCCCACTGACGGTGGTAGGCGGCTTCCTGGAAACCTTGTCCGAAATGCCGCAGGTAGAAGACGCCACCCTGCGCCAGTTCCTGCCCATGATGCTGGAGCAGTCGCGCCGCATGCACAGCCTGGTAGAAGACTTGCTCACCCTGTCGCGCATAGAAAACGGCCCGCGCACCATGCTGCAAGACCGCGTGCACATGGCGGCGCTGCTGGACACCATGGTGGTGGAAGCCGAAGGTCTGTCGCAGGGGCGGCACCGTATCGTGGTCAAAAACACCTGCCCGCACGACCTGTGGGGCAATGCGCAGGAACTGCACTCGGCCTTTGGCAACCTGGTGTCCAACGCCGTGCGCTATACGCCGGAAGGCGGTAGCATCTACCTGCGCTGGACGCAGGACGACGAAGGCCGCGTGGCCTTTACCGTGGCCGATACCGGTATCGGCATCCCGCGCGAGCACCTGCCACGCCTCACCGAACGTTTCTACCGTGTCGACCGCGGCCGCTCGCGCGGCAATGGCGGCACCGGCCTGGGCCTGGCCATCGTCAAGCACGTGCTGGCGCGCCACCACGCCAAGCTGGAGATCCAGAGCGAGCCGGACAAGGGCAGCGTGTTCAGTGTGGTTTTCAACGCCGAGCAGGTCGCACCGAATGATTGAGCACATCGTACTGTTCCGTTTCGCCCCCCACGCCAGCCACGCCGATACCGACGCCGCGCTGGCAGCCTTTGCCGCCCTGCCAGCGGCCATCCCGCAGGTACGCGGCTTTCGTGCCGGTACCGACATCAGCCCGGAAAACCTGGCCCAGGGCTATACCCACGGCTGGCTGCTGCGCTTTGACGACGCCGCCGCGCTGCAACACTACCTGGATCACCCAGCGCACCAGGCGTTTGTGGCGCAGGTTCAGCCCTTGCTGGCGCAGGCGCTGGTGTTTGATTTCGACAGCGGCCAACCCTGATTTCCACCATGCAGATGTGCTGTGCTGAGTGCTGCTGTCGGGCACGCTTGTGCCATTTTTCCGCACTTGGCGCGGTGCTCATGCCGGCTACACGGCCATGTCGGGTGATTTGTACCGTTTAATAGCCACCCGCCCCATGCTGTAATGGCTTTGCTACAGACGGTGGGCAAGGTAGCATGTGCCGTACTACACAAGCGCTGCAGCCGGTCTGCCGCGCCTTCCAACATAAAGAGCAACACGCCCATGAACCGACTACAAGCCATCCGCCCGTTCGGCCAGCGCATCTGGCTGGATAACCTGTCCCGTGAACTGCTGCAAACCGGCGAGCTGGCCCGCTTGCTGGCCGATGACGGCATTGCCGGTGTGACCTCCAACCCCGCCATCTTCCATAAAGCCATCAGTACCGACCCGCGCTATCAGGCAGAGTTGGCCGCACTGAAAACCGACGCCAGCCTTAGCGCCGAGCAGCGCTACGAAACGCTGGTGATTGCCGATATCCAGGCTGCCTGCGACCTGACCCTGCCGCAATACCAGGCTACCGCTGGCGACGACGGCTACGTATCGCTGGAAGTCTCTCCTGCGCTGTCGCGTGACGAAGCTGGCACCCTGGCCGCCGCGCGCCGCCTGTGGGCCGCCATTAACCGCCCCAACGCCATGATCAAGATTCCGGCCACGCCGGAAGGTATTGCCGCCTTTGGCCAGCTGACTGCCGAGGGTATCAACGTCAACATCACGCTGCTGTTCTCGTTGCCACAGGTTGAAGCCGTATGGGATGCCTACATCGCCGGCCTCACCGCACGCCACGCTGCCGGCCAGCCGCTGCAGCACGTGAAGGCCGTAGCCAGCTTCTTCCTGTCGCGCGTGGATAGCCTGCTGGATGCGCAGCTGCCCGCCGAGCTGCAAGGCAAGGTAGCGGTATCGCTGTCCAAGGTGGCCTACCAGCGCTATCTGGCGCGCTTCCACGGTGAAGAATTTGCCGCACTGAAAGCCGCCGGTGCCCGCGCCCAGTTCCTGCTGTGGGCGTCTACCGGTACCAAGAACAAGGCCTACTCCGACGTGCTGTACGTGGAAAGCCTGATTGGTGACGAAACTGTCAACACCGTACCGGATGCCACGCTGGCGCTGTTCCGCGACCACGGCAACGCCGCCGCCACCCTGGCCCAAGGCGCAGACGAAGCGCATGCGGTGCTGGACGCCGCCGCGGCTGCGGGTGTGGATGTGGTAGCCGCCGGCGAACAGCTGCAGCACGACGGCCTGGTGCTGTTCGAGAAAGCCTTTGCCGAGCTGTTGGTGCTGACGGCCTGACCGCCAAACTGGCCAATGCAACAAGCGCCCTGCGGGGCGCTTTTTTATTGTTGCGGCCAACCTTGCCGCTATCAGGCTGGCTGGTGGGTGGCGGCCAGCACGATCTCGCGGATGCACACGCTTTGCGGGGCCTCGTAGGCATAACGGATGGTGTCGGCCACGTCTTCGGCGCGCAGCACCGGGCCCATGGTGCGCTTCCACGCCTCGTAGCCTTCGCGGATGCTGGCGTTGCTGGTATGGCCCAGCAGTTCGGTTTCCACCGCCCCCGGCGCGATGGTGATCACGCGTACGTTATGGCTGCTGACTTCTTCGCGCAGGTTCTCGCTAATGGCGTGCACGGCAAACTTGCTGCCGCAATAGGCCACGTGGTCGGGGAAAGTTTTGCGCCCGGCAATCGAGCTGACGTTGATGATGGTGCCGTGGCGGCGCGCCATCATGCCGGCCAGCACCGCGTGGATGCCGTTGAGCACGCCGCGTACGTTCACATCCAGCATGCGCTGCCATTCGGCCGGGTCTTGCTCGTGCATGCGGCCCAGCAGCATCACGCCGGCGTTGTTCACCAGCGCGTCGGCGGCACCGTACAGTGCCTCGGCCTCGGCTACCGCTGCGTGCAGGGCGGCGGCGTCGGTCACGTCTACCTTGCGGCATAGCGCCTGTGGCAGCGCCAGCGCTTGCAGGCGTTCGATGCGGCGCGCCAGCAGCAACAGCGGGTAGCCCAGGGCCGAGAGCTGGCGGGCAGTGGCTTCGCCAATGCCGGAGCTGGCGCCGGTAATGATGATTAGTGGTTTGCGCATGATAGGCTGTCTTTCATGTGATGATTCGATGGCTGGTAGTCTATGGCAGCCTTCATGCCCTGAAAAATGATAAATTCCGCTGTCAATCATCGAGAAAATCTATGGATACGCGTCAGCTCAAGGCCTTTATCGCCGTGTTTGAAGAGCGCAACATCACCCGCGCCGCCGCACGGCTGCACCTGACCCAGCCTACGTTGTCGGTGACCATCCGCCAGCTGGAGGACGAGCTGGGAACCCCGCTATTCGGGCGAGAGGCGCGCGGGGTAACCGTGAGCGATGCGGCACGCCGGCTGTACCCGCAGGCACAGCAGTTGCTGGCGCAGATGACGCAGCTGAAAGCGCAGTTTGCCGCGCCGCAGGGCTGTCTGCCGCTGACGCTTGGGGTCGAGGCCGATCTGGGTGAGGTGCAGCGCGTGGCCTTGCTGGCGCACTGCCGCCAGGCGCTGCCGCAGCTGCTGCTGCAGGTGTTGCCCGGCTGTCACGGCGAGCTGCGGCTGGCTAGCGAAGAACTGCGCTGCGAGGACGAGCTGTTCCTGCCTTTGTGGGAGGAGGCCTTCGTGCTGGCCTTGCCGCAGGCGGCTGCCGAGTCGGGGGGCATTACCCGCCTGCAGGTGATGGCGCTGGATTGGGTGGTGTGCCCGTCGCATCCATCGCATCAGCGGCTGCTGGCGTGGCTGGGCGGGGGCGGTATGGCGCTGGCCAGCGCACATCAGGCCGGCAGCCTGGCGCTGGCGCGCGATATGGTGCAAGCCGGGCTAGGGGTGGCTTTGTTGCCGCCAGCCTTGCTACGGCCGGGCATGGGCTGGCTGCCGCTGGATGGCGCGGCGCCGTCGCGCCGCGTCGGGCTGTGCTATGCGGCCAACGTGCTGGGCCAGCCTGCGGTCGCAGCATTACTGCACAGCCTGCAGGGTTGGCCGCAGGCCACGGGCAGGGCGGTCTAGGCGGCCGGTTTCAGCGTGCGCCGGGCGGCCATGCGCTGGCCCGCCTGTGCCAGCTCGCTGTCGTTGATCAGTGCCGCAGCGGTGGGGAACAGCCATTGTTCTTCGCGCGCGGCGTGCTCGCGGTACAGCCGTGCAAATTCGTGCACCTCGTCGGCGCTGATCTCGTCCAGCGTGGCGGCGTTATAGGCCAACAGGTCGTCGCGGATGGCGTTCCAGCGCGAGTGCAGGTAGCCGTGTTCGCCCAGCAGCTGTTCGATCTTGGGGGCGGCGTCCGGCTGGCGCGCCAGAATCAGCGGAAACAGCTCGTCTTCTTCATCCTGATGGTGGGCGGGCCCGGCCAGGTCGAAGTAGCGCACGATACCGGCGATGGTGTTGATCACCGCCTGGTTGCGGCCGTGCTCGTCGATATACGCCGGTAGCGCATCCAGCTGGTCGCAAAAGCGGCGCACCTTGTCATGGCACGCGTACAGCATGTCCAGCGGCTCGTCGAACGAGGGGGCGGCTGCCGAAGCAGTCAGGGCGTCTAGGCTAAGCATGGCCATCTCCTGGGTAAGGGTTGTGGGCAGTATGGGTGGCTTTGCTGCATTTGCACATGATGTTGCTCAAGCGCCTGCCAGATAGGGCACTCGCAGCAGGCCGCCGCCATGCGGTAAAGTGACGCACCCCTGTTTGCCGGAGCACGCCATGCCTGTGCCGTTTTGCGTATCCCCCCTGCCGCACGATGCGGCCAACCTGGCTGCCGCGCTGGCGCTGCACGACGCGGCCCACGCGCTGGAGGTCGGCTGGCTGGACGGCTACCGCCTGCCGCGGCTGTGGCGCAGCGTAGACGACATCAAGACCAGCCCCTTGCAGATTCTGGCGGCGTGGGACGAGGCCGGTACGCTATGCGGCCTGCTGACGCTGGGGCGCTACAAGGATGGCCGTGCCGAGATCGCCCGTACCCTGGTACACCCGCAGCGCCTGGGCGAGGGCTGGGCCGGGCGGCTGCTGACGGTGGCGCTGCAGCACGAGCAGGGCGCCACGGTGATGACGGCCGCGGCCAACCAGGCCGCCGTG
Organism: Neisseriaceae bacterium; assembly: GCA_027484385.1. Classification (GTDB taxonomy): domain Bacteria; phylum Pseudomonadota; class Gammaproteobacteria; order Burkholderiales; family Chromobacteriaceae; genus Vogesella. The sequence continues at coordinate 1,505 of JAIXTB010000092.1, read as the reverse complement.
CGCTGTTACCAGAAGGCCGGTTTTGTCGAGAACAAACGCTTTGCCGCACCGGACGGCCTGCCGCTGCTGCGCCTGTCATGGGTGCGCGACGAAAGCCCGCTGCCGCTCAGCCTGGGCAGCGATGGCTGGGTAGACCAGGCGCAGCAGATCGCCTCGCCCAACTGTGACGATTACCCGGCACCCGCCGCCACGCCGCTGCTGGTGGTGCACAACATCAGCCTGCCGCCTTACCGTTATGGCGGCAGCGGCGTGGCCGAGCTGTTTACCAATACGCTGGACCCTGCGGCACACCCGTTTTACGCCGAGATCGCACACCTGCGCGTGTCTTGCCATTTCTTTATCCGCCGTGACGGCAGCCTGCTGCAGTTTGTGCCGGTGCACCGCCGTGCCTGGCACGCCGGGGTATCGCAGTGGCAGGGGCGCGAGCGTTGTAACGACTTTGCGCTGGGGGTAGAGCTGGAAGGCTGCGATGTCGAGCCGTTTGCCCACGCGCAATACCGTACGCTGACCGCGCTGGTGCAGCTGCTGCAGGCGCGCTGCGGCGTGCAGGCCATTACCGGCCACGAGCACATTGCACCGGGCCGCAAGACCGACCCCGGCCCGTATTTTGACTGGGCGCGGCTATCTGCCACCGTGGGCCGCTGCCTGCCCGACCCGGCCTGACCGGGGCGGCCCCGCATTGCCAGCCCGGGGCTGCCTTCTTATGATGGTGGCCTTGCCTACCCGCCGGTGCCTTGCTGTCATGATTGTTCTCCCCCGCTATAACTGGCTGCGCCTGCTGTTTGTCTGGCATGGCTCGGTATTGCCGCGCATCGTGTCGCGCCTGGCGATTGTGTTTGCCCTGTCGCTGCTGTCGGTGGTGCTGGACGGCTGGTGGCTGAGCCAGCATGCGGATTCGGCGCTGAATGTCAGCATCTTTACCCTGATGGGGGTGTCGCTGGCCATCTTTCTGGGCTTTCGCAACTCGGCCAGTTACGAGCGCTTCTGGGAAGCCCGCAAATTGTGGGGCGGCCTGCTGATCGTGAGCCGTTCGCTCACCGGCAAGCTGCAGCCGGTCGCCGCGCCGCAGGGTCGCCCCATGCTGTACGCCGTGTGTGCGCTGACCTACGCGCTGAAAGGCCAGCTGCGCGACGACGATATTCACCCGCACCTGGTGCGCCTGCTACCGGCTGACTTGGCCGAACAGCTGCGTAGTGGCCGCAATAGGCCGGCGCGCATTCTGGGCTGGCTGCACGCACAAAACCACCAGCTGCTGCGCGACGGGCACCTTAGCGAGCAGCAGTGGCTGTCGGTAGACCGCAACCTGGACACCCTGGGCGAGGTCATTGGCGGCTGCGAGCGTATCCGTAACACGCCTATCCCGTTTACTTACCGCGTGCTGCTGAACCGTACCGTGACCGGCTATTGCCTGCTGCTGCCGCTGGGCCTGGTCACCACCATTGGCTGGCTGACACCCATCATTGCCGTATTCATCGCCTATACCTACCTGGCGCTGGACAGCCTGG
>JAIXTB010000322.1 GCA_027484385.1 Neisseriaceae bacterium | reverse complement strand
TGTCGAAGTTCACCACGGCAGCCGACATCGCTTCCGGCATGCCGTACAGACGCACCGTGACTTCGGTAATGATGGCCAGCGTGCCTTCCGACCCCACCAGCAGGCGGGTCAGGTCGTAGCCGGCGGAGGATTTGCGCGCACGGGTGCCGGTGTGGATTACCTCGCCGCTTGCCAGGACGGCGGTCAGTGCCAGCACGTTCTCGCGCATGGTGCCGTAACGTACGGCGTTGGTGCCGCTGGCGCGGGTGGCGGTCATGCCGCCCAGCGTGGCATCGGCACCGGGGTCGATGGGAAAGAACAGCCCGCTGTGGCGCAGCTCACGGTTCAGCTGCATGCGGGTTACCCCGGCCTCTACCGTGGCGGTCAGGTCGGCTTCGTGTACCGCCACGATGCGCTGCATCTGCGACAGGTCAATGCTGATGCCGCCATGGATAGCCAGGGTGTGGCCTTCTACCGAGCTGCCGGCGCCGTAGGGGATCATCGGCACGCCGTGCTGGCTGCACAGGCAGGCAATCGCGCTGACCTCGGCGGTGCTGTGTGGCCACACTACTGCGTCCGGGAGGGCGTCCGGGTGACAGGATTCATCGTGCCCGTGGTGGGCACGCACGGCGTCACTGGTGGAAATGCGCTCGCCCAGCAAGGCGCTGAGTGCTGCCAACAAGGGGCTGAGGGAAGAAGGGCTGGTCATGGGTTTCTCGCATAGAGCCAAGGTTAAATTATCACCCATAATGAATAATTTAACAGTATTTATATATAACTTTGACTAGATAGCGCGAGTTTCTGTTGTGAAACATGCCAGCCAGGCGAAACCCCCTGGCTGGCATGAGATGGCCTGGGGGCAGGCGGTTACTGCAGCTGCCAGCGCCCTTCTCCCTGTAGCTGCAGCTGGTGGCTATGGTGAGCCAGTAGGGTGCTGCGGTGTCCTACGCTCACCAGCACCGTGCCCGGCAGCTGGCTGCGTACCAGGCGGTATAGTGCGTCTTCTAGGCCTTCGTCCATGGCCGAGGTGGCTTCGTCCAGGAAAGCCACTTTCGGTGCGGCCAACAGCAGGCGGCCAAACGCCAGCCGCTGCTGCTCACCCAGCGACAGGATGCGGCTCCAGTCGGCCACTTCGTCCAGGCGGCTGGCCAGCTGCCCCAGCTGCACGGCCTGCAGTACGCTGCCGATGCGGGTGCTGTCGGCAATAGCCGCTTGCGGGTAGCTTAGCGCGTCGCGCAGGCTGCCCAGCGGCAGGTAAGGGCGCTGCGACAAGAACAGCGCGGCTTGCTGCGGGTAGGCAATCTGGCCGTCGCAATACGGCCACAGCCCGGCAATGGCGCGCAGCAGTGTGGTCTTGCCGCTACCGGACGGGCCGCGTATCAGCAGCGCGTCGCCACTGTGCAGCGACAGCTGCAGCTGGTCGATCAGCACCTGCTGGTCTGGCCGGCGTACGGTGAAGGCTTGCAGCGACAGGCCGCTATCGGCGTGGCTGCTGGTCGCTTGCGGCAGCAGCACGGCCTGCTGGCAGGCGTCCTGGAAACCGGTCAGGCGGTCCAGCACGGCTTTGTATTCGGCAAAGTTGTCGTACGAGGTGCGAAAGAACGACAGATTGGTTTGCAGCTGGCCAAATGCCTGGGCGGTTTGCACCATGTCACCCAGCGAAATTTCCTTGGCAAAAAAGCGCTTGGCCTGCAGCAGGAAAGGAAAAATCACCCCGGTCTGGCTGACGGTGAGGTTGAAGCCACTCAGCTTCAGGTTCCGGAAAACCAGCGCCCAGATATTGTCGATGACCTCGCCAAAGCGCTGGCGCAGGCCCGCGCCCTCAACCTGCTCGCCGCGGTAAAAGGCGATGTTCTCGCTGTACTCGCGCACCCGCATCAGGCTGTAGCGGTAGTCGGCATTGAGCTTTTCGTTCAGGAAATTCAGGCGGATCAGCGGGCGGCCAATACGGAAGGCAAACACCGTGGCAATGATCACGTAGATGTAGGCAATGAACACCGTGCTGCGCGGAATCTCTACCCCGAAGATAGCCAGGGCGCCCGACAGCCCCCACAGAATGATGGTGAACTCGAAGGTGGATACCAGCGCGTCGATCACGCCCATGGACAGCGACAGGCTGCTGCTGACAAAGCTGGTAATGTCCTGCTGGATACGCTGGTCCGGGTTATCTGCCGGGGTGGCCAGATGGTGGCTGCGGTAGTAAGCCTGGCCCTGCAGCCATTGCCCCAGCAAGCGTTCGTTCAGCCACTGCCGCCAGCGGATCACAAACGCCTGCTGCAGGTAGTATTCAAACAGCACGCGGCCAACGTGTGCCGTAGCCAGCGCCGCAAACAGCAGCATGGACGCCCAGAAGGCTTTCTGGTCCAGCTTTTGCAGCGCGGTATACATGCCGTTGTACCAGTTGGAAAACAGCACGCTCAGCCGCACGCCGGCCAAGGTCACCAGTACAATCAGCAGCAGGCTCAGCAAGGGCCGCCAGCCGTGCTTGCGCGGCTGAAAGTAGTCGCCCGATAGCTGCCAGAACTGTCGCCCCCACTGCGTGTGGCGTGTCAGCAGCCACAGCGCGCCGCCGCTCAGCAGCAGGGTAATCACCATGGCCTCGCCCAGCCATACCAGGCTGGCCAGCACTTCGCTTCCCCAATTCACAATGCATTACTCCTGTCTTGGTTTTGTTGTTTCGTCCACGCTTGCCAGCAGCGGGCCACGCTACACGCTAGGGGCTTGACGGCTTTGCTACAATAGCGGTTCGTTAGATAACCGATACAGGCTAAGACGCCATGCTCAAGCTCTATAACACACTGACCCGCCAGAAAGAAGAATTCAAACCGCTCGTACCCGGCCAGGTAAAGATGTACGTGTGTGGCATGACTGTCTACGACCTGTGCCATATCGGCCACGCCCGTATGCTCACCGCCTTTGACGTAATCTACCGCTGGTTTGCGGCCAGCAACTACGACGTGACCTATGTGCGCAATATTACCGATATTGACGACAAGATCATCAAGCGTTCTGCCGAGCGCGGTATCAGCGCCGAGGCGCTGGTAGAAGAAACCATCGCCGACATGCACGCCGATACCGAGGCGCTGGGCCTGCTGCGGCCAACCTTCGAGCCGCGTGCCACCCAGCATATTGGCGGCATGCAGGACATCATCAGCAAGCTGATTCACCGTGGCAAGGCCTACCCGGCGCCCAATGGCGACGTGTACTACGCCGTGCGCGAGTTTGAAGGCTACGGCAAGCTGTCCGGCAAGACGCTGGAAAGCCTGCGCGCCGGCGAGCGCATCGACGTAGACCCAAACAAACGTGACCCGTTCGACTTTGTGCTGTGGAAAGCCGCCAAGCCGGGCGAGCCGCAGTGGCAAAGCCCGTGGGGCGCCGGCCGCCCTGGCTGGCACATCGAGTGCTCGGCCATGAGCTGCCACCACCTGGGTGAGCATTTCGATATCCACGGCGGCGGCGAAGACCTGCAGTTCCCGCACCACGAAAACGAAATTGCCCAAAGCGAAGGCGCACACGGCCACCAGTACGTGAACTACTGGATGCACAACGGCTTTATCAATGTGGATGGCACCAAGATGTCCAAGAGCCTGGGCAACTTCTTTACCATCCGCGACGTGCTGGGCCACTTTGACGGCGAAGTCATCCGCTTCTTTATCGTGCGCAGCCACTACCGCAGCCCGGTCAACTTTACCGACGGCATCCTCAACGATGCCAAGCAGGGCCTCACCCGCCTGTACACCGCGCTGCGCGGCCTGGCGCTGCCAGCCAGCACCGGCATCGACTGGGCCAACCCGTACGCGGCTCGCTTCAAGGCCGCCATGGACGACGACTTTGGTACCTCCGAAGCGGTGTCGGTACTGTTTGAGCTGGCGGGCGAAGTGAACAAGAGCAAGGACCTGGCGCTGGCACGCCTGCTGAAAGACCTGGGTGGTGTGCTGGGCCTGCTGCAGCGCGACCCGGAAGCCTTCCTGCAAGGCGATAGCGCCGAGGGCGGCCTGAGTGCCGAGCAGGTAGAGGCGCTGATTCAGGCGCGCAAAGACGCACGCGCAGCCAAAAACTGGGCCGAATCCGACCGTATCCGCGACGAACTCACCGCCGCCGGTATCGTGCTTGAAGACAGCGCCGGTGCCACCACCTGG
>JAIXTB010000032.1 GCA_027484385.1 Neisseriaceae bacterium | reverse complement strand
TCACGTGGTCGGCGTTGGGCTTCACTTTGTTCAGCGCCAACCTACCCAAGACTGGCTTGTTCACTAGCTTGTAGCCCGGATAAGCCAACGGCGCATCCGGGGAAGTGGCAAGTCAAAAACGGCGACAGTCATTCTGGTCTTGAATGGCAACCCCGGATGCGGCTGTGCCTTATCCGGGCTACGCGTTTGCCCACCAAGGTTGGCCGAGCTACGCCGTGCGCCAGCGCGGCAGCCGTTGCAGCGCTTCCATTAGTGGCTGGCTGCTGCTGGCTAGCCTGTCCAGGCTATTTTCACGCAATAGCGACAAATCTACCCCATTTGCATGAAGCATGCCAGCCCACTGCAGCAGGGCGCTGCCGGCTTGCGGGTGGTCGAACAGGCCGTGCAGGTAGCTGCCCATCACCGCGCCGTCGGGGCTGACGGCGCCGTCCACGCTGCCGTCGTTCAGCTGGAACACCGGCCGTTCGCAGTCCGGCCCGTGGCTCACGCCCATGTGGATTTCGTAGCCGCTTACCGCTGCGTCGGCGTTCACAAAGCGGCCTTCGCGCCGCGTGAGCGTTTTGTCGGCGGCCAGCGTGGTGTCGATGTCGAGGTAGCCCAGGCCGGCGCTGCTGCCGGGGGCGCCTTCCACGCCCAGCGGGTCGTGGATATGGCGGCCCAGCATCTGGTAGCCGCCGCAGATGCCCAGCACGCGGCCGCCGTAGCGCAGGTGGCGCTGCAGGTAGGGCGGCCAACCTTGTGCCTGCAGGAAGGCCAGGTCGGCGCGGGTGTTCTTGCTGCCGGGCAGGATCACCAGGTCGGCTGCCGGTTTGGGGGCGTCGGGGCCGACAAAGTGCAGGTTCACGCCGGGGTGGGCGCGTAGCGCGTCGAAGTCGGTATGGTTGCTGATGCGCGGCAGTACCGGCACCACGATATTGAAGTCGCCGCGCTGCTGTTGGCTTTGCACCGCGTCTTCGGCGTCCAGCATCAGGCCGTGCAGCATGGGCAGCACCGCCAGCACCGGCTTGCCGGTTTTGGCTTCCAGCCAGTCCAGACCGTCTTGCAGCAGGCTGATGTCGCCACGGAATTTGTTGATGACAAAGCCCACCACGCGGGCGCGTTCGCTGTCGCTCAGGCAATCCAGGGTGCCCACCAGGTGAGCAAACACGCCGCCCTTGTCGATGTCGGCTACCAGAATCACCGGGCAGTCCACTGCCTCGGCAAAGCCCATATTGGCGATGTCGCGCTCGCGCAGGTTGACCTCGGCCGGGCTGCCGGCGCCTTCCACCATCACCACGTCGTACTGCGCCTGCAGCCGCTGGTAGGACTGCAGCACGGCGGCCATGGCGGTGGTTTTGTACTGGTGGTAGTCGCGCGCGTTCATGTCGGCGCGCACCTTACCGTGGATGATGACCTGGGCGCCGGTGTCGCTGCTGGGCTTGAGCAGCACCGGGTTCATGTCGGTATGCGGTGCCACGCGGGCGGCGATGGCTTGCAGCGCCTGCGCGCGGCCGATCTCGCCGCCGTCTTCGGTTACTGCGCTGTTCAGCGCCATGTTTTGCGGTTTGAACGGGGCGACGCGGTAGCCGGCATCGGCCAGCAGGCGGCACAGCGCGGCCACCACCGTGCTTTTGCCGGCGTCCGAGGTGCAGCCTTGCACCATCAGCGTGGGGAACGGCCAGGGTTGGGCGGGCATGGTGTCTCTCTTGGTTTTGCCACTGACGCACACTGAAGGCACGGAAAACAGCGTGAAAGCTTGCCGCTGTTGCTTGTGCCGGTAGCGGTGGGCGTGCCGGGGCGGTTTTGTCTGTGCTTTCGGTGTGCTTTCGTGGCTGAAAATGCCTGCAAAGATGCTTAGCCGGCGCGGTCTTCGTGCCACTGGCGGATCAGCGCCTGCAGCTGCGGCAGGCCGCGGCTGATCAGCGTAGGGCCGGGGGCCAGGATGTCGGCGGACTTGATCTCGATAATATGGCCGCGCTCGGCGTTGCGCACCGCTGGTACGTCTTGCCAGCCGTCGCGCTCCAGTACGGTTTCGGGGCGGAAGCGCTTGCCGCACCAGCTGCCTACCATCAGGTCTGGCTGGCGGTCTATCACGGTTTGCGGATCGGCCACGATGCGCTGTTTGGCACGGGCGTGGCCGGCCAGCTCGGCAAAGGCGTCGCGCCCGCCGGCCAGTGCGATCAGCTCGCCCACCCAGCCGATGCCGCTGATGATGGGGTCGTGCCATTCTTCGAAATACACCAGCGGGCGCGGCAGGCCGGCGGCGTCGCGCGCGGCGGTTTCCAGGCGGGCGGCGCTGATCTGGCCTTCCAGCTGCTCGCACAGCAGCTCGGCGGCGTGGCGGCGGCCGGTGAGGCTGCCCAGCACGCGCACCATGCGCAGTACGCCGTCTACGCTGTGGTGGTTGAAGTGCAGGATATCCACGCCAGCTTCGGCTACTTCTTTCAGCATATCGCTTTGCAGGCTGGAATAGCCCACCACCAGGTCGGGCGTGACCGCCATGATTTTTTCCAGCTTGCCGCTGGAAAAGCCGCTGATTTTGGGCTTTTGCTGGCGGGCTTCGGGCGGGTAGACGGTAAAGCCGGAAATGCCGGCGATCAGGTCCTCGGCGCCCAGCAAGTACAGGGTTTCTACCGCCTCGGTACACAGGCAGGCAATGCGGTGGTAATGCGGTGTGGTGTGGATCATGGTTTTACTTTCGCGTAGACCGCCCGTGCGGCGTCCAGGCTGCGGCACACGGCGCGGGTGCCTTGCAGGAAGCGCGGGGTGGGGCGGTTCAGGATGTCACTGTCGATCTGGTATTGCTGCTTGTACTGCACGGCGGCAATGGCGTTGATGCCGGCCCAGCGTGCCTGCAGGTCGTCTTGTTTTTTCATGCCGGCGGCCAGCATTACCTGCGGGTTGGCCGCAATGACCGATTCTTCGCTCACCACCGGGGCGGGGATGGGCAGCTGGGCAAAAATGTTCTGGCCGCCGCACAGCTCAATGGCGTCGTTGACGATGTGCTGGCCGCTTAGCGTGTACAGCGGCTTGTGCCACACCTGGTAGAACACGCGCAGCTTGGGCTTGCCGGCGTACTGGCGGCGCAGCGCGGCCAGCTCGGTATCAAACTGGCGGGCGCTTTGCTCGGCGGCGGCGCTGCTGCCCAGCAGGGTGCCCAGCTTGCGCAGACTGGCGGGGATGTCGGCTAGGTGCTTGGGCTCGCTGTAATACATGGGGATGCCCAGCGCCTTCAGCTGCGCCAGCTGTTTTTCGGCCGGGCCGTGCAGCCACACAATCAGCAAATCGGGCTTGGCGGCAATCACGCGTTCGATATCGATACCGCGAAAGCTGCCCACCTGTGGCAGGTTTTGTGCGGCGGGCGGGTAGTTGCTGTTGGCGTCGGCGGCAATCAGCCGGCTGCCGCCGCCAGCGGCGTAGATCAGCTCGGTCACGTGCGGCGCCAGGCTGATCACGCGTTTGGCCGGCGCGGGCAGGGTGAGCGTTTGGCCCTGGTCGTCGGTAACGGTAATCGGCGCGGCGCTGGCAGCCATGGCGGGCAGTGCCAGGGCGCAGGCCAGGGCAAGGGCGATGGGTTTCATAAGGTATCCGGTGCAAAGCGGGCCAGCGCGGCGGCCAGGCGCTGCCAGTGCGCCTCGCTGGCGGGCAACCCCAGGCGGAAGCGGGGCTGCGGGTCGGTAAACAGGCGGCACCAGATGTGGTGCCGCGCCAGGTGTTGTTGCAGGGCGGCGGCGTGCGCGCTGCCACCGCCGGCAAACAAGTGGCAGCCATCAGCCGGCAGGCCGTGCGCCTGCAGCAGCGCTACCAAACGCGCGTGGCCGGCGGCCAACTGCTGCTGCGCATTGGCCTGCCAGGTGCGGTCGGTCAGCGCGGCGCTAGCAATGCGCGCCACCGGCGCGGGGATGGTCCACGGCCCCAGTTCGTCATCCAGCGCCTGCAGGATATCGCCCGCGGCAGCGACAAAGCCCAGCCGCAAACCGGCCAGACCAAAGAACTTGCCGGGGCTACGCAGTACCACCAGGCCGGGCTGCGTGGCGGCGTACGCGGTTACGGACAGCTCGGGCGTCACGTCGGCAAACGCCTCGTCCACCACCAGCCAGCCGCCGCGTGCCGCCTGCGCCGCCGCCATGGCCAGCACAGCGTGTTGCGGCCAACGTTGGCCGCTGGGGTTGTCGGGGTTGCACAGGATCAGCACGTCCACCTGGCCCGCTTGCGCGGCTAGCTCGGCGTGCGGGTAGCGCGCTACCTGGTGCCCGGCGCGCGCCCAGCGCCAGCCGTGTTCGGCGTAGCTGGGGTGGGCTACCGCCACGCGGCCAGGTGCGCGCAGCCGTGGCAGCGCCTGGATGGCGGCCTGGCTACCGGCCACCGGCAACAGCTTGGCCGCGCCGTAGTAGGCGCAGGCGGCGGCGTGCAGCGCGGCGTCCGGCTGCGGCAGCGTGTACCACAGCGCGGGGTCGGTGGCCGCAGCCGGGTAGGGCTGCGGGTTCAGCGCGGCGGACAAATCCAGCCATTGTTCGGGCGTGCCGCCAAAGCAGGCCACGGCTTGCAGCAGGTTGCCGCCGTGGATGGGGCGCAGTGTGTGGCTCATAGCGGCAGCGCCAATAGCAGCCACAGCACGATGGCGCGGTCCATCAGCTGCGCGGCGCGGCGGATGTCGCCGGCGCGCGGGGCCGGGCCTGCGCCCAGCTCGGGCCGCGCTTCCAGCTGGCCGTGGTAAACAGCGGCACCGCCCAGCTGCACGCCCAGCGCGCCGGCGCCGGCGGCCATGACCGGGCCGGCGTTGGGGCTGTCCCACAGCGGGGCCTGGCGGCGCCAGCAGGCCAGCGCCAGCCGCGTATTGCCGGCCAAGGCGTAGGCCAGCGCGGTGAGGCGCGAGGGCACGTAGCCCAGCACGTCGTCGGCGCGGGCAGCGGTTTTGCCAAAGCGCTCGAAGCGGTCGTTACGGTAGCCCCACATGGCGTCCAGCGTGTTGGCCAGGCGGTAGGCCAGCGCCGCCGGTGCGCCGCCCACGGCAAACCAGAACAGCGCGCCGAATACGGCGTCGTGGCCGTTTTCCAGTAGCGACTCGGTAGCAGCGCGGGTGATGGCGCTGTCGTCGGCCTGGCGCAGGTCACGGCTGACAATGCGCGCGGTCAGCGCCCGCGCCTCGGCCAGCTTGCCCTGCAGCAGCGCGTCGGCAATGGGGCGGGTGTGGTCGATCAGGCTCTGGCGGCCCAGCGTAAAGTACAGCACCGCCACGCTCAGCACGGTGGCGGCCAGCGTGGGCAGCTGCGCCAGTAGCCAGGCCAGCAGTAGCGGCAGCGGCAGCACCAGCAGTGCCCAGGCAAAAGCGCCGCGCAGCAGGCGGCTGCGGCCAACGTTCAGGCGTTTTTCCAGCCAGTTGGCCGCACGGCCAAAGCCCACCAGCGGGTGGTAGCGCGTGGGCTCGCCCAGCACGCGGTCGGCCAGCAGGCCGGCGGCCAGTAGCAGGCTGGTGCCTAGCATGCGGCCCCCGGCAGGAATAGCGCGGCGGCGGCGGCCGGCTGGCTGGCAAAGTAGGCGTGAAAGTAGCTGGCCTGCACGCTGCCATGGCGGTAGATGGCCTCGCCCGGGCTGCCACCGGCCTTGCGCTGGCAGGTGGCGGCGGCAGCCAGCGGGGTATCGAACTGCGAGTAATGAAAGGTGTGGCCGCGCAGCTCGCCGGCGGGGTGCGGCCAACCCTGGCTGCCCAGCCCGGCCAGCTTGGCGGTCATGCGCACGCTGCCGGGCAGGATGCCGGCCATGCGGTGCGCCTGGCCCTGGGTGTCGTGCAGCTGTTCGGCCAGCGCCATCATGCCGCCGCATTCGGCCCATACCGGTTTGCCGGCGGCGGTAAAGGCTTGCACGCTGGCCAGCCAGCGCGTGTTACCCGCCAGCGTGGCGCCGTGCAGCTCGGGGTAGCCGCCGGGCAGCCACAGCGCGTCGGCATCGGCCGGAATGGCGTCGTTAGCCAGCGGCGAGAAGGTGGCGATGCGCGCGCCCATGCCCTGCAGCGTGCGCAGGTTGGCCGCATAGACAAAGGCAAAGGCCGCGTCGTGCGCCACGGCGATGGTTTTGCCGGCCAACAGCGGCGGCAGCGGTGCTGCTGGCGCGGCGTCTGGCGCGAAGTCGGGCAGCACGGCCAGCACGGCGTGGTCCAGCTGCAGCGCGTCGGCCAGCGCGTCCAGCCGCACTGCCAGGTCGGGCAGGTCGCTGGGCAGGTGCAGGCCGAGGTGGCGCTCGGGTAGCGATTCGGCTTGGCGTGGCAGGCAGCCCACCACTGGCAAATCGGGCGTGCCGCAGGCGCGGATCATGTCGGCGTGGCCGTTGCTGGCGACGCGGTTGGCCAGCAGGCCGGCCCACGGCAGCTGGCCGTGGTCGCGCAGGCCGCGGGCAATGGCCAGCGCTGTGCCCACCATGGCGCTGCAGTCCAGCACCGCCAGCACCGGCACACCAAACTGTTTTGCCAGGTCGGCGCTGGACGGCTGGCCGTCATACAGGCCCATTACGCCTTCTATCAGTACGTAGTCGGCTTCGGCGGCGGCTTGTGCCAGCAGGCTTTGGCACTGCGCTGGCGTGCACATCCACAGGTCCAGCACGTCTACCGTGCCACCGCTGGCGGCGGCCAGCAGCAGCGGGTCGATGAAGTCCGGCCCGGTTTTGAACACGCGAACGCGGTAGCCGTCGCGTACCAGGCGGCGCGCCAGCGCGGCGGTAACGGTGGTTTTGCCCTGGCCGGAGGCGATGGCAGACAGCAGAAGGGCTTTGCAGCTCATGGGGCTTTCTTTGTAAGGCGTATCAGAGAAAAACTTTATTTGCCACGGAATGCACAAAAGGCACGGACTAAAGACGGTTGTCGTCGAAGCCCGGCCTGCTGGTAGGCACTGGTATTCGGTATCGCCCGTGGCTAATCCATTCTTTTGGGCCACCGAATCCACGGAAAATACGTCAACCGCCGCGTTGGTTAGCACCTAGCTGGGTAGTGGCCGGTGGCTTTTTCTGTGTTTTCTGTGTATTCCGTGGCGAAAAATGCCGTGGCGGCAATCTGGTAACCGGGGCCTACCACTCCACGCCGGGCTGGGCGGCGATGCCGGCAGCGAAGGCGTGTTTGACCAGCGTCATGTCGGTGACGGTGTCGGCGGCTTCCACTACCGCGTCCGGTACGCCGCGGCCAGTCACGATCACGTGCTGGTGCAGCGGGCGCGCCAGGATGTCGTCCAGCACCTGCTCTACGTCCAGGTATTTGTATTTCAGCGCGATGTTCAGCTCGTCCAGCAGCACCAGGCCGATGGCCGGGTCTTGCAGCATCTCGCGGGCCTTGGCCCAGGCTTCGGTGGCGCGGGCCACGTCGCGTTCGCGGTCTTGCGTGTTCCAGGTGTAGCCCTCGCCCATGGCGTGGAACTGCACCTGCTCGGGGAAGCGGCGCAGGAAGCGCTCTTCGCCGGTTTCCATGGCGCCTTTGATGAATTGCACCACGCCTACCTGCATGTCGTGGCCCAGCGCGCGCATCACCATGCCCAGGCCGCTGGAGCTTTTGCCTTTGCCGTTACCGGCGTTCACGATAAATACGCCGCGGTGCTGGTCAGCAGCGGCGATACGGGCGTCCATGATTTCTTTTTTGCGTGCCATGCGGGCGTTGTGGCGCTCGGTGCGGCCTTGGTCGTCGGTGTGGCTCATGTGCTGTGTCCGGGTAAAAAGCAGGGGTGGCCTGCGTGGGTGATGCGGGTAAGCGGGTAGCCCAGTACCTCTGCCAGGTGGGTGGCGCTGAGCTGGGCCAGGGGGTGCTGGCTATGGCCGCCGGCGCCATCCAGCAGCAGGGCATGGCTGGCGATGGCAGGGGCAAACTGCAGGTCGTGGCTCACCACAACGACGGCTTTGCCCTCGGCCTGCCAGCGGCGTATCTGTACTTGCAGCGCGGCCTGGTGCGCCAGGTCCAGCGAATTGGTGGGCTCGTCCAGCAGGATCAGCGGGGCGTCTTGCGCCATCACGCTGGCCAGCGCCACGCGCTGGCGCTCGCCGCCGGACAGGGCCTGCAGCGGGCGCTCGGCCAGGCGTGCCAGGTCGAAAGCGTTGAGCGCGGCGGCAATGCGGCCGGGGTTGTGGCCGTCGTCCGGCCACGGGTAGCGCGCGGCGGCTACCGCGTCGATCACGGCGTAGTCGAAGGCGTCGTGGCTGGCTTGTGGCAGCAGCGCCAGGCGCTGGGCGCGCAGGCGCGGCGCGGTGGTGCCTAAAGGTTGGCCGCACAGGCTGATGATGCCCTGTGCGGGGGCGCGCAGCCCGGCCAGTGTGGCCAGCAGCGTGCTTTTGCCGCAGCCGTTACGCCCGGCCAGCCACCATACTTCGCCGGCCTGCACTTGCCAGCCCAGCTGGTGCAGCAGGTGGCGCTGGCCTTGCACAATGCTGAGTTTGTCTGTGTGCAGCATCATGCCAGCCTCCGGCGCGTGCGCGACAGCTGCCAGAACAGCACCGGCACGCCCAGCAGTGCGGTAAGAATGCCCACCGGCAGCTGCATGGGGGCCACCACGGTGCGCGCCAGGGTGTCGGCCAGTACCAGCAGGCTGGCGCCGGCCAGGATGGAGGCGGGGATCAGCAGGCGCAGGTTGGGCCCGCATACCAGGCGGCAGGCGTGCGGCACCATCAGGCCGACAAAGCCGATGCTGCCACCCTGGCTGACGGCGGTGGCAGTCAGGCTGGCTGCCAGCAGCAGCAGCAGGCGGCGCAGGCGCGCCAGCGGCACGCCCAGCGTGGCGGCGTGGTCGCCGTGCAGCGCCAGCAGGTTGATGGCAGGGGCCTGCCACCAGGCCAGCAGCATGGCCGGTAGCAGTACCAGCCACGGCCACGGCCGTAGCGGCGTGCCGGAAATATCGCCCACCAGCCAGAACACCATGCCGCGCAGCTGGTTGTCTTGCGCAATGGTGAGCAGTAGCGAAATCACTGCGCCGCAGGCGGTAGACAGCAGCGCACCGGTCAGTAGCAGCAGCACGGTGCCGCTGCTGCGGCCAAAGTCGCGCCGCGCCAGCCAGAACAGCACACCGGACAGCACCAGCGCGCCAGCTACCGCCGCCAGGTCTACCTGCCACACGGCCAGGCCCAGCCACAGCGCCAGCAGGGCGCCCACCGAGGCGCCGCCGGAGACGCCCATCACGTAGGGGTCGGCCAGCGGGTTGCGCAGCAGCGACTGCATCAGCAGGCCGGCCAGCGCCAGCGCGGCGCCGGTAATCCAGGCGGTAAGGGCGCGTTCCAGCCGCAGCTGCAGCAGGGTGGTGGCCAGCGCATCGCCCCGGCCCTGCAGTACCTGCCATAGCTGGTCGGGCCCCAGTGCCACGCTGCCACTGGCGCAGGCCAGCAGCAAGGTCGCCACGCTAATGGCCAGCAGCAGGGTCAGCAGGCTGGCCGGGGGCAGGCGTAGCGCAGTGTGGGCCGGGCGCGGTGATGAAAGAGAAGACATGGGCTGCACGGTGTTTCCGGTGTACAGCGGGGGCGGGCGGGCAGGGGGCTGGCCGCATGCCGCCCTCCGCAGCATGGTAAAGCGTGCGGCCAGGGTGTCTGGCAGCACACAGCGTGGCCTGGGCCGGTATCCGGGCTGGTTTCGCCACTGGCCCGCCTTCCCGTACCGGCAGGTACAGTGGCGCAGGGGCCGGGCAGCTGCGCGTGGCAGCCAGATGAAACACACCGTTGCGGGGGCAGCACAGCTTGGGGCTGTTTCCCGTTTAACTTGCCGGCCGAGCCGGGCAAGCACCTAGGCAGCGGCGATTTTACCAGATCAGGCGCGCTTGCCTGGGGTGTTTATATTGCCATGAGAAATAAAAAAACAATAAATCAGTCTTTTTGGAAATATAAAAGCCCTGCTAAGGTAACAGCCAATGACATTGGCAGGAGCAGCGGCATGGCACATGATTTTTCCGGTTTCGACTTTATCATCCAGCCGGGCTGGAATAACTCCGGCCCGGACCACTGGCAAAGCCACTGGCAGCAGCTGCTGGGCGCGCAGCGCGTGGCCAACCATGAATGGCACGCGCCGCAGCTGGGGGACTGGTTGGCCGCGCTGGATGCAGCGGTAGAGGCTGCCACGCAGCCGGTGGTGGTGATTGCCCACAGCCTGGGCTGCGCTACGGTGGCGCACTACGCCGCCCGCTATGGCAATAAGCTGGCCGGTGCACTATTGGTGGCCCCGGCCGATGTCGAGCGCGCCAGCGCGCCCGCCCAGCTGCAGCCGTTTGCCCCGCTGCCGCAGGCCGCGCTGCCGTTTGCTGCCCGGGTAGTAGCCAGCGACAGCGACCCGTACAGCCTGCCGCTGCGCAGCGCGCGCATGGCCGCGCTATGGCAGGCGCCACTGGTGTGGCTGCGCGGGGCCGGCCATATCAATGTGGCGTCCGGCCATACGCAGTGGCAGGCCGGCCTGGCCGAGCTGGCGGCGCTGCTGTCGGTTATCCGTGCGGCGCAGCAGGCCGCCTGAGCGCGGCGTTTTGCCGCCTGCGGCATAGTGTCGCACCGCCTTGTGGTGCGTGCGGCCAACCTTAACAATGCCTGCCTTGTTTTGTCCTGTGCAGGAAACCACCATGGCCGTTGTTGCCGAAAAGAAAACCCCCCGCTATTACACCGTGGCCTGGCGCTGGCATTTTTATGCCGGTTTGCTGGTGGCGCCGTTCATGATCATGCTGGCCATCACCGGCATGATTTACCTGTTCAAGCCGCAGCTGGACCAGCTGATGTACGGCCAGCTGCTGAACGTCCCCGCTGCCAGTACGTCGGCACACCCGGCTGACCACCTGGTGGCGGCGGTGAAAGCGCAGTACCCGGGTGCCAGCGTGCTGCGTTACCAGCCGCCTGCGGCTGCCGACGCCAGCGCCAAGGTCATCATCAAGACGGCCGACGCCAAGCTGGGCGTGTACGTGGACCCTTACCAGGGCACCGTACTGGGGGCGCTGGACGAAAACAATAACCTGCAAACTATCGTGCTGAAGCTGCATGGCGAGCTGTTGATGGGCAAAAACGGTGACTTGCTGGTGGAGCTGGCCACCAGCTGGACGCTGGTCTTGCTGGTGTCCGGCCTGTACCTGTGGTGGCCGCGTGGTCGTGGCAAGCTGGCGGTGTTCTGGCCGCGCCTGCACGCCGGTGGCCGGGCTTTCTGGCGCGATATCCACGCCGTTACCGGCTTCTGGGGCGCTATCTTTTTGTTGTTTATGCTGTTGTCCGGCCTGACCTGGACCGGCTACTGGGGCGAGAAATTTGCCGCGGTGTGGAGCCAGTTCCCGGCGCAGATGTGGGACGACGTGCCCAAGTCGGACAAAAAAGCCATCAGCCTGAACAGCACCGAAGAAAAAATCGTGCCGTGGGCAGTAGAGCCTAGCCCGCTGCCCAAATCCACCGACCCGCACGCCGCGCACAAAGGTGCCAACCTGCAAGCGGCCACGCCGCAGATTGCGCTGCAGCAGGTGGTGGATACGGCCAACGCCCGTGGCGTGGTGCCGGGCTACAACATTGCGCTGCCAGACGGTGACGAGGGCGTGTTTACCGTGTCGGTGTTCCCGAACGACCCGCGCAGCGAAGCCACGTTGCATATCGACCAGTACAGCGGCAAGGTGCTGGCGGACATCCGCTTCAAGGACTACGCGCTGGTGCCCAAGGCGGTGGAGTTTGGCGTGGTGATTCACGAAGGCAAATTCTTTGGCCTGGCCAACCAGCTGCTGATGGCGGCTATCTGCCTGCTGGTACTTATCAGCAGCATCAGCGGCCTGGTGATGTGGTGGCTGCGCAAGCCCGCTGGCCGCCTGGGTGCACCGGCCGACGCACCAGATACCCCGCTGTGGAAAGGCGCGCTGCTGATCATGCTGGCGCTGGGCCTGGCCTTTCCGCTGGTTGGCCTGTCGTTTGTCGCCATCCTGGCGCTGGACTGGCTGCTGCTGCGCCGCGTACCGGCACTGGCTTTCCTGCGCTAAACCGCGCCTTGCACGCTGCGGCCAACCCCCTGTCTGTATGGCAGGGGGTTTTGCTTTTGGTGCGCTTGGCTGCG
This sequence comes from Neisseriaceae bacterium, assembly GCA_027484385.1. GTDB lineage: Bacteria > Pseudomonadota > Gammaproteobacteria > Burkholderiales > Chromobacteriaceae > Vogesella. Next base: position 7,680 of record JAIXTB010000032.1, on the reverse strand, counting down.
ACCCCCTGGCGTGGCTAAGATGCTGCCATCTCTTGCCGAGGCATTGCCATGCACCTGCTGGCTTTTGTAAACCGTGTAGAAAGCGACATCATCACCCCCGCGCTGGACCGCCGCTTTGGCGTGAACCAGGTCAGCCTGCTGTGCCACCGTAGCGAGCTGGGGCTGGCCACCGATATTGCCGGCGTATGCCGCAGCCTGCACCTGCCGGCCAGTGTGGTGACGCTGGCGGCCGATACCCAGCCGCTGGCGCTGCGCCAGCAGTTGGCCGCACTGGCGCAGGGGGCGGTGGCGTTCAATATCAGTGCCGCGTCGCCGGTGCAGGCTGCGCTGGCCTACGACCTGGCGCGCGAGCGCCAGCTGCCGCTGATGAGTATTGCCCCGCATAGCGACCGCCTGATCTGGCTGCTGGGTGGCGAGCACACCGGCCTGCGCACCGGCAGCGATATTGCCGATGGCTTGACGCTGGCAGCCTACTTTGCGTTGTACGGTAGCCGTATCGAGCACATCCACTACCGCCTGGCCCAGCGCCCGCAGCGGCTTGAGGCGCTGGCAGCCGGCCTGGCCGCACTGGCCGCGCAGCGCCCGGCGGCACTATCGCTGCTGAACCGCCTGTGCAATGACCTGGACACCCGCCAGTACAGCCGCCACCCGCTGCCGCGTGGCGAGCGGGCGCTGCGCCACTGGCTGGCCAGCTGCGGCCTGGTGGAGGTCGATCAGGCTGGCCACGTACGCTGCCACGACGCATCGGTGCGCTTTTTTCTGGGCGGCGGCTGGCTGGAAGTGTGGCTGCTGTCGCAGGTGGCGGCGCTACAGCCCGCCTTGCCCATCAGCGATGCGGCCGTGGGGGTGAAAGTAGTGCACGACGGGGTAGCCAACGAATACGACGTAGCCATCCTGTGCAATAACCAGCTCTATCTGGTGGAGTGCAAAACCACGGCGCCCACCGCGCTGCACCAGCGCGGTATCGGGCTGGATAACCTGTTCAAGCTCGATAGTGCCGCCAGCCTGGGTGGCCTGCACGCCCACGCCATGCTGGCCACGCTATACCCGGCTACCGACAGCGAAGCGGCGCGGGCGCAGGCACAGGGCATTGCCCTGCTATCCGGCCCGGCACTGGCCCGGGCGCAGCCCGTTTTGCGCCAGTGGCTACACACAGGGTGACCAGCAGGTGATATGGCGCAGCATTTCCTGCAATACCTATAGAAACATGGTGGTTATTAAGTATGATTCACTAAATACCCACTTGTTTTGGCCGTATGAACATTTACTTGCCACGATCCTGCCACCTTAGCCGCCGCCAGCTGCTGCAAGCCGGCCTTGCCGCACTGGCACTGGCTGGCTGTACCACGCCGGAGCCACTGCTGCGTATCGGCAGTAACGGTTGGCCAGGCTATCTGTTTATTTCCTGGGCTGCCGATAGCCATGTGCTGAACCACAAGCAGGTGCGTCTGCTGCGCATCAGTTCGTCTACCAGCAGCCTGCGGGCGCTCAGTGCCGGCATGCTGGATGGTGCTTGCCTGACGCTGGATGAAGTCATCAGCGCACTGGCCGAAGGCATTCCGCTAAAAGTGATTGCCGTGCTGGATGTCTCGCACGGCGGCGACGTGGTGCTGGCGCGCAGCGGTATTACCAGCCTGGGCCAGCTGGCCGGCCGCCGTATCGGTGTGGAAGCCAGCGCAGTGGGGGCGGTGATGCTGGATGCTATGCTGCAGCGTGCGGGCCTGACCCGAGACCAGGTGATCCCCGTGCCACTGTTGCTGGACCAGCACGAAGCCGCGTTTGACTTTGGCGCTATCGATGCCGTGGTCACCATGGAGCCGCAGGCCAGCCGCCTGCGTGCGGGTGGCGCGCGCGTGCTGTTCAGTAGCGCCGATATCCCCGGGCGTATCGTGGATGTGCTGGCCGTGCGCGAAGATGCCTTGCTCTCCACTCGCCAGGCCGTGCAGGCGCTGGTGGATAGCCATTTTGCCATGCTGGACAAATTCAGCCGCCAGCGCAGCGAAGCCTATGCCTATATGGCCGCGCAGATGGGGGTAGGCCACGCCGAGCTGACGCCGATTTTTGCCGGCCTGCGCCTGCCGGGGCGGCAGGAAAACCTGCGCTGGCTAGGCGGGCGGCTGGACGAAGAAGCCCGTAACCTGGCCAATGTGATGTCGCGTGCCGGCCTGCTGCCCAAACCGGTACAGCTAGGCCGTCTGGCGGTGCCGGATTTTGTGGAAGGGGGGCGGTAATGCGCTTATCCCTGAAAAGCCTGCTGCCCATGGTGGTGCTGTTTTTCCTGCTGCTCACGCTGGCGGGCGCCTACGGTGTGGCCGAGCAGGGCCGCAGGCAGCAAGCGTTCCGTGACGTCAGCCTGGTAGCGCAGAAAGACGCCTACCACCTGCTGCAGGAACTGTCGCTATCCGGCCCGCTGCGCGTGAACGAAGAGCTGATGCTGCTGGCGACCGACGCCCGCCTGGCACAAGCGGTGGTGGCCAATAGCCGTGGGCTGATTGCCCACGCCATGCAGCAGCAAGACGTTGGCCGCAGCATCGACACCTTGCCAGGCTTGCCTGCCGGCCTGTTGCAGCAGGCCTGGCAGCATAGCCTGGCCATCCTGCACCCCGATTACGACAAGCAGTACCTGTATCTGGCGGTATCCGTGCCCGACCAGGAAGGGCAAGAGCTGCGCGGCGTGCGCAAAGGCATGGTGGTGCTGGCCTACGACCTGGGGCCGCAGCTGGCGCTAGAGCGCAGCAAGCTGCAGCAAAGCTTTGTGCTGCCCTGCGTCATGCTGTGCTGCCTGCTATTGGTGCTGTATTTGCTGGTGTGGTTGTACGTAGCACGCCCGCTGGCCAACCTGCAGGCAGCGGCACTACAGCTGGCGCAGCATGGCCACGCCCCGGTGTTGCCCTTGCAAGGGGTAAGCGAAACCCGTGCCGTGTGCGAGGCATTCAACACCATGCAGCGGCAGCTGCAGCACACGCTGGGCGAGCTGGCCGAGCGCGAACGCAGCGCCAGCAACCTGGCCAAGGAACAAGAGGCATTGCTGCAGGCTATTCCCGACCTGCTGTTTGAAATGAGCGCTGACGGGCGCTACTTGCAAGTGTGGTCGCATACTGCCAGCGACAAGCTGGTCTCGCCACGCGAATACCTGCTGGGCAAACACATGCACGAGGCCATGCCGCCAGAGCAGGCGGCCATTATTCATAGCGTGATTGTCGAAGCCTTATGTCACGGCGAATCCAGCGGCAAGCAGATCATGCTGGTGTTGCCAGACGGCCCGCATTGGTTCGAGCTGTCTGCCGCGCGCAAGGTCGCGGCCAACGGTAGCGAAACCTGCATCATGGTGTCGCGCGACGTGACCCAGCGCCGCCGGGACGAGGGCGCGCTGCAGCTATGGGCGCGCGTGATGGCTGCCGCGCATAACGGCATCCTCATCACCGATGGCCAGCAGCGTATTGTTGAAGTCAACGCCGCCTTCACGCGCATTACCGGTTACAGCCTGGAAGAGGTGCGCGGCCAGCGCCCCAGCGTGTTGTCGTCCGGCAGCCAGGACCGGGCGTTTTACCAGCGCATGTGGCAAGACATCGACGAGCACGGTTACTGGCAGGGCGAAATCTGGAACCGGCGCAAGGATGGCACGGTGTTTCCCGAGTGGCAGTCCATATCCAGCGTGCGTGGCGAAGACGGGCAGATCAGCCACTACATCAGCGTATTCAGCGACATCAGCAGCCAGAAACAGTCGGAAGCCTATATCCGCCGCCTGGCCTACTACGACAGCCTTACCGGCCTGGCCAACCGCGCCCTGCTGAGCGACCACGCCGGCCTGGCACTATCTGCCATGCATAGCCATGGCAGCAGCCTGGCGCTGATGTTCATCGACCTGGACCGTTTCAAGAACATCAACGACACCCTGGGCCATAGCGTGGGCGACCAGCTATTGCAGGAAGTTGGCCGCAGGCTGGCCAGCTGCGTGCGCGAGCGCGATACCCTGTCGCGGCTGGGTGGGGACGAATTCATCGTACTGATGCCGGAAACCAGCGCATCCGAGGCGGCGCACTGGGCCGAACACGTACTGGCCACGCTAGGGCAGCCTTACGCCATTGCCGGCTACGATATGGTGGTGACGCCATCCATTGGCATTGCCATGGCCCCCACCGATGGCGACACGCTGGAAGTGCTACTGCGCTGTGCCGATGCGGCCATGTACCGCGCCAAAGACGAAGGGCGCAATACCTTCCGTTTCTTTGCGCAGCATATGCAGCAGCGTACTGTCAGCCGCCTCAAGCTGGAATCGGACCTGCGCAGCGCGCTGGACAACCGGCAGCTGCTATTGCACTACCAGCCGCAGTGCACACTGGATGGCCAGCTGGTGGGTGTGGAGGCGCTGGTGCGCTGGCAGCACCCCACGCTGGGTATGGTGTCGCCTGGCGAGTTCATCCCGCTGGCCGAGGAGAGCGGCCTGATTGTGCCGCTAGGGGCGTGGGTAATGCGCGAGGCCATCGGCCAGTTGGCCGCATGGCACGCGGCCGGGGTGGCGGTGCCGCAGGTGGCGGTGAACCTGTCTGCCCTGCAGTTCCGCCAGCCGGGGCTGGTGCAGCAGGCGGCGCAGTACCTGGCCGACGCCGGAGTGGCGCCGGCCTGCCTGGAGCTGGAACTGACCGAAAGCGTGGTGCTGGATAACCCGGACGATGCCTTGCTGGTGATGGAGCGCTTGCACGCGCTGGGCGTGCGTTTGTCGATAGACGATTTCGGTACCGGGTATTCATCGCTGAACTATCTGCGTCGTTTCCCGATAGACCGGCTCAAGATCGACCGCAGCTTTATCCTGGACCTGGACAACGACCCGCGCGGCGCTGCCATCGTGGAGGCTATTGTCAGTCTGTCGCGCTCGCTGGGCTTTGTCACCATTGCGGAGGGCGTGGAAACCGCCAGCCAGCTGGCCCAGCTGCACGCGCTGCACTGCGACGAGGTGCAGGGCTATTTCTATGGCCGACCCATGGCGCCACCGCAGTTGCAGGACTGGCTGGCGCAGCGCGAGCAGCCGGTGGTGGGCGAGGCCTGAGCCATGAAAAAGCCCGCCAATGGCGGGCTCGGAAAAGGTTGGCCGCAGCGCTGTGCTGTCAGGCGTCCAGGCCACTTTGTACCAGCTGGGCGGCGCGCACCACGGCGCGGGCCTTGTTCTGGGTTTCTTCCCATTCCGACTGCGGTACCGAATCGGCCACCACGCCGGCGCCGGACTGTACGTACAGCACCTCGTTCTTGATCACGGCGGTGCGGATGGCAATGGCCAGGTCCATGTCGCCGGTAAAGCCCAGGTAGCCGACGGCGCCACCGTACACGCCGCGTTTGGTAGGCTCGAACTCGTCGATGATTTCCATGGCGCGCACTTTTGGCGCACCGGACAGGGTGCCGGCCGGGAAGGTGGCTTTCAGGATGTCGATATTGGACACGTCCGGTTTGACCGTGCCTTCCACGCTGGACACGATGTGCATTACGTGCGAGTAGCGTTCGATCACCATATTGTCGGTGATCTTCACGCTGCCGGTGTCGGCCACGCGGCCAACATCATTGCGGCCCAGGTCCATCAGCATCACGTGTTCGGCGATTTCTTTCGGGTCGGCCAGCAGGTCTTCTGCCAGTGCCTGGTCTTCTTCACGGGTCTTGCCACGCGGGCGGGTGCCGGCGATGGGGCGCACGGTGACGGTGTCGTTCTCCCGGCGTACCAGGATCTCTGGCGAGGCGCCTACCACGTGGAAGTCGTCAAAGTGGTAGAAGAACATATATGGCGACGGGTTCAGGCTGCGCAGCGCGCGGTACAGCGACAGTGGCGAGTCACTGAACGGCATGCTCATGCGCTGCGCCAGCACTACCTGCATGATGTCGCCGTCCAGAATGTAGTTTTTGGCGTTGGCGACGTCGCGCTTGAAGGCTTCTTCGCCGTATTCGCTCTGTGCGGTGGTGGCAGTGGACGGCAGCGATAGCGGGATGGCCACGTTGTCGCGCAGGCGGGCGCGCAGCTGTGCCAGGCGGGCATTGGCCTTGGGCAGGGCGTTGGGCACGGCCGGGTCGGCATACACCACCAGGTACAGCTTGCCGGACAGGTTGTCGACCACGGCCAGCTCTTCGGACAGCATCAGCAAAATGTCGGGCGTGCCTACCGGGTCGGGCTTTTGCGTGGCTGCCAGGCGGCGCTCTACATAGCGCACGGTGTCGTAGCCAAAGTAGCCTACCAGGCCGCCGGTAAAGCGTGGCAGGCCGTCGATAGGCGGGGTGTTGAAGCGCTGGCTGAATTCTTCGATAAAGGTCAGCGGGTTGCCTTCGTAGCGCTCGATGACTTTGTCACCGTATTCCACCTGCACGCTGTGGCCTTGCACGCGGATACGCGTGGTGGCTGGCAGGCCGATGAACGAGTAGCGGCCAGAGCGCTCGCCCCCTACCACCGATTCCAGCAGGTAGGAGTAGGGCTGGTTGGCCAGCTTCAGGTACACCGATAGCGGGGTGTCCAGGTCGGCGAACAGTTCGAGGGTAACGGGAATGCGGTTATAGCCGGCCTGGGCCAGCTCGTTGAAAGCTTGCGGTGTCATGCGGGTGTCCAATGGTGTCAGTTCGGTTCGTGGGATGAGCGGCGGCGGGCTGGGCTTTGCCATCGCCAGCTGGCACGATTGGGCAGGAATTTCATGATGTCGGCAGCGGGGGAATGTTGTCGGTATGCAGGGCTATTGTGTCGCAAAAGCCGGCCGCCGTACAGGCGGCGCGGCGCTGCAGCATTACATGCGCACGTTGGCGTGCGGGTCGGCCGATTTTTTCAGCAGGGCAAACAGGTCGACCAGGCTGTCTACTACCAGGTCGGCACCCAGCTTGGCCGCATCGCGGTAGCCGTAGCTTACCGCCACAGCCAGCGCGCCGGCTTTGTTGGCGCACAGGATGTCGTTTTCCGAGTCGCCGACCATGATCATCTCTTGCGGTTTCACGTTCAGTACGGCGGCGGCGTGCAGCAGCGGCAGCGCCGACGGTTTTTTCTCGGCCAGGCTGTCGCCGCCCAGAATCATGCTGAAGGCGGTGTCGATGCCCAGCTCGGCCAGCAGCGGTACGGCGAGGCGGTGCGATTTGTTGGTAATCACCACCAGCGGCAGCTCCAGGCTGCGCAGCAGGTTCAGGCTTTTTGCCACGCCGGGGTACATGCGGGTGTGGGTGGTGAGGTTGGCGCGGTAGTGCTGGATAAACAGCGTGAAGCCTTGCGCCCACAGCGCTTCGTCGGCCTGGCCGTCTTTGTCGTCGGTCAGGGCGCGGTGCACCAAGCTGGCCACGCCGTCGCCCACATGGCTTTTGATGCGCTCGGCGTCCAGCGCTGGCAGGCCCAGTGCCTGGCGCATGGCGTTGGCGCTGGCGGCCAGGTCGGCAATGGAATCGACCAGGGTGCCGTCCAGGTCGAAGGCGATGGCTTTGATGTGTTTCAGGTTCATGGCAGTGCAGTGTGGCAATAGAAATGGCCATCATTGTACAGGATGCCCGCCGTCGCGCCTTGTGCCGGCGCGGTGGCTTCTTTATGATGCGCACTTTCTTTTGTCATGGTGGCGCGGCCTGGCCCGCACTGCTGCCCGGGAGAGTGTCATGCCTTTTATTACCCGAATCTGCCTGCCCGTAGCCGCCAGCCTGGCGCTGGCCGGCTGCGCCACGTCGCCGCTGGCCAACAAG
>JAIXTB010000102.1 GCA_027484385.1 Neisseriaceae bacterium | reverse complement strand
GACCGCGTGGCCATGATCATGGACAAGCTGAAGATGCCGGACGGCGAAGCCATCGAGCACCCGTGGGTATCGCGCTCCATCGAAAACGCGCAGCGCAAGGTGGAAGGCCGCAACTTCGACATCCGCAAACAGCTGCTGGAATACGATGACGTGGCCAACGACCAGCGTAAAGTGATCTACCAGCAGCGTAACGAAATCCTGGAAGACCAGGACGTGGCCGCCATCATCACCCACATGCGCGAAGGCGTACTGGGCGACGTGGTTGACCTGCACATGCCGCCGGACTCCATGGAAGAACAGTGGGACCTGCCGGGCCTGGAGCGCACGCTGGAAAGCGAGTTCCAGCTGCACGCCCCGGTAGCCCAGTGGATGCAGGCCGAGCAGACGCTGGATATCCCCGATATCAAACAGCGCATTCTGGACCTGGCCGCGGCCAGCTACGCCGAAAAAGTGGCCTTGGCCAACGAAGAATCCATGCGCCAGTTCGAGCACGGCCTGGTACTGCAGATGCTGGACAACCACTGGCGTGAACACCTGGCGGCCATGGACCACCTGCGCCAGGGTATCCATCTGCGCGGCTACGCGCAGAAGAACCCGAAGCAGGAGTACAAACGCGAGGCGTTCGAGCTGTTCTCCGACATGCTGGAGCGCGTGAAACGCGGTGTGGTCAGTGTGCTGATGACCGTACAGGTACGCAGCGAAGAGGACATGGAAGCAGTCGCCCCGCACGAAGTGGCTGGCATGGAAATGCACCACGACGACGCCCCGAGCGCCACCGAAGGCAACCCGTTCTCGCCGGAGGCCCTGGCCTCGCAAGGCCTGCGTGTTGGCCGCAACGACCCTTGCCCATGCGGCAGCGGCCAACGTTACAAGCAGTGCCATGGCAAGCTAGCCTGATCGCCACCCTGCCCCGCAAAAACCGGCGCCCCGTGCGCCGGTTTTTTTACGCCTGCCTGCCGCAGCCAGCACCGCAATAAGCGTAAGCAAGCCCTGCCCAAGACCGGGCTTCAGGCCGCAGGCAACGCACCGGGCTAGTGGGCACCAACAAAGCCGGAGCACACAAGCACGTGAAGTAAAGCGGCAACCTGGTTATGGAATAAGAAAAAGCCCGGACATGTCCGGGCTTTTTTGACACCTGGGTTGGCCGCATGCGGCCAACTTGGGCGCTTATACCAGCAAGCAGGAGGTCTGCGTGGCGGCGGTGACTGCGTGCAGCTTGATCTCTTCTTTCGCGCAGCGATCTACCGCTTTCGGGCAGCGGGTACGGAACACGCAGCCGGATGGCGGGTTGATCGGGCTAGGCAAGTCGCCCTGCAGGATCTGGATCGTCTTGTTACGCTCCAGCTTCGGGTCGGGGATAGGAATGGCCGACAGCAGGGCCTGGGTGTACGGGTGGGCCGGCTTGTCGTACAGCGCGTACTTCTCGGCCAGCTCCATCTCTCGGCCCAGATACATCACCAGGATGCGGTCGGAAATGTGCTTCACTACCGCCAGATCGTGCGCAATGAAGATCAGCGACAGGCCCATCTCGCGCTGCAGCTCTTTCAGCAGGTTGATGATCTGCGCCTGAATGGACACGTCCAGCGCCGATACCGGCTCGTCGCAGATAATCAGCTTGGGCTCCAGAATCAGCGCGCGGGCAATACCGATACGCTGGCACTGGCCGCCGGAGAACTCGTGCGGGTAGCGGTTGATCATCTGCTCGCGCAGACCCACCTTCACCATCATGGCGCGTACACGCTTCATGATGTCATCCGGCGACAGCTCCGGGCGGTGTACGCGCAACGGCTCGCCAATGATCTGGGCAATGGTCATGCGCGGGTTCAGCGAGGCCAGGGGGTCCTGGAAGATCATCTGGATATCCTTGCGGACATGCAGCCAGTCTTTATCGCTGCCCTTGCGCAGGTCTTTGCCCATCCACAGGATTTCGCCATCGGTGGCGGGAATCAGGTTGAGGATGGCGCGGCTGAGCGTGGATTTGCCACAACCGGACTCGCCCACCACGCCAAGGGTTTCACCTTCGTACAGGTCGAAGCTGACACCGTCTACCGCTTTGAGCGTCCGCTTTGGTGTCCACGGCCAGTCGTTATTCCCTTTAACCTTGAAGTGCACTTTGACATCGCGCACCGATAGCAGCAGTTTCTTCTCAGCCATGGCTCAGCTCCAGTTTCAGTTCAGCCACTGGCTTGTGGCAAGCACGCAATACGGCCGGGTTGGCCGCAGATGGCAGCAGGCCGGGCAAGACGTCTGCGCACTGTGCCGAGGCATGGGCACAACGCTCGGTAAACGGACAGCCTTTCGGCATGTTCGCCATGTTCGGCGGGTTGCCCGGAATGCTGACCAGCGCATCACCATCGTGATCCAGACGCGGCAACGCGCCCAGCAGGCCGATGGTGTAAGGGTGGGATGGCTGGTAGAAAATGTCGTTGGCTGTGCCGTACTCCATCACGCGGCCACCGTACATCACCATCACTTTTTCACACAGGCCGGCGACCACCCCCAGATCGTGGGTAATCATCACGATGGCAGTACCAAAGTCGCGCTGCAGCTCTTTCAGCAGGGTGAGGATCTGCGCCTGCACCGTCACATCCAGCGCGGTGGTGGGTTCGTCCGCGATCAGCAGCTTCGGCTTGCAGGCGAGCG
>JAIXTB010000155.1 GCA_027484385.1 Neisseriaceae bacterium | reverse complement strand
GACGCTGGTCGGCTACACGGAAGGCCGCTTCGGCCGATGGCAGGCTGTCGGCGCCGTCTTCCAGCCCCATTTGCGCTTCTTCCATGCGCATCTGCGCTTCTTCGCGGCGGGGAAGCCAATCGTCCAGCTCATCTTCTACCTGGGCTTGGTGCTCGGCCAGCTGCTGGCGCTCGTTACGGGCGCTGGCCAGCTCGCGCTCCAGCCGTTCGCGGCTTTGCAGGCGGTGGCGCTGCTGTTCTTCCAGCCGTGCCAGGTTGGCGTTGGCTTCAAACAGTGCCTGCTGCGCTTCGTGTACGGCATCGCTGGCGGCGTAGTGCGTTTCGCGCACGGTTTCCAGCTCGGTTTCCAGGTGGGTGTGGGCGGCTTCCAGCGCGGTTTCTTCGGTTTCGATGCGCGCCAGCTCGCCACGAGCGGTGGCTTCGATGCGGGCAGCTTCTTCGCGCCGCGCCAGCGCCAGCAGGTTTTGCTTGAAGGTGAGCGCGCCGCGCATGTCCTGGTAGTTGGCCGCCACTTCGGCTTGCTCGCTCAGGCGTTCTACCTGGCGACCCAGCTCCAGCTTGAGGTCTTCGATACGGGTCAGGTTGTCGCGGGTATCGGCCAGGCGGTTTTCGGTTTCGCGGCGGCGCTCTTTGTATTTGGAGACACCGGCGGCCTCTTCCAGATAGGCGCGCAGCTCTTCCGGGCGCGCCTCGATAATGCGCGAGATCATGCCCTGCTCGATCACCGCGTAGCCACGCGCACCCACGCCGGTACCCAGAAACAGGTCGGTAATGTCGCGGCGGCGTACCTGCTGGTTGTTGATGTAGTAACTGGATTCACCCTGGCGCGTCAGTACGCGCTTGATGGACACCTCGGCGTACTGCCCCCACGGGCCGGTAAGCTGGCCGTCGGCGTTGTCGAATACCAGCTCGACCGAGGCACGCGATACCGGCTTGCGCGTGCTGGAGCCGTTGAAAATCACGTCTTGCATGGACTCGCCGCGCAGCTGCTTGGCGCTAGACTCGCCCAGCACCCAGCGCACGGCGTCGATCACATTGGATTTGCCGCAGCCATTGGGGCCGATAACCGCGACCAACTGGCCGGGCACGGCAATGCTGGTGGGGTCGACAAACGATTTGAAGCCGGCAAGCTTGATATGGGTAAGGCGCAAGGGGCAAGTCCACAAACGGTTGAATCAGCCGGGCATTTTACCCGCCCGCACGCACCCTGCGCCAAAGCAATCTGCCGGCAATAAAAAGAAACTGCGGCCAACCTTTGCCGGCCATGACATTGGTTGCCATAATGCGGCTATGGAAACGCTATCTCTTGCCCATCATTTCTTGATTGCCATGCCCGATATGGCCGACCCGCTGTTTGCCAAAAGCATCGTGTACCTTTGCGAGCACGGCGAACAAGGCGCCATGGGGGTGATTATCAACAAGCCTTCCGGCATCGTGCTGGCGCAGCTGCTGGAGCAGATCGACCTGCCGCTGACCAACGACGACACCAACACCACGCCGGTATTCTTTGGCGGCCCGGTACAGCCAGACCGTGGCTTTGTGCTGCACAAGCCTATCGGCAACTGGCAATCCACCCTCACCATCACCGACGACCTGGCGCTGAGCACCTCCAAAGATATTCTGGCGGCGGTGGCCGATGGCCGCGGCCCGGACAAGCTGCAGATCAGCCTGGGTTACGCCGGCTGGGAAAAAGGCCAGCTGGAAGAAGAAATCGCCGCCAATAGCTGGCTCACCGTCGCTGCGGAGGACTGGGTGATCTTCGATACCCCAGTAGAAGAACGCTATACCTGCGCCATCAAGCTGCTGGGCTTCGACCCGGCGCTGCTGTCCAGCGTATCCGGCCATGCATAAGGGCACCGTGCTGGGCTTTGATTTTGGCGAAAAGCGCATTGGTGTGGCACTGGGCGAGCCGCAGCTGGGCATTGCCACCCCGCTGCAAACCATCCACAGCGAGGTCAACGATGTGCGCTTTGCTGCCATCACCAAGCTGATAGAAGAGTGGAAAGCCACCGGCTTTGTGGTGGGCCTGCCCATGCACATGGACGGCCAGGAACACGCCGTCAGCGCGCTGTGCCGCAAGTTTGCCCAGCGCCTGCACGGCCGCTATGGCCTGCCGGTATGGCTGGTAGACGAGCGCCTGACCTCGGTGATTGCCGAAGGCCTGCTGGAAGACGCCGGCGTGTACGGCCGGCGCCAGAAAGAGATGCTGGACCAGGTGGCCGCCCAGGCCATCCTGATGGGCTGGTTCGAGCAGCCCGGCGAGCCCATTGCCTGATATGCGCATCGCCGCCCTGCTGATCGACATCGACGACACCCTGCTGGACGACGCCCACGCCACGCGCCACGGCGTGGCAGCCTTGCTGGCCGCGCACCAGCTGCCCTACACGCTGGACGACGCCTGCCAGCGCTGGCACACCCTTACGCAGCAGCACTGGCTACGCTTCGAACGCGGCGAATGCAGCATCATCGAGCAGCGCCACGCGCGCCTGCGCGGCCTGTTCCAGCGCGAGCTGTCCGAGGGCGAAGCCACACAAGCCTTCGAACCCTATATTGCCGGCTACCGCAGCAACTGGAAGGCATTCGACGATACCGCCGCCTTTGTCGCCGCCACCGCGCATTTACCACGCGTCCTGGTGAGCAACGGCCACCTCGACATCCAGCAGCGCAAGCTGGCCGTTACCGGGCTAGACGCGCACTTCCCTTACCTGCTCACCCCGCAAAACTGTGGGCACGCCAAGCCGGATGCCGCCATTTTTGAAGCCGCCGCCGCACTGGCCGGCGTGCCGCTACAACAGTGCATGGTGATAGGCGATGACCAGGTACGCGATATCGGCGCCGCAGCGGCACTGGGGCTGCCGCATTTTCACGTAGACCGCCAGCGTGCGGGTGGCAGCTTGCTGGATGTATTGCCCTTGCTGGACCAAGGTTGGCCGCAGGGTGCAGCGCAAGCATGAAAAAAGGCGGCCAAGGCCGCCTTTGCTCTACCGGCACCCGCCTTAACGGGTGCCTTTTTTCTTTTCTTCACGTTCCAGGCGTGCATTCTCTTTTTGCGCAGCACGCAGCACTTCGTGCTCTTTGGCGGCTTTTTCCCACGCCATCCATTCTTCCGGTAGCTCCAGCGAGATACGGCCGGTCGCGCCGGCACGGAAGTCGGTCAGCACGATTTCGGACGCCTTCTGGATATTGATACGGCCACCCGGCAGTACCGCACCGCGTTTCTTGCCGATCAGCTCCAGCACTTGCCAGTCTTGCAGGCCGTCGATCTCGCCAATCTTGTAGCGCTCGTCCAGCTGCGGGGCGTAATGCTTCATCAGGATCAGCAGCAGCTCCAGCGCCACTTCTTCTTCGTCCAGCGCATTGCGGCCAACAGCGCCGCTAGCGGCCAGGTTGTAACCGCCTTGCGGCACGATAATCTTGGGCCACAGCATGCCCGGGGTATCGAACAGCTCGATATCGTCTGCCAGCATGATGCGCTGCTGGCCTTTGGTAATGCCCGGCTCGTTACCGGTTTTGGCGATGCGGCGGCCGGTAATGCTGTTGATCAGCGTAGATTTGCCCACGTTCGGGATACCGCAAATCACCACGCGCAGCGGTTTATCCACGCTATTGCGGCCAGGGGCCAGCTCGCGGCAGGCCGCTACCAGCTTCTGCGCCGGCGCTGCATCCGAGGCGTCCAGGCCAATGGCGCGGGTACCCGGCATTTTGCGGTACCAGTTCAGCCACTGTTCGGTCACTTTCGGGTCGGCCAGGTCTTGCTTGTTCAGCACCTTCAGGGCCGGCTTGCCACGCGCCAGGCGGGCAATCATCGGGTTGGCGCTAGAGCCCGGCAGGCGTGCGTCCAGCATCTCGATCACCACGTCGATACTGCCAAGGCGCTCTTCCAGCTCCTTCTTGGCTTTGTTCATGTGACCGGGGAACCATTGAATGGTCATGTATTATCGCTTTCGTAGTGGGTCGAGCAAAGAAGACAGGCCGTTGTGGTCCAGCTCGTGCATCAGCGCCAGCAGGCGGCCGATCTCGCCAGGCGGGAAGCCTTCGCGGGCAAACCAGTTCAGGTAATGGCCAGGCAGGTCAGCAATCAGGCGGCCTTTGTATTTGCCGTATGGCATGACACGGGTGACCAGCAGCTGCAGCAGGTGGGCGTCCATCTTCTTTTAAATCAAAGGGAAGGCGCGCATTGTGCCAAATTTTGCCCCACTACGCACGGGCAATCGTGCTTACTGCGGCAGTGGCTTGCCATCATTGAAGGCCAGAAAACCGCGCACGATGCGGTAAACATACCAGCACCACACCAGGGCACCCGTCAAAAAGCCCAGGCCAAACAGAATAATCAGCGGGTAAGAAATGGCAGCGCCCAGCAAGGCCCACCAAAAGGTACGGATCTGCCAGCTAAAGTGGCTATCCCATAGCGTGTCGCGTGCATCATCACGCTTCACATAATTGATGATTACCCCGACTACCGCCCCAGGCACACCAAACAGATTCACAATCTGCAGGATATACACCACCATGGTCAGGTTGCGGATTGCATCATCCTGGCGCGGTATGCGCTCTACGGTACCGTCTTGCATAACACCTCCTGTCATCGATCAGGCAGGTCAGAGCTGCGCCTGCCACGCATGGGTCAGCGCTACCAGCCACGGGCGTAGCTGCTCGCGTAGCGCAAGAGACTGCATCACCACCGAGCCCTGCTTGCGCAGCAACATCGGGGTACCACCCTGGCACAACTTACCAGGCAACGCCCCTTGCAAGGCAAATGAACGCAGCTGTGGCAGCTCCAGCTGCAAGAATAGCGACAGCCATGCCAGCTTCTGGTTAAGCACGTCCATCATACCCAGCTCGGACAAGCTCAGCGCCAGATGATTCAAGCGGAATACAACAACGCGCGCGGCCAACCAGTCTTCCCGGCACGGGCTGCTACCCTGCGCCAGGATATGCGCCAGGGTGCGCACCTCGGGAAACAACGCTTCCGATACCACCAAGCGCCCACCCGCATCGTGACAGCGGGCCGTCAACTCGTGTGCTGGCAAGGTTGCCCCCTGCTCGACATCGGTCATGATATGTAAGGATTGCACGGGCAGTGTGCACGAGAAAGACTCAATCCAGGGCAGTGCATTTTCCATCTTCAGGCTCCGCACCACCGTAACTGAAAAACCTTGCCCCAAAAGACAATGCCGCCAATTACGGCGGCATTGTTCGAAATAGTGAGGGTCAGAATTCAGACCACAAGTTTCCCTGGTGCCGCCAGATATGTGCGGTAACCATAATAATAAGCGTGGGAAACAAGAAGGGTCGTCTGAGCCATAGTGTTATCGATATTGCCTGCAGCCAGCTATAACGTCAAGCACAAACGCCAGCCAAGGTTGGCCACAGCAGCGGCAGTCAACTATCGTAGCCCGGCATAAGCCGCAGGCGCATCCGGGGGCCGGCCGCAGGCCGGCGGGGGGCGTGGTGAGCGTGGTTTGTCAGGTGTTGGTTGACGCAGCGATGTCGCGGCCAACGTTGGCCGCAGGCAACGCTGGTCTGCTGCGCACAGCAACAACCAAGCCAAACGGACTTTTTATGTTTGCTCAAACAAGCCAAAGCCCGCTTGCGCGGGCTTTTTGACGTCTGTCCGGTGGGTGTCATGCGGCCAACGTTGGCCGCAGGCTGCTCCAGCAATACAACTGATCCAGTACGGGCAGAAACGAGGCTGGCCACAGGGGCGGGTCTTAAGAAGCAGGCAGCTTGGCAGCGGGGCGGGGGTTTCGCCTCAGTACGGCGATCTTCGCCATCACTATCCGCCGCCACAAAGCACAACTGCAAAGCACAAAGCCCAGCTCGTGTGAGCTGGGCTTCGGTATCGGGCGTCTGGCGGTGTCCTACTT
>JAIXTB010000070.1 GCA_027484385.1 Neisseriaceae bacterium | reverse complement strand
TACCCAACGCGCTGGGCTTTTCTGCCGGCGCGCTGACCCTGATGGCACTGTCTGCACTGGGCATTACCGCCCTGCTGTTTGCCTCGCCGACAGCATTCAATATCGTGAAGATGCTGGGGGCCGGCTACCTGGTATGGCTGGGTATCACCCTGTGGCGCAAGCCATTCAAGCTGGACCAGGCACAGGGTTGTAGTGCCAGCCCGCTATGGAGCGGTTTTCGCCCGGCGTTTTTGCTGGCCGTCAGCAACCCGGAAGACACGGTGTTTTTCTCGGCCTTGCTGCCGCGCTTTCTGGATACCAGCCGCGAGCTGTGGCCGCAGTACCTGACCATGGCCGCCACCTGGGTGGTCGCCGATATGGTGGTCGCCGTGGGGCTGGCCGCTGCCGGCGGCCGCCTGGGGGGCTGGCTGGCGCACGGCCAACGCCTGCAGCGTTTCTCGCGCACCTCGGGCGGGCTGTTTGTGCTGGCCGGGGTGATGCTGGCTGCCGTGCAGCGTTAAGCCGGTAGCGTTAGCTGCAACAAGGGCCTTTCGCATGGCGAAAGGCCCTTGTTTCGTTTGATACCGCCACACTGGGCTGGGGACAAAAAAATGCCCCCGCACCGGGCGGGGGTCAACACAGTCAAGTTCGCTCACTGTTGTGCCTGCTAGACAAACAGTCATGGTGTGAGTCCGCCAGATGTGCTTGGTTCCCGCAGCGGGAAAAAACATGTCATGCCTGCGGCGGGTACACGCTGATTTCGATCAGGTTCTGGTCCGGGTCCAGCAAGTACACCGACTGGATGGTGCCCTGCGCACCGGTCTTGGCCACCGGGCCCTCGACAATCGCCACCCCCTCGGCCTGCAAATGGGCCACCACCTGTGGCAACGGCCAGTGCGTGATCAGGCACAGGTCGCCCGAGCCCACGGCGGCACGGTTGCGCGGCTCCTGGCCCAGCAGCTGCAGGTTGATTTTCTGGTTGCCGAAATGCAGCGCGCGGCGGCCGTTGGCAAACGTGACGGCTTCCATCTGCAAGACGCGGCAGTAAAAGCCTACCGACGCTTCGATATCGGTAACAGTAAGGACAACGTGGTCGATGTGGCTGATCATAATGGTCTCCCAAAGAAAGCAAACGTCATGCTAGCGCACCGGCGCGGGCTTGGCTCGCCCTCCCTGCGCACAGACTGTTCAGCAAGCATCATGGCCGTGGCGGCAAGCCACTGAAAAACGCCCACATCACGTCATTGGCCTCCAGCGCCTGGCCAGGGCCAGCCTTGCCGATTCGGGTACGGCCGCCCCCCGGCCAACCATGGCCACCTTGCTCGGTAACACACAGCTGTAATGCGCTACCAGCGGCACAGCCGGTATACCGCTCGCAATAGGCACCCGCTACGGTCAGGCTACGCACCGGCTGCGGGCGGCACTGGTTGTGCACCTGCCACTGCGCCATGGTTGCGGGTACCGACGTGAAATCGGTGACCTTGCGCTCGTCGCGGAACGCCCCTGGCCCGGCACCACCATCAAACAGAACATGGTCGTCATCCCGCGCGTGGATATGCAACACCGCTAGCGGCCGCGCTGGCTGGCAAGCCAGCGTGTTATCGGTACCGGCGACCGAGGCGATGCCGGCAAACACATCCGCCGCCTCGCACGCCAGCCGGTACGCCATCATGCCACCATTGGACATGCCCACCGCGTACACGCGCCCTGCCGCTACCGTGTAGTGCTGCTGCACCCAGGCCACCAGCGCGCGGGCAAAGGCCACGTCATCTATCGCTTCGTCGCGTGCCTTGCCACAGCAGCGCCCGGCGTTCCAGGTCGCCAGTTTGTCACCCAGCGCACCCGTGCCATTGGGCACCGCCAACAGGTAGCCGGCCTGGTCGCTGTGGCTGATCAGCCCGTAATGACGGTCATTCGCCATGAATGCCATACTGCCGCCTCCGCCATGCAAAGCCAGAACCAGTGGCAAAGGCTGCCCGGGCTGATAACGGCGCGGCACATGCAGCAGAAAGCTGCGCTGCCGGCCGGCGAGTGGCAGTGTCACGGTCAGCGTGCGCGCCACCGTGGCGGGTGATAGCTGCCGCTGCATCACCGCATCACGTAGTGCTCCGGCATGGCTTGGCACGCCAGGAAAGAAACCGGCCACGAGCAACGCAAGCGGCAGGGTCATACCGTGAAGCAGACGGAGAAAGGCGGTCATGATGGCAAGCCGGGCAATATTTACCCAGCCATGCTGACACCCGCATCGACCCATTTCAAATGGCAGTCGTTAACAAATGCAAAGCTGTCCGCGAATAAAACAAAAAAGCGGCCTGCAAAACACAGGCCGCCAAGATGGTGTCACGCCAAGCGTGCAGGGCAATGTCACCACGCAACACGCCAGGCTTAGGGCGTCACACAATAGAAGCCGCCCCCTGCTATCGCCTGGCCTTGCTCATTCTGTGCCGACGGGTGGTAACCCAGCGCACGGAAAGTCTGGCTAGCGGTATTCAGCGTGGCGCACATCGCCGCGCCTTTTGCCGCCATGGATTGCGGCACCGGCCCAAAAGCGCCCGGATTATCCCAGGCCAGGCCGCCACCTACCATGCGGACAAGCTTGGGTGGTGTCGAAGACGGGTACTGACCAATGGCGGTCATGCTGCTACAGGCACTAGCCAGCAGCGCGGCCACGATGACAAGGCTGATCGATTTCATGGGTGCATCTCCTGTTTCCATACCGTAAATGGCATCCCGGCGACACACCCGTGAAGACAGATGCGCCCGGAACGGAAACACCCTATCGCAAGCCATTTTTACCAATAAAACATATCGCCACTGTTAATTTATCCGGTATCGATAGCAGCCCATATATCGATAAACCAGCTCATCACCATGATGCCTATCGCTAGCACATGCGCGTTAACACCGCCTGTATCCCCGGCGGCCACTGTCATTGCGCCAGGCAGCACTGGGCTTCAACGCACAAGAGCAAGCCGTATGGCTTGCCCTTGTGCGTTAGCGCTACGCTACGGCCAACGTTGGCCGCAGCACTTTGGCGAGGCTCAGGCGGCGACCGGCTCGCTCATGCCGCTGTGGCGCAGCAGCGCGTCGATCTGCGGGTCGCGGCCACGGAAGGCGCGGAACGACGCCAGCGCCGGGCGGCTGCCACCCACGGCCAACACCTCGTCCCAGAACTTGTGGCCAACTGCCGGGTTGGCCCCACCGGCTTCTTCGAAGGCGGCGTACGCGTCGGCAGACAGCACTTCTGCCCACTTGTAGCTGTAGTAGCCCGCCGCGTAACCGCCTGCAAAAATGTGGCTGAAGCTATTTGGGAAGCGGTTGTACGCTGGCGGACGGTTTACCGCCACCTCGTCGCGTACCTGCTCCAGCAGCGCCTGCCAGTCCACAGAGTCAGGGTTGGCCGCGGTGTACAGCTGCATGTCGAACAGCGAGAACTCCAGCTGGCGCACGGTCTGCATGCCGCTCTGGAAGTTCTTGGCCGCCAGCATCTTGTCGTACAGCGCCCGCGGCAGCGGCTCACCGCTGTCCACGTGGGCGCTCATGCCCTGCAACACGTCCCACTCCCAGCAGAAGTTTTCCATGAACTGGCTAGGCAGCTCGACCGCGTCCCACTCCACGCCGCTGATACCGGACACGCCCAGCTCGTCCACGCGGGTCAGCAAATGGTGCAGGCCGTGGCCAAACTCATGGAACAGCGTGGTGACTTCATCGTGCGTAAAAGTCGCCGGCTTGTCGCCCAGCGGGCGGGTAAAGTTGCACACCAGGTAGGCTACCGGGGTCTGCACCTGGCCTGCCTTGACGCGGCGGCCGCGCACATCGTCCATCCAGGCACCTGGGCGTTTGCCGTCACGGGCGTACAAATCCAGATAGAAGCCGCCCAGCAGCGCGCCGTCTTTGCGGATCTGGTAGTAGCGCACGTCCGGGTGCCAGGTTTCGGCGTCTTGCTGCGTTACCGTAATGCCGTACAGCTTGTGCACCACGCTGAACAAACCGGCCAGCACCTTGTGCTCGGGGAAGTACTGTTTGACTTCGTGCTCGGAAAAAGCATAACGTGCCACGCGCAGTTTTTCCGCGGCGTAGCTGATGTCCCACGCTTCCAGCGTGTCCAGCCCCAGCTCGGCGCGGGCAAAGGCTTCCAGCTCGGCACGATCCTGCTGCGCGTAGGGCTTG
>JAIXTB010000131.1 GCA_027484385.1 Neisseriaceae bacterium | reverse complement strand
GTGCGCACCGTCAGCGTGGCGTCCAGCCAGCTGTGGCAGGGCAGGCCTTTCAGGTCTTTCACCATCTCCTTGATCTCGGCGCGCTGCAGCAGCGGGTACCAGATGGCGTAGGTGCCGGTGGCAAAGCGTTTCAGCGCTTCTTTCATGGCTTTCACCACGTGCTGGTAATCGGCTTTGTCTTCGTACGGCGGGTCGATCAGCGTGAGCGCACGGCGCGGCGGTGGCGGCAGCAGCGACTTGATGGCTTCAAAGCCGTTGGCACGCTCGACACGCACTCGGCGGCCGGCATCGGCAAAGCAGTCTTGCAGCAGCTGGTGGTCGCTAGGGTGTAGCTCGAACAGGCGCAGCTTTTCGCTGCCGGCCATGGTTTCGGCGGCAAACCACGGCGAGCCGGGGTAGTAGCGCAGTGCGCCGTCAGCGTCGGTATTGATGGCGGCTACCACCTCCAGGTAGCGCTTGACGGCGGCGGGGGCGTCGTCGCGCTGCCACAGGCGTGCCACACCTTCGGTGTATTCGGCGGTTTTGGTGGCGTAGCCTTCGGTCAGGCTGTAAGCACCGGCGCCGGCATGGGTGTCGATATACCAGAACGGTTTGGCTTTCTGGCCCAGGTAATCAATGATCTGCACCTGGATCAGGTGTTTGAGCACGTCGGCGTGGTTGCCGGCGTGAAAGGCATGGCGGTAGCTCAGCATGGGTGGTGCACGGTATGAAGTTGGCCGCCATTGTAGCGCATCGGCTGCGCGGCTGCCCGCACCGACGGATGGCAGGGCCGGCGCTGCCGCCGGCCCTGCGGTTGCTTAACGTTTTTTACCGACGGCCGGTGCGCAGTTTTGCGTGGCGGTGGCGTAACTGGTGTTCTTGATGGACGTGTAATAGAGGCGGCAGGCTTGTACCTCGTTCTTCCAGGTTTGTGTGCAGCTGTCCATGGTGGCTTTGGCATCGGCCGACGGGTTTTTGCCCATGGCGGCTTGCCAGCAGGCCACGGTCAGGTCCTGGCGCATGATGCTGATACCCTGGCTGTCGCTACCGGCGTTCCAGATCAGGCTGGGGTGATTGCCGATGGCTACGGGTACTTGCTTGTTGCTGCCGATGTCCAGCGGAAACTGGTCGCCCACTTTCAGCGTGCCCAGCTTGAACTGGCTGGCCAGCCATTTGCGTGCCGGGCTGCCCAGTACCACCATGGGGCGCGGTACGCTCTGGCCGACTTTGGGTGCGGTCCAGCTTTGCATCAGCGCCAAGGTGTACGGGGTAAAGGTGTCGTACACGCCTTCCAGTGCGGTGCCGGCATCGGCGGGGGCGGCGATGGGAGCGATGTCGTCGATGGTCTGGTACAGGCCGTTCTGGCGTACATCCACGCCATTAAAGCCCAGCAGGTTGCCCCAGCGCACGGTGGTGGCAGCGCTCAGGTAGTCTTGCGTGTCGTTCAGCACGGTGTCTGGCGGGAAGTGCAGCAGCTGGACGGTGTTGTGGTTGCGCAGGGCCATGCCCAGCGTCAGGAAAAAGCGCCAGTTGCTTTGCCATTGCGGGGTCTTTTTCAGCTCTTCGGCTTTGGCGTAGCCGATATCGCCGATGTCCAGGTAGCTGCGGATGGCGTCGCCGTAGTCATCGGGTACCGGGTATTTGTTTTCGTCCTTGTTGGCCGGGTTGGCCGCACGGTTCAGGTCGGCGTACAGGCGGTCATCTTTGCGGTAAATGCGCACGGCCGAGGTGTAGCCGTCGCGCTGCACGCTCTGGCTTAGCCAGTGGCTGACGGTTTGCTCCAGCGAGCTATCCGGGGCAGGGCAGTTGCTCAGGCAGTTGGGGTAGGAAAACAGCCTGGCTGCGCGCTCGGCAGTGCCCAGGTCCACAATCAGGTTGTCCGCCTGGGCCAGTGGGCTCAGTAGCAGGGTGAGGCTAAGGGTGGCAAGCGTCTTCATCTGGGCTCTCGGTGTGGATCTTCGGTGGTGTGGAAGTGCGCTTTCAGCCCGGCCTGGATGTCGTCAATGGCGCAAGCCAGCTCTTCAACCAGTTTGGCCGGTGGGGTGCCAGCTTTGGCTTGGGCATCCAGTTCTTTGGCGAGCTGCTGCATGTGTTGTGCATTGATATAGTGCCCGACCGATTTCAGGTTGTGGGCAATCAGCTGGATGGTGTCGGTATCGCCTTGTTGCCAGGCCTGGCGCAGCTGCCTGGCGTCGTCTGCGTGATGCTGGCGGAACTTGCGCAGCAGCGACTGGAACTGCTCCGGGTTGAGCGACATTGGCAGCGGGCCAGGCTGTATGCCAGGCAGCGCAGGGGTGCTGGTGCTGTTGCTGCTGTTCGCCGGTTGTTGTTCCGCACTTGGCTGGCCGATAAAGCGGCACAGCAGGCTGTACAGCTGCTCCGGCGTGTAGGGTTTGCTCAGGTGCTCGTCCATGCCGGCTTCCAGGGCTTCCTGTCGCGCGGCATCGAAGGCATGGGCGGTGACGGCAATGATGGGCAGGGTGGTGAGCCCCTGGGCACGGATCTGGCGCGAAGCTTCCATGCCGTCCATGACTGGCATGTGCACGTCCATCAGCACGGCATCAAACAGGCCGTGCAGCGCCATTTCTACTGCTTGCTGGCCGTTCTCGGCACAGCTTACGCTGGCGCCAGCATCTTCCAGCAGCTCGCAGGCTATCTGGCGGTTGATTACATTGTCTTCCGCCAGCAGGATCTGCTTGCCCTGCAGGCAGCCCCCTTTTTTGCCTGGCTGGCTGGTGGGCTGCGGCTGGGACTGCTGTTCGTGCAGAATGGCTTGGCGCAGCTGTTCCGGGCTGAGTGGCTTCACTAGCAGGGGGGCTGGGCTGTCGTATTCTGCTGCGCTGCTGCTGTAGCGCGGGGCGATCAGCAGGATATCGGGCTCTCGCCCGGGTACCAGCCGGCGCAGATTGGCCAGGTGGTCTGTCGCATTGGTGTGATCGGGTAGCTCGGCCAGCAGCAGCGCCGGGGTGACATCGCCATGCTGGTACAGCATGGCACGGGCGGTGCCGATGCCGCTGGCGCTGATCACGTTGAG
>JAIXTB010000233.1 GCA_027484385.1 Neisseriaceae bacterium | reverse complement strand
GGCGCCCCGCATCAACGTGTTGTTCACTCATTACAGTCATCCTCAAACGTGGAAACCGAGCTATAAACTTGAAACTTTACAATTCTACCCGATTCCATGAGGGAACTTGAAGCGCATATGCGACAAATCGCCTCATTGACAACAGGGGCTTAGTTTTCAAACCGGGTTAAAGAGATCGATAAATTGCACATCCAGGGCAAAATCGTTCGCCAGCCACTCGCCTAGCGCCTTCACGCCATAGCGTTCGGTGGCGTGATGGCCCGCCGCGATGAAGCTTACGCCTGTTTCATTAGCCAAATGCTGATTTTGCTCAGACACTTCGCCAGTAATGAACACATCCACGCCCAAAGCGATGGCTTGTTCGAAATAACCCTGCGCCCCACCGGTACACCAGGCCACGCGCTGCACGCTACGCGTCTTGTCCCCTAGCAACAAGGCTTCCCGCCCCAGGATGCGGCCAACGTGTGCGCTCAGCGCCTCCGCTGTCTGGCGCTGGGGGAGCTCGCCGGTCCAGATCAATGGTTCGGCCAGAGACGGGGCCGCATTCTGCATACCCAGCACCTGGCCCAGCTGGGCGTTATTACCCAGTGCCGGGTGTGCATCCAGCGGCAGGTGGTAGGCAAACAGGTTGATGTTGCTATGCAGCAACGCCGCGATACGCTGGCGCTTGATACCGGTAATGGCTGCCGCCTCGCTTTTCCAGAAATAACCGTGGTGCACCAGGATGGCATCGGCCTGCAAGCGGATAGCTTCATCAATCAAGGCTTGCGATGCGGTGACGCCGGTGACCACACGGCGGATCTCTTCGCAGCCTTCTACTTGCAGACCGTTGGGGGCGTAGTCCTTGAAGCGCCATGGCTCCAGCTTGCCGTCCAGCGCATTGAGCAAATCTGATCGTTTCATGTTGACGCTCCACAAGATAAAGCCGGCATTGTGCCAGACTGTGCGGGCAAAACAATGCGGCCACCCCCGGTGACAGGTTGGCCGCATTGTTTTAATGCATGAAAAAACCCCGCACCGTAGCGCGGGGTTCAGGCTTCGCACGGGCGAGGCAGCTTACATCATGCCGCCCATGCCACCCATACCACCCATGCCGCTCATGTCTGGCATGGCAGGCTTGTCTTCCGGCAGCTCGGCTACCATGCAGTCGGTGGTCAGCATCAGGCCAGCTACAGAAGCGGCGTGTTGCAGCGCGGAGCGGGTAACTTTGGCTGGGTCCAGTACGCCCATTTCCAGCATGTCGCCGTATTCGCCAGTGGCAGCGTTGTAACCGAAGTTACCTTTGCCTTCCAGCACTTTGTTTACCACTACGGACGGCTCGTCACCGGCGTTCTGCACGATCTGACGCAGCGGGGCTTCGATGGCTTTCAGCACGATCTTCACGCCAGCAGCCTGGTCGGCGTTGGCAGTTTCCAGATCGGCCAGGGTGGAACGAGCACGCAGCAGGGCTACACCACCGCCAGGTACCACGCCTTCTTCCACTGCAGCACGGGTAGCGTGCAGCGCGTCTTCCACGCGGGCTTTCTTCTCTTTCATTTCCACTTCGGTCGCAGCACCAACCTTGATCACGGCAACACCGCCGGCCAGCTTGGCCACGCGCTCTTGCAGTTTTTCACGATCGTAGTCGGAAGTAGCCGCTTCGATTTGCTGACGGATCTCGGCAACACGAGCCTGGATCAGTGCGGCATCGCCTGCGCCATCGATGATGGTGGAGTTTTCTTTACCCACTTCAACACGCTTGGCTTGGCCCAGCATGTCCAGGGTAACTTTTTCCAGGGTCAAGCCCACTTCTTCTGCAATCACGGTGCCGCCGGTCAGGGTAGCGATGTCTTGCAGCATGGCCTTGCGACGGTCGCCAAAGCCCGGGGCTTTCACGGCAACGACTTTCAGGATGCCACGGATGGTGTTCACTACCAAGGTAGCCAGCGCTTCGCCTTCTACGTCTTCAGCAATGATCAGCAGCGGGCGGCCGGACTTGGCTACTTGCTCCAGTACTGGCAGCAGGTCGCGGATGTTGGAGATTTTCTTGTCGAACAGCAGGATGAACGGATTATCCAGTGCGGCAATCTGTTTTTCCTGGTTGTTGATGAAGTACGGGGACAGGTAGCCGCGGTCGAACTGCATGCCTTCTACCACATCCAGCTCATTTTGCAGCGATTTGCCGTCTTCTACAGTGATCACGCCTTCTTTGCCGACTTTTTCCATTGCGGTAGCAATGATTTCGCCGATATCGCTATCGGAGTTGGCGGAGATGGAGCCTACCTGGGCGATTTCCTTGGTGGTGGCGCAAGGCTTGGCGATCTTGGCGATCTCGCCTACCAGCGAGATAACGGCTTTGTCGATGCCGCGCTTCAGGTCCATCGGGTTCATGCCGGCAGTCACGAACTTCATGCCTTCGTGCACGATAGCCTGGGCCAGTACGGTAGCGGTGGTGGTACCGTCACCGGCAACGTCGGAAGTCTTGGAAGCGACTTCTTTCACCATCTGGGCGCCCATGTTTTCGAACTTGTCTTTCAGTTCGATTTCTTTGGCCACGGATACGCCATCCTTGGTGATG
>JAIXTB010000179.1 GCA_027484385.1 Neisseriaceae bacterium | reverse complement strand
TGGCCGATGGCCGCCCGCAGCCCCTGGCCGATTACCTGGGCCAGGTGGTGCTGGTGGTAAATACCGCCAGTGAATGCGGCTATACCCGCCAGTACCAGGGCCTGCAAGAACTGCAGGCCACCCTGGCTGCGCGCGGCTTTACCGTCCTGGCTTTCCCGTGCAACCAGTTTGGCGGGCAGGAGCCGGGTAGCGCAGACGACATCAGCGCGTTTTGCCAGACACGCTTTGGCGTGAGCTTTCCGCTGTTTGCCAAAGGCGACGTCAACGGCCCCGCCGCCAGCCTGCTGTGGCAATGGCTCACTGGCGTGGAAAGCGGCCACCCGCACCCGGTAAAGTGGAACTTCACCAAATTCCTGATCGACCGCAAAGGCCGGCTGGTCAAACGCTACGAGCCCGCCGCCGAGCCGCACGAGCTGCTGCCGGATATCGAGGCGCTGCTGGGCGGCTAGCTGCTGGTGCGGCATGTAAAAAGACGGTCAGCCTGTTGCCAGGCTGGCCGTCTTTGTCTGCACGCTTAGCCGTGGCTTACTTGCGGGTAAAGATGATGTCCCACACGCCGTGGCCCAGGCGGATGCCGCGGGCTTCGAACTTGGTCAGCGGGCGGTAGTCCGGGCGTGGTGCGTACGCTTCGGCGGTGTTCTGCAGGTCTGTGTTGCCGTTGAAGACTTCCAGAATCTGGATGGCGTAGTCTTCCCAGTCGGTGGCAGCGTGCAGGTAGCCGCCCGGTTTCAGCTTTTTCACCAGCTTTTCTACCAGCGGGGCCTGGATCAGGCGACGCTTGTTATGGCGCTTTTTGTGCCACGGGTCGGGGAAGAAGATATGCACGCCGTCCAGGCTGCCGTCGGCCAGCATAGTGTCCAGCACTTCTACCGCGTCGTGGCGCAGCAGTCGCAGGTTGGTGAGCTGCTTTTCTTCGATCAGCTTGAACAGGTTGCCTACGCCTGGGCTGTGGACTTCTACGCCCAGGTAGTCGTTATGCGGCATGTTGGCCGCAATCTCGGCGGTGGCACCGCCCATGCCAAAGCCGATTTCCAGAATCTTGGGCGCGTCGCGGCCAAAGGCCTGGGCCAGGTCCAGCTGCTCGGGGCGGTATTCGATACCCCAGCGCGGCATGCCTTCGTCGATGGCGCGTTGCTGGGAAGCGGAGAGGTGGCCCTGACGCAGTACAAAGCTGCGAATGGCGCGCTTGAAGCCTGGATTTTCCATGGTGCGAACTCAAAAACTGCAAAAAGATCGCGATGTTACCGAATCTTGCGCCTGCGGGATAGCGCGGCGCGGCGTTGACTTGCCGGTGGCGGGTACTTAGGCTGCGGTCTTGCCTTGTTCAATAGGAATACGCCATGCCGGGCATGGAAAATATCACGCTGTTTACCCTGGCTGCGTTGGTGCTGGCGCTGACGCCAGGGCCGGATATGTTGCTGATCGCTTCGCGCAGTGCCAGTCAGGGCGTGCGTGCCGGCTTTGCCACGCTGGCCGGTATTCAGACCGGGGTGTATTGCCATGCCCTGGCTGCTGCCTTGGGCTTGTCGCAGCTGCTGCAGCTGGTGCCGCTGGCTTACGATCTGATCCGCTACCTTGGCGCGGGGTATTTGCTGTACTTGGCCTGGGGCTGCGTGCGCGGTGGCCAACCTGCGTCAGTGATGGCTGCAAGCACAGGCTTGTCAGCGGGCACCGCTTTTCGCCAGGGGCTGTGGACCAATTTGCTCAACCCTAAAATGGCCTTGTTCGTGCTGGCACTGTTCCCGCAGTTTGTCCCGCCCGCGCATGGGTCGCTGGTGGTGTGGTTCCTGTTGCTGGCCACGGTGCTGAATGGGGTAGGGCTATTGGTGAATGGGGTGGTGATTGTGGCGGCCAGCCGGCTGGCGCGTGGTTTGCTGGCCGCCCCAGCCCGACGTTGGCCGCAGTATGTGCTGGGCGGCGTGTTTGCCTTGCTGGCCGGCCGGCTGTTGTGGCAACCGCGCTAGCGCCCCAGCGTGCGCAGCAGGTGGCCTACCGTGGGGTAATGCAGGCAGCCGGGTAGCTCGCGCAGCAGGCGGGCATTGCTCAGGCGGCGCGACTCGGCCATGAATGACCATAGCCCGGGCGATACCTGCTGCTGTACCTGGGCGCGGGGCAGGCGCGGTGCACGCGGCAGGCCCAGGGTGTCGGCCAGCTGGTCGTACCATTCGCCTACCGGCAGGGGCTGGCTGTCGCAGGCGTTGTACACGCGAATGCCGCTGCGGCGGCGCTGCAGGGCGGCGGCGCACAGGCGTGCCAGGTCGCTGGCGTGAATGTGGTTGCTGATGCTGTCTTCGCTGGCGTTGATCAGCGGGGTGCCGTTTTGCAGGCGGGCCAGCGGCAGGCGCTCGGCGGCGTAGATGCCGGGTGCGCGCAGGATGGTGAGCGCGGTGCCGTGGGCGACGGCAAAGGCGCGCAGGCAGCGTTCCGCATCGACACGGCGCTGGGCGCGGGGGGAGGTTGGCCGCAGCGGAGCGGTCTCGTCCAGCCACTTGCCATCGGCATTGCCGTACACGCCGCTGGTGCTGATATAGACGATTTGCTGTGGTAGACTCCCCGTTTTTGCCAGCTGCGACAAGACCTTGCGCATTCTGGGGTCTATACGGCCTTGTTCCGGCGGCGGTGCGGTGTACAGCACGGCGTCGGCCAGGCCCGCGATACGCGACAGGCTGTTTTTGTCGTCCAGGTTAGCCAATAGCGGCAGCGCGCCATGCGCGCGCCAGATGGCGGCAGCTTCCGGGCGGCGTAGCAGTGCAATGACCCGCCAGTGTGGCGTCAGCAGGGGAAGGGCGCGCAAGGCGACATCGCCGCTGCCCAGTATCAACAAGGTTCGCATGCCGGCCATTTTAGCGAAG
>JAIXTB010000015.1 GCA_027484385.1 Neisseriaceae bacterium | reverse complement strand
GGCTTTCCAACCAAGCCTGGCATTTGCGTGTAAAAACGCCATCTCCGGACAACGATGCGCTATCCAACACCTGCTGCAAATAGGCGAGCTCGGTACCACTAATGTGTGGTTTGACAAATGGTATTTTTTCCATACGGTCCTTTACAGCCACCTGGACTGGCTCTGCCGGTAACGCGCCTGTTCGGCCCCCGATATCAGTACGTCGCGGCTATAAACAAAACCACAGACTGCGCACGCCATGATATGCATACCGTGCGCTCTGAATAGCCTGCGTGCGTTGGCCGCTGAGTGGTCACATAAGGGGCAACCCCGGGTGTAGGCAACACCCGGCAAAAACTCGCCATCGCCCGCCAGCAAACAGCTAAAGTCGGCCTGGCGCAATGCCTGGTTTGCCTGCTGCAGGGCCTGGCGAACCCAGGGGTAGCTGGCAGCGTCAAAATCCGCGCGGTGCATCTGGTTCAGTTCTGCAAGGTATCAAGCACAGCCGCCAGCTCGGCCAGCGTCAGCTGGGCCAGTTGGTCAGTGTCCACCGCCGAAAAATCAGCAAAGCGCTCATCGCAGGCAATCAGGAAGCCCACCACGGCAAAAGAATCCACCTGGGCAAAAACGGGTTTGTCTACCAGCAGGCTTACCGCGCTTTCTTCCTGGAAAAAAGTAGCAATCCATTGCGTGTTATCCATCATGCCTCCCCCTTGCCGACATTCACCATCTTGATACCCATGCTGACGTAAGCCCTGCCAGCAGGGATGGCACCGCTGACCACGCAGCCCACGCCGAAATTGCACCCCTCGCCAATATCCGCCCCAGGCAGCACCACACACTGCGCCCCAAGAATAGTATAGCGCCCCAGGGTAATGTCCCCGCATACCTTGTCGCGCGGGCCGGCTTGCGCCCGGCTGTAATCGTCACTCTTGGTAAACAGGCTGACATGGGTGGACATACCGGCACCGTGCCCCAGGCGGATACGCCCGCCGGTGCCGCCCAAAAAGCAGAACGGCGAAACATGCACGTCGTCCCCCAGCTCGATTTGGCCGGTGAGGATGGCAAAGTCATCGATGCGAACACGGTTGCCCAGGCTGCCTTCAATCGCATACAGGCGTGCCAGCGGCGACACTTTCACGTCGTCGCCCACCTGGCTGAAGCCCAGCGCCAGCAGGGCCTCTTTCGTCAGATAGCTCATATCAGATGAACAGGTCAAAGTCAGAAATTGGCTCGACCATTTCACCGGCGGCCATTTTTTCCAGCAGCAGGTTGGATTCATGGCGAATGCAGTGGAAGGTGCAGTGCTTGGCCGGGTCTACCCGCTCCATCACCTTGTTGCGGCGATCGCCTTTCCACAGCTCTTCCAGCGAGACTTTGGCAATATCGCCAATACGCATATTGAGGTTGCCGCGGTGATACGGGCAGACATAGGCACCGCTGGGGGTAATGACGGTGCGTAGCTCGGCGGTAAGGCAGCGGTTATAGGGCTTGATCTGGACGCCCACACCATTGAGCGCTTCTTCCAGCGTGAAGGGGGCAATGATCTTGAAGTGATCGTCGGCCAGCTCGCGAATCTTCTTCAGCTGTGCATTCACCAGCTCGACCACGCTCTTATCCTGCTGCTGCAGGAAGTGCATCATGTCGAATGCGGGTTTGACTTCGAAATAGTCACAGCCGATTTCCTTGGCCAGCACCGCGGCCTTTTCGATATCGACTGCATTGGTGCTCTGGATGCTGCCATCCGTGTTGTACTTGGTCAGCAGCAAGAAGGAATAGCCCAGCAAACCACGCTTGTTGGCCGCCATTTTGCGCATATTGTCGATCACCAGCGGGAACTGCGATTTGCCGCTGGCGTGCGGGCGGAACTCGGAAAACACGTCTTCGCTGCCCGCATCCACCGACACGCGCAGCCAGTCTGTCATCTGGGTGCACTCGTCCATATAACGGTGCATCAAGGTACCGTTCGTAGTCACCCCCACCTTGATGCCGCTTTGATGCAGCGCACGCACCAGCTCGCCAAACTTGGGGTGCGCCATGGGCTCGCCGCCACCGATCAGCACCACGGCACGCACGCCGTGCTGGGCAAACTCTTGCGCCAGCCGCAGCAGGCGCTCGCCATCGATGCCGCCCTGGTTCAGCAGGTTGGCGCTGATGCAGTCGTGGCACGCCAGGTTGCAGGCGGTGGTTGGGTCCAGCTCCACCACGAAAGGGGCGGTATTACTTTTATTCCACAGGAAGCGCTGAATGTATTCCTGCACGGTTTCCTGCTTCAGTTTTTCCACCAGGGAAAGCGGACGGGATATCTGGCTCATAAGCGTATTCTTCCAATTCAATCCAATGAGGGGTCAGCCAATAAGCACAGACTTGGGCACACAATAAGCGGACAGGCCCTGCAGCCCGCATTCGCGCCCCAAGCCCGACGCGCCAAAACCACCAACCGGCAAGCCGCCCACCCACTGCGTGGGGTCGGCGTTGATCCATATACGGCCCACGCGTACCTGCCGGGCCAGCTGCATGGCCTGCGTCAGGTTGGCCGACCACACATACAAGGCCAGGCCGTGCTCGCTTTGCTGCAAAGCAGACACAAACTGCGCCTGGGGCACCCTGGTAATAGTCAGCACGGGGCCGAAGATTTCCTGATGGAACAGCGGGCTGTCCGGGTGGCAGCCATCCAACAGTACCGGCCCGAAAAACTGCCCGTCGCCCGGCACCTGGCTCACCGGTACACGCTGCCAGCCGGCAGACTCGGCCTGGTCAACATAGGCAGCCAGCTGCTGACGGTGCGCCAGGGTAATCATGGGTTGCAGCGGGTTGGCCGCCAGGTGCTCGGCCATGGCCTGCGGCAAGCTGGCCAGCAGCGCATCGGCCACCGCCGGGTCCACCAGTACGCGGTTGCCGGCAATGCAGGCTTGGCCACCGTTACGCAACAGCCCAGCGGCAATCGCACGCGCTGCTACAGCTATATCGGCATCGGCGGCCACCAGTACATAGTTATTTCCACCCAGCTCGCCGGCAAAGCGCTTGCCGTGC
Organism: Neisseriaceae bacterium; assembly: GCA_027484385.1. GTDB lineage: Bacteria > Pseudomonadota > Gammaproteobacteria > Burkholderiales > Chromobacteriaceae > Vogesella. Next base: position 12,515 of record JAIXTB010000015.1, on the reverse strand, counting down.
AGGGCGGCAGCTTGTTCGATGATGCGGCCAACCCGGGTAGAACCGACAAAAGCCACCATGCGGATAGCCGGGTGGCTCACCAGTGCCTCGCCGACCTCGGGGCCCTGGCCATAGACAAACTGCACCGTGTGCTCGGGCAACAGACTGGCCAGCAGCTCGGCCAACAACGGCAAGGCCCCGACGGCCAGCTCCGATGGTTTCACCACCACGCTGCAGCCGGCCGCCAACGCAAACGGCAGGCGTTCGGCCACGGTAATCAGCGGGTAATTCCACGGTACGATCAGCGCGACCGGGCCAATCGGCTCGTCCAGCGTCAGCGCCATGCCCCCGGCGCGGGCTTGGGTATGGTTTTCGCCCTGCCGGGTCAGCGCCAGGGCGGCGGCGTATTCCCATAAGGCAATGGCGCCGTCCACTTCTTGCCAGGCCGCGGCCAGCGGTTTGCCGGTATCGGCCGCCTCTGCCTGGGCAAAGGCCTGCTGTTGCTGGCGCATGGCGGCGGCCACGGCCTGTAATGCGCCCGCACGCTGTACCGTGGTGGTGTGGTGCCAGTGCGTATCCCATGCAGCTGCAGACTGCTGTGCCACGCGGCCAACGTTGGCCGCATCGCTCAAGGGGTAGCCGCCCAGCGGCTGGCCGGTACGCGGGTCGTGCGTATAAAGCAGCGCGGGGCTCATTGGCACTCCGTATAGCGGATCAGCCGTTTCATCGGCTTGCCGGATGCAGTACGGGGCACCTCGTCCACGCGCACGATATGCTCGGGGCGCAGCGCTTGCGGCAGGCTGTCGTTCATCAGCCGCATCAGTTTTTCGCGCACTTGCGCCTCGTCCTGCGGGTTATCGATAGTAAAGAACAGGTCGTAGGTTTCGCCCCAGAACACGTCCGGCTTGCCCACGGCGTAGCATTCCACGCAGTAACCGCTGCCCTGCACGATTTCTTCGATTTCCACCAGGTGAATGTTCTCGCCGCCTTTTTTTTTTTTTTTTTTCTTGCGGCCGTGGATGATCAGCTCGTCACCGGCCAGCGTGGCCAGGTCACCGCTGCAGAAAGGCTGGGCCGGGTCGAAACGGTCGATACCGCCCGACGGGTTCAGATAACCCAGCGCCATGTAAGGCGTACTCACCAGCAGCTCGCCATCCTCTGCTGCCAGGCTGACCTGCACACCTGGCATGACCTGCCCTACCGAGAAGTCCGCACTGTGCGCATCGCCCACGGTAAACGACCCGCCCAGCTCGGTAATGCCAAAGCAGGGGTAAACGGTGGCGCCACATTGCTGCTGGAAGGCCTGACGGATAGCCGGGTACAGGATGGAGCTGGTAGAGATCACGCGTGCGTGCTGCAGCAGGCCGGCGGTATCCGGGAAAAAGCGCAGGGTCTTGCTGAGCGACGCCATCATGGTGGGCGACAGGTAAACAATGTCCGGCTGTTGTTCGCGAATGGTTTGCCAGAACTGGCCCATCTGCTTGGCGGTAAAACGCTCCCCTACCCAGATGCGGCCACCGGTCATGAACGGGCAGGCAAACAGGTTGAACAGGCCGGCGTTATAGAACATGGGCCAGTTATGCAGTGTCAGCGCACCGGCCTGCTTGCCGGCATGCTGGGCAAACCGGGCCGCACCCTGAAAGAAACGGCCAAACGACTGCACAATGCCCTTGGGCATGCCGGTGGTGCCGGACGAGAAAACGATCAGGAAAGGGTCATCCAGCTCGCCCTGGTGGCAGTAGTCGGGCAAGGTCTCATCCAGCGCATACGCCAGCTGCGAGTAGGCAGTAATGGTGTAGCTGGCATTCACCAGCTGTTTGACCTTATTGAGCTGCTGGATACTGGCCGCCGGGTCTACCGGGCACATCACCATGCCACCCAGCGCCAGTGCCATGACCAGCTCCAGGTATTCGGTACGGTTTTCCAGGCTGACCACCACGTGGTCGCCACGGCGCACGCCACGGTCGATCAGGAAGTTCAGCAAGCGTACGGCATTGCCGTAAAACTGGCGATAGGTGAGCGCCCCCTTGGCAGATTGCACAAAGGGTTGGTCATGGTACTGGGCTACGATATCCAGCAGCAGATCCGTACGAACGGCCATCTACTTTATCCTCTCATCTCGCGGGCATCGGTTCAGATGCAGAAGGCTTTCAACAGGGTTGCGACGTCTTGCGTGCTCCTGGCGATAATGTCTGGGGAAAAATCCTGCTCGGCACCCTGGCGGCCCTGCGAAGCCGCGCGGTTGGTGACAATGCACAAGGCGGCATAGTCCAGCGCCAGCTCGGCAGCCAGCGCCGCCTCCGGCATACCGGTCATCCCTACTATATCGGCACCATCGCGCTCAAGCTTACGGATTTCTGCCACACTTTCCAGCCGGGGCCCTTGTGTGCAGGCATAGACGCCCGAGCTGATCACGTTCAAACCGGCCCCCGCGGCCGCCAACCGCAAACGCTGGCGCAGTGCCGAGTGGTAAGGCTCGCTGAAATCGATATGACGCATGGCATGCTCTGCACCTTCGAACAGGGTGTGCTTGCGGCCATAGGTATAGTCCAGCACATCGTGTGGCAGTACCAGGCTGCCGGTGTGCATATCGGGGCGGATACCGCCCGCACTACCGATGGCAATCACTTCACGCGCGCCCACATGGCGCAAGGCCCACAAATTGGCGCGGTAGTTGATTTCGTGCGGGGCAATGGAGTTGCCATAACCATGCCGCGCCATGAACACGACGCTACGCGCGCCCACATTGCCAAAAGTCAGGGCGCAGGATGGCTCGCCATACGGCGTGCGAACGATCTGGCGATGGGTAACATCAAGAATGGGCAGGGAGACAAGACGACTTCCCCCGATGATGGCAAGCATGGCGTTCTCCTTATTATCCGTTTGCCCGCCTGAAATACGCTGGCCCTGGCGGGCAGCTAATCAGGGCAAGCAATCATGTGGCTCAGCTTGGTATTTTTCTTCAATAATTCTAATCCGAAGGCATGAAAAAGCCCACAGTATTTATGTTGTGGGCTTTGAGACCAGGTGCAAGCGGGAGCGGTAGCAAGAGAACGCCCGTCCCCGTGTAACACATTACTTCAGCGCATGAATGGCCGGCAGGTTACGCCAGGCACCGCGCACGTCCATGCCGTAGCCGAACACGTAACGATCCGGCACGTCCAGGCCCACGAAGTCGGACTTGATCGGCTTTTCCTTGCTGATCAGCTTGTTGGCGAATACGCCGCTGTAGAAGGCTTTGGCGCCCATTTCTAGCACTTTGTCGCGGATAGCGGCCATGGTGTGGCCTTCGTCCAGAATATCATCCAGCACCAAGACTACGCGGTCGCGCACGTCTTCTTTCGGTGCGGTTTTCCACACCAGCTCGCCGCCTTGGGTTTTATCGCCGTAACGGGATACGTGCACGTAGTCAAAATCCAGCGGAAACAACAGGCGCGGCAGCAGCTGGCCGGTGAACACCACGGCACCACCCATAACAGACAGCACCAGCGGGTAGGTTTCACCCAGCTCGGCAGTGATTTCTTCTGCCATGCGGTCTACGGCAGCATCCACTTCTGCTGCAGTGAACAGAATATCGGAGCTATTAAGAATGCCACGGGCTTCGGCAACATTAGGCATGGTATTTCCTTTCAAAAAACAAACGCCGCCTTTATGACCAAGGCGGCGCAAAATGTCAATGCGGGATTAGCCGCGTTGTAGCGAATTCAGGTAGGCGCTGAAGTCGGTACCGACTTCATGGTGTTTCAGGCCGTATTCTACTGTCGCTTTCAGATAACCCAGCTTGGAGCCGCAATCGTAACGGGTACCCTGGAATGGCAAGGCCAGTACCGGCTCGTCTTTCATCAGCGCTGCGATACCGTCGGTCAGCTGGATTTCGCCGCCTGCGCCCGGTACGGTATTGATGAGCTTCTCGAAAATACGCGCGGTCAGGATATAGCGGCCAACTACTGCCAGGTTGGATGGCGCCACGTCCGGATGCGGTTTTTCCACAATGCTGGCCACTTCCTGATGGCCGCGAACGTTCTTCTGCACCTCAACGATACCGTAAGAGCCGGTTTCCTCACGCGCCACGGTTTCCACGCCCAGTACCGAGCTGTGCGTGTCGTCGAACAGGCGCACCATCTGTTCCATGGCACCTGGCTCGCCCGCAATCAGGTCATCCGCCAGAATCACGGCAAACGGCTCGTCCCCCACCACCGGCTTGGCGCACAGTACGGCATGGCCCAAACCCAGCGCTTCGGCCTGGCGGATATAGATGCAGCTAACATTGGATGGCAAGATTTCCTGCACCAGCTCCAGCAGTTTTTTCTTGTTGCGGTTTTCCAGTTCGGTTTCCAGCTCGTAGGCCTTGTCGAAATGGTCTTCGATACTGCGCTTGTTACGCCCGGTAATGAAGATCAGCTCGGTAATACCCGCAGCCACCGCCTCTTCTACCGCGTACTGGATCAATGGCTTATCCACCACAGGCAGCATCTCTTTCGGGCTGGCCTTGGTGGCGGGCAAGAAACGTGTCCCCATGCCGGCGACCGGGAACACAGCTTTACGGATTTTTTGCATGACAATTCCTGAAAAGTTGAAAAGCTCAGTGGTGGCATCACCAGACGAACCCGGCGCTACCTAGGTTGCCGTGATTTTATCATATCGATGCATTTTGCAAGCGCCTCTCCCCACACTCCGGGCCGCGCCTGCCTGCATACGACTACCCCACGGTACCAAGGTATATCGTCTTGCTGGCCAAAAAACGGTGCCCCTTCATAGCGCATCAGCACCCACACCGGCTTGCCCATGGCTGCGGCCAAATGTGCTGCCGCAGTATCCACGGTCACCACACCATCCAGCGCTGCCATCAGCGCGGCGGTATCGTCAAAACCCTGTATGTCAGGCGTCAGATCAATAACCGGCACAGGTAGCTGCTGGCTATCACAGCCTGGCTGCAGCGCAAACCAGCTTACCCCCGGCACATTGGCCAGCGCGGCCAGCTGTGCCGCCGGGATACTCTTGCGCTCATGGTTATAGTTGGCCGCACCGGCCGCCGACCATACCCCGCTGGACCACACCAGCCCCAGACGCCGGCCTGAGACGGCACACGCGGTGACTTTTTTCTGCCATGCCACCACACTATCTGCAGATGCCGCCAGATAAGGTCGGCCAGCCAGCGCCTGGCGCGGCAGCGCCAGCACCGCAGGCACCGACATCATCGGCAGCTGTGCATCAACCTGCACCGGCTCGCCTGGCTGCAGCAATACCGCCCCCGGCAACAACTGCGCAAACAAGCCATGCAGGCTGACCGGCGCCTCAATCGTCAGCTGCAGAGCAAAACGCTGCTGCAGCGCAGGCAAGAGCTGCATCACCATGATGCTATCGCCCAGACCCTGCTCAGCCCACAGCAATACATGGCCACCATGGTGGCGTAGCGGGTCAAAGCGCATTAACGCGGTATGCCGGGCGGGCAACACCGACGCGAAACGGGCTTCGTAATCGGGCCATGCCGCCTCGTACTGCCCTTGGTACAAGCGCACGATGGCGCGGTTCCAGCGCAGGTCCGGCAAGTCACCAAAGCGTGCTATGGCTGCACTCAATACAGACTCGGCCTCCTCATACTGCCGCGCCTGCGTCAGCAGCAAACCTAGGTTGGCCACCAATGCCGGCCGATCGGGTGCCAAGGCGCATGCCTGGTGGGCAAAGTCTACTGCCAGGTCGTTCTGGCACAGGTATAGGCATACCAGCGACAAGGCAGACAGCGCATCGATGTGCTGGGCGTCTTGTGCCAGCACCTCCTGCAGCAGCTGGGCTGCCACCTCGTACTCGCCCAGTGTCTTTAACAGCTGGGCCAAGTTGCATTTGGCCGACAGCGAGTGCGGTGCCTGCTGCAATACCAGCAGATAGGCCTCCAGCGCTGGCTCGTACTGCGCTTGCGCCTGCCACACATTGGCTAGGTTCAGCCTGGCCTGCCAGTCGCCCGGCGCCAGCTGTAACAGGCGCTGCCATAAGACAGCGGCCTCGGCCAGCTGCCCTACGGCTTGCAGCTGGTTGGCCTGGTGGAACCACTGCTCGTGCTGATGATTCATGTTTTAGCCCAGCAATGCCAGCAAGCCGGCTTCGTCCAGTACGGTCACGCCCAGCGCCAGCGCCTTGTCCAGCTTGCTGCCCGCCTCGGCCCCCGCCACCACGTAATGGGTTTTCTTGGATACGCTGCCGCTGACCTTGCCCCCCGCGGCTTCCACCAGCGCCTTGGCCTGGTCGCGCCCCATGGTGGGCAGGGTGCCGGTCAGCACAAAGGTTTTGCCGGCCACGGCTTCGTTCAGATTGGCCACCACTTCGGCCGGCGTCTGCGCCAGCAAAGCTGCGCGGTAGGCAGCCAGCTGCTGTAGCGCAGCACGGTTGGCCGCCACGTCCAGCCAGTCAGCCAGCGCGTTTACCACCTCGGCCGGCAGCGCCAGCTGGATGATGTCCACACGCTGCATGGCTGCCAGCACGGCGATTTCGGGCTGCAATGCGGCCAACTGCTGCGCCCGCACCTCGGTCAGCCGCGGCACGCCCAGGCGGGCGTACAGGTTAGCCGCAGCCAGCTTGTCGTGCAGCTGTGCACGGGGCGTTTGCTGGCCTGAGGGCGTGACCCCCGCTGCCAGCAGCGCGTCGATCACCGCCTCGTTCTGCGCCTCGGCAAAGAACTCGGCAATGGCATCGGCCACCACGCCGCCGATATCCGGCAGCGCCGCCAGCACCGCGCGCGGCGCCTGGCGGATGTGATCCAGGCTGCCCAACCAGTCGGCCAGGGTTTTGGCAGTGGATTCGCCCACATGGCGAATACCCAGCGCAAACAGGCAGCGCGCCAGCGGTGGCGTCTTGCTGGCAGCGATGGCGTCAATCAGATTTTCGGCCCACTTGGTGGCCACCTTGCCGGCCTTCACCGTTTCCGGCGTGATGCCTTCCTGCTCGTCGGCGCGGCGCTTCATCTCCAGCAGGTCAGCTAGTGTCAGGCGGTACAGATCGGCCACGCTGCGCACGTAGTCAAACTCCACCAGCTTGTCGATGTAACGCTCGCCCAGGCCGTCGATGTCCATCATGCGGCGCCCGGCAAAGTGCTGGATGGCTTGCGTGCGTTGCGCCTTGCACACCAGGCCGCCACTGCAGCGGGCAATGGCTTCGCCTTCTTCGCGCACCACGTGGCTACCGCATACCGGACAGTGCGTGGGCAGGCGGTAGGCGTCATACATCGGCTCTTCACTGCTGCTGAACAGGTCGCCGCCCAAAGTTGGCCGCATCGGGCGCTTGTCCGGCACCACAGCGACCACCTCGGGGATCACATCACCGGCACGGCGCACGATCACGGTATCGCCCACGCGCACGTCCTTGCGCCGTACTTCGTCTTCGTTGTGCAGCGTGGCGTTAGTCACGGTGACACCGCCGACAAACACCGGCTGCAGCCGCGCCACCGGGGTAATGGCGCCGGTGCGGCCAACCTGCTCCTCGATGGCCTCCACCACGGTGAGCGCTTCTTCAGCAGGGAATTTATGCGCAATGGCCCAGCGCGGCGCGCGCGACACGAAGCCCAGGCGGTCTTGCTGCGCGCGGCTGTTCAGCTTGTACACCACACCGTCGATCTCGAACGGCAGGCTGGCGCGGCGCGCCAGTACGCTTTCGTAATAGGCCGCCAGCCCCTGTGCGCCGTGCACCACCGGCCGCAAATCGGCCTGTACCACCGGGAAACCCAGCGCAGCCAGCCAGTCCATTTCGGCATCGTGCGTGGCAGGCCAGTCGGTACCTTCTACCTGGGCGATGGCGTAAGCAAAGAACGATAGCCGCCGCTGCGCGGTAATGCGCGAATCCAGCTGACGCAGGCTGCCGGCGGCGGCATTGCGCGGGTTGGCAAACGGCTTGTCACCGCGCTCGCGCTGGGCTTCGTTCAGCCGCTCGAAATCGCGCTTGAGCATCAGCACCTCGCCGCGCACCTCCAGCAAAGATGGCACGGCATCGCCATGCAGGCGCAGCGGAATGGCGCGCACAGTGCGGATATTGGCGGTAACGTTCTCGCCGCTGCTGCCATCACCGCGGGTGGCGGCCTGCACCAGCTCACCGTCGCGGTACAGCAGGCTGATAGCCAGGCCATCGAACTTGGGCTCAGTGGCGTAGGCCAAGTTAGCCGCTGCCAGGTCGCGGCCAACTCGCTCGTCGAAAGCGATCAGCTCGGCGTGGCGCACGGCAAAGTCATCGGCCTGCATATCGGAAAACGCATTGCCCAGCGACAGCATGGGCACCGCGTGCGTCACGCTGTCAAAAGCCGGGAGCGCCTCGCCGCCCACACGCTGCGTGGGAGAGGTATCGTGCCGCAGCGCGGGAAAGTCCGCCTCTAGCTGCTGCAGCTCGCGAAACAGGCGGTCGTACTCGGCGTCCGGTACGGTTGGGGCGTCCAGTACATAATATTGATGGTTGTAGCGTTCCAGCAGCTGCGCCAGCTCGGTGGCGCGGTGCTGGGCGGTGGCGGGTAGTGTGCTCATGGCCTGACCTGGAATGCAGCACGCCGGCAGCTGCCGGCGTGGTAATGAATGGGAAGCGCTGGCCGCTCAGGCAAACAGCCGCAGGGCAGCCACGCTACCCGGCGCGATGCCACGGTCGTCCATATTGCCGTAGATGCGGATCAGCTGGTCGCGGATCTGCGCCAGGCCCTGGTCGCTGAGGACGCGGCGGTTATCGTCTACCAGTTGGGCGTCAAACTCTTGCGACAGGTGCTTGGCAAACTGCACGGCGCGGTCGAATACCGCCACCCCACCAGCCACACGCGGCACATCAAACATGAGTGTCAGTGCGGGGAATTGCTTGTCCAGCAAGGTATGCAGGGTAAACGGGGTCTGGTCGGCCGACGCCAGCGAGAACAGGGTGTTGCCGGAATCCGCCAGATAGTGGAACTGGCCATCGGGCTCCAGCTGCAGGCCGGCGGCTTCGGCCACGCTGCGCAGGCGGGCACCGGCGATGGGGCTGCCGGCCACGATATTGATGCCGATCAGCACGTCTACATCCACGCAAAAGCGGTCCAGCTCGCGCGCCGACACCAGTTTTTGCTGACGCTGCGGGAAGCTTACCTGGGCACCCAGCTTTTCGGCGTAGTGGCTGACCTGCTGGCAGAAGCTGGCCAGCTCCTGCTCGGTAACCGCACCACCGCGGTCTACCAGCTGCAAGCCGAAATTCACTTGTTTGTAGCGGGTACCCGGCAGGATTTCGGCCGGTTTCCACAGGCCGCGCTCGGTACGCAAAATGGCCTGCACACGTTTGGCCACATTAAAACGCGGCAGCTGCCCCAGCTCCTGCGGCTGGGCAAAGGCGACTTCGGCAATAAAGTCCAGCGACGGGTCCAGCAGCGATACCACCAGGGCCTGGTGGTCGGCAGCGTCCAGCTCCGGTGTTTCCGGCACGGCAGGGGCCACGGGCTCGGGCGGGGCCGCACGCACAACCGGCGCGGGCGGCGGAATATCGTTCAGGTAGGCTGGGGCGCTGTCTTCGTCGTCATCCAGCAGCACCGGCTCCAGACGCGCCTGCTGGCCATCGCGCACATTGTTCTTGGGCACGTCCAGCAGCACGTCGGCGTGATGGCGTGCAAAGGCCTGGCTGGTCTTCTTGCGAAAGCGCCATTCCTGATAAAAATTGAAGCCGAATACCAGTGCTACCACCAATGCACTCAGCAACAAGATGCCTATTTTCATTTCGCTCATTGAGCTTTTTCCACAGCAGCAGCCATTATCCGAACCGGTATTATAACAAACCCCCATGGGGGTACGGCGCGTGAATCAGTACGTCATTTAGCGTTTTGTTCAATTTTCGTCAAGGGAAAAGCGCACTGGCAGCACCAGCTGGGCCGCTACCGGGCGCCCGTTTTCCTGTGCGGCCTGAAACTGCCAGCGCGTCACGCCATCGCGTGCCGCCCTGTCCAGGCGGGTAAAACCGCTGCTTTTTTGCAGCTCGGTGCGTAGCAATGTGCCATCAGCATCTATCGCCAGCCGCAACATTACCACGCCTTGCTCGCCCAGATCGCGCGAGATGACGGGGTAATCGGGCCGCGGGGCCTGCAACACCCTGGCCGGGCGGCTGCTGGCCACCAGCTGGGTAGCCGTTTCGCCCGCGCCACGGCCCGTGTTCGGCGCGGCTTGCGTGGCAGGTGCCGCAGCGGCTACCACACTGGGCGTCGCCGCTGCCGGGTTGGCCGCAGCAGGCACGGCTGCCGGCATGGGCACCTTGCTACTGTCAGGCGCGACAGGGTTGGCCGCATTCACAGACGGCACCGACATCGCCCTGTCCGGCTGTGCTGCAGAAGGTTTTCGTGGTGCTGACGTACCGTGTGCCGCTACTGGCCGGTTCGCAGCAGCCACTGCGGGCGCTGGCTGCAGGCTGATCAGCAGCGGTGCGTCTATCGCCTGCGGCGGCGACCACACTGCCGCCAGGCCGCACAGCAACACGGCATGCAGCAGCAGCGAGGCCAGCAGCGCGCGCCGCATGGGTTAGGCCGTTTCGCGCATTTTCAGCGCTTCGACAATATCCACCGCCACGATGCGGCTGCAGCCTTGCTCCTGCATAGTCACGCCCACCAGTTGCTCGGCCATTTCCATGGTGAGGCGGTTGTGGCTGATGTACAGGAACTGCGTATGCGCGGCCATCTTCTTGACCAGGTCGCAGAAGCGGCTGGTATTGGCGTCGTCCAGCGGCGCGTCTACCTCGTCCAGCAGGCAGAATGGCGCCGGGTTCAGGCTGAATAGCGAGAACACCAGGCTCATGGCAGTAAGCGCCTTTTCGCCACCGGATAGCAGGTGGATGGTGCTGTTTTTCTTGCCCGGCGGCTGGGCAATGATCTGGATACCCGCCGACAGCAAGTCTTCACCGGTGAGCACCAGCTCGGCGCGGCCACCACCAAACAGCGTGGGGAAAAACTCGCTCATCTTGGCGTTAACGGCGTCGTAAGTGGCTTGCAGCATGTCGCGGGTTTCGCCATCGATTTTGGCGATGGCTTCTTCCAGCGTGGCCATGGCCTGCATCAGGTCGTCGGTCTGGCTCGCCAGATAGTCGCCCCGCTTTTTGGCCTCTTCCAGCTCTTGCAGCGCCGCCAGGTTCACTGCCCCCAGGCCATCGATGGCGCGCGCCAGCCGGGCGATCTCGGCGGCCAGCGCATTGGGTTTGACCGCGTCGGTGAGGTGCGGCAGCAGCGCCGCCTCGTCGGCCTCGGCGGTTTTCAGCTCTTCGTCGAAGCGCTCTACATTGAGCCGGGCTTCCTGGTGTTTCAACAGCCAGTCGGAGCGCGCTTCGCGCAGCGCTGGCAGCGCGGCGTTGATTTCCTGCTGCCGCTGCGTGTACTGGCGCAGGGCTTCAGTCAGGGCATTCAGCTGGTCGCGGGTGGCGGACAGGCTGTGTTCGCGTGTCTCACGCACGGCCAGCGCTTCTTGCAGCACATCGTCCGGCGCGGCCTCTTCTACCGTCTCGGCTTCCATCACCAGCGTTTCCAGGCGCTCTTGCAGCTGCTGGTCGCGCTCGGCCAGCTCGCGTGCGCGGCGCGCCAGCTCGGCCACTTTTTGCTCGGCGGTGTGCTGGGCCAGCTTGATTTCGTGCAGCTGGCGCTCGGCGTCGCGGGTTTTGTTACGCGCCAGCTCCAGGCCGGTTTCGGCGTTCAGGCGCGCCAAGCGGGCGTCTTCCAGCTGCTCGGCCAGCTCTTCCAGCTGCATGGCGTTTTCTTCGGCCAGTAGCTCGGCGTCGGCAATGGTGTCTTGCGCGGTGCTGCGCTCGTCTTGCAGGCGCTGCTGTTCGGCGTGAATGGCCGCCAGGCGGGCCGCGCCCTGCCCTGCCCCCTTCTCATGCTTCACGTGCTCCACCGTGGCGGCGTTCAGCTCCGCCTCCAGCCGCGACACGGCAGATTTTTGCGCGCGGATGGCTTCGGCCAGCATGCCCAGCATGGAGACCACGCTATCGCGGCGGCGCTGTGCGTCGTGCTGCTGCGGCTGCAAGGCGGCCAGCCGCTCTGCAGCCGCATCACGCGCGGCCTTGCGTGCCATCATGCCATCGCCAGCTTGTGCAGCATGAAAATGTACGGCATGGCGGCTGACGCGGTGGCCTTGCGGCGTGACCCAGCACTCGCCGGCGGCAAGCTCGGCGCGGCGGGCCATGGCGTCGTCCAGGTTGGCCGCACAGTAGACGCCGGCCAGCCAATCGGCCAGCGCGCCGGCAAAGGCAGCGTCTACCGTCAGTTGTTGTAGCAGGGCCGGGCGCGGCCCGGTAGTCGACTCGGCAACGCCTGCAGCATCTACCAGCGCCAGCGGGGCGGGCGGCACGGCATCGCCGGCCTGGCCTGCGCGGGCGGCCAAGCGCTCGCCCAGCACCACTTCGACCGCGGTGCGCCAGGCGTCGTCTACCTGCAGGCATTGCCACAGTGCCGGTGCATCGGCCAGCTGCTGGCTGGCTAGCCAGCCGGCCAGCTGTTCGCCGGCGGCTTCGCGCGCCAGCACGGCATCCAGTGCGGCCATTTCGGCCTCGGCGCGGGCGGCGTCGCTGTGCAGGGCGTT
>JAIXTB010000080.1 GCA_027484385.1 Neisseriaceae bacterium | reverse complement strand
GAAAACCGCTTCATGCACGTACCCGAGCTGAACCGCATGGGCGCCAATATCGAAGTGGAAGGCAACACCGCCATCGTGAAGGGGGTAGACAAGCTGTCCGGCGCCACCGTGATGGCCACTGACCTGCGCGCCTCTGCCAGCCTGGTGATTGCCGGCCTGGTCGCCGAGGGCGAAACCGTAGTAGACCGCATTTACCACCTGGACCGTGGCTACGAGCACATCGAAGACAAGCTCAACGCCGTAGGCGCCAACATCACCCGCAGCAACAGCTAAGCGCTGATTGCACTACAGCCCCAAGCCCCGTCAGGGGCTTTTTTGCTTTTCAGCCTGGCCGGGCTGGCAAGCTGTACGCGACAGTCTAGAGTTTAAGATAACCACATCGGTGGCAGCCGCGGGCTACGATCAGGGTAAATTTATTGCTTGCTGCAGTGAAAAGCCTGAATAATGTTAAATATCTTAAACAAGGATAAGACATGCGCCACAGCATCAAAACCAAATTGCTGCTCGGTGCCGGGCTACTGGTCATGGTGGGGTTTGCCACCCTGATCGGGCTGAATAGCTGGCTCACCCTGCAGCATGCCGAAAACAGCGTACTAGCGCATGCGCGCACCCAGGCACAGGGCGAGGCCGACAAGCTGCGCATCCTGCTGGAACGCAGCTACACCGCAGTCGAAGCCCTGGCCACCGGCATGCAAGCCCTACCTGGCAGCGGCACGCCCGACCTGCGCCAGCTGGCCAGCCAGCAAACCCGGGCGCTGCTGGCTCAACACCCCGATGCCGTGGGGATCTTCACCCTGTGGGAAGCCAATGCGCTGGACGGGCGCGATAGCGAGCTGGCCGGTAAACCGGAAAACGACGCCCAAGGCCGTGCCGGGGTGTACTGGTTTCGCAAAGACGGCAAAGAAGACACGGTCTGGGGCGCAGAAGATGTCGATGGCGACGAATACTACGCCAGCCCCAAAGCCAGCCGGCAGCCGGTGATGACCGAGCCCTACGAAGACCGCGACATCAAAGTACTGATGGCCACCCTGTCTTACCCTATCCTCCGCAACGGGCAGTTCCTGGGCGTAGCCGGTATCGACATGGGGCTGGGCAAACTGCAAGCCCTCGCCGCGCAGGTACAGCCCTATGGCACCGGCTTCATGACCATCTATTCCAGCCAGGCCATGGTGCTGGGTGCGGCGGATAAAGCGCTCATCGGCAAAAAAGACAGCACCCTGCCCGCTGCTGCCAGCACCGCCATCCAGCAGGGCAAGGCCTTCGAATACAGCGTAGACAACACCCTGCACCTGATCCAGCCAGTCAACGTTGGCCGCACCAGCCAGCCGTGGGCAGTACGCATCTCCATCCCGCTGGCCAGTGCGTTTGCCGATACCCGTGCCGCCACCTTGCAAACAGCAGGCATCAGCCTGCTGGCTCTGCTGCTGATTCTGCTGGCGCTGGCCCTGCTGCTGGGCAAGCTGGTAGCCCCGCTAGGCCGCCTGCAAAGCGCACTGAGCGAGCTATCCGGTGGCGATGGCGACCTGACACGACAGCTGGCCATTAGCGGTAAAGACGAAATCGGCGCCTCGGCCGCGGCGTTCAACCACTTCAGCCAGGCCCTGCGCCACATGCTGCTGGATGTGCGCACGCGCACCAGCCAGGTCAACCACGCAGTCGCCGCACTGGCCAGCGAAACCACCGAGATCAGCCAACACTCCAGCCAGCAGGCGCAGGCCGCCACCCACACCGCCGGCGCGGTGAGCCAGCTATCCGGCAGCATCAGCCGCATTGCCGAATCGGCACGTGTGGCAGAGCACGCGGCACGCAGCGCAGGTAACGAAGCCGAGCAAGTCGCCGACAGCGTGCACAGCACCGCCAGCGAAATCGGCCGCATTGCCGACACCATCCGCAGCCTGGGTGGCGTACTGAACGGGCTGGAAAACCGCTCGGAACAAATCAGCAGCATCGTGCAGGTGATCAAGGATATTGCCGAGCAAACCAACCTGCTGGCGCTGAATGCCGCTATCGAGGCGGCACGGGCCGGCGAGCAAGGCCGCGGCTTTGCCGTTGTGGCCGACGAAGTGCGCAAGCTGGCCGAGCGCACCGCGTCGGCCACGGTAGAAATTGCCACCAGCATCCGCCAGGTACAGGAAGCCACCGCAGGGGCTGCCGGCAGCATGGACAGCGCCATCCGCCAGGTAGAAAACGGGGTGATGCTGGCCGAACGCGCCGCCGGCGCCATTAGCCAGATCCGCAGCCATAACCTAGGGGTGCTGGACACCGTGGGCCATATTGCCTCGGCGACTGCCGAACAATCACTGGCCAGTCGCGATATCGCCAGCCATATCGAGGCGATTCACGCCATGACGGCCGATACCGATGCCTCGCTGGCCCACGCCAGCGGTGCGGTGGCCGACTTGCAGCGCCTGGCCGACGAGCTGCAGGGCTTGCTGGCACGCTTCAAGCTATAACCGCCTACCAAGGTTGGCCGCAGGCGCGCGGCGGCACCCTGCGGCCAACCCCGACAAAAAAGCCCTGCTTGCGCGAGCAAGCAGGGCTTTTCATGGCCATGGCCGCAACGGCTAGTGGCCGTCGAACGAGCACACGGTAAACAGCGGAATATCCAGGCCGCGCATCAAGTCGCCACCGCCCAGCTCAGGCAGCTCGATAATGCCGGCCGCTTCCACCACCTCGGCGCCCAGGCGCTGCAGCAGCTTGTAACCTGCCATCATGGTACCGCCGGTGGCGATCAAGTCGTCGATCAGCACCACACGGTCACCCGGTTTCACCGCATCGGTATGCATTTCCACCGTGGCGTTGCCGTATTCCAGCTCGTACTCTTCCGCCACCGTGGTGTAGGGCAGCTTGCCCTTTTTGCGGATGGGCACAAAGCCGACGTTCAGCTCGTACGCCAGCACCGAACCGATGATGAAACCGCGCGCGTCCAGGCCCGCCACCATATCGATCTTCTCGCCCATATAACGGTGCACGAAAATATCGATCAGCATGCGGAAGGTCTTGGGGTTCTGCAGCAGCGGGGTAATATCCCGGAACATCACCCCGTCGCTCGGCCAGTTCGGCACGGTGCGGATCCAGCCCTTCAGGTAGCGCGAATAGTCCAGGTTACTCAGGTTTTCCATGCTTTATGCCTTAGTGGAAGAACGCCAGCTTCACCACCCACAGGCCGGCAATCACCAGCACCGCCGGTTTCAGGTCGGCAAAGCGGCCAGCCAGAATCTTGATCACGGCGTAGCTGATAAAGCCAAAGGCGATACCATCGGCAATGGAGAAGGTAAACGGCATGGCCACGGCAGTCATCACCGCCGGGGCGGATTCGGTCAGGTCATCCCAGTTGATCTCGGCCAGGCCACGGGTCATCAGCACGGCCACGTAGCACAGTGCCGGCGCGGTAGCGTAAGCCGGTACAGTCTTGGCCAGCGGGGAGATCCACAGGCAGGCCAGGAACAGGATGGCTACCACCAGCGCGGTCAGGCCGGTACGGCCACCCACGGCGGTACCCGCAGCCGATTCGATGTAGGCAGTAGTCGACGAAGTACCCATGGCAGCACCGGCGGTAATGGCTACCGAGTCGGCCATCAACGCGCGCTTCAGGCGTGGCAGCTTGCCGTCTTTGTCCAGCAGGCCGGCGCGGTGCGATACCCCTACCAGGGTACCGGTGGTGTCAAACAGATCCACAAAGAAGAACACGAAAATCACGCCCAGCAGGCCAGCGGTCATGGCGCCTTGCAGGTCCATTTTCATGAAGGTCGGCTCGATGCTGGGCACCGGGGCGAAGATGCCTTCAAAGCTGGACAG
>JAIXTB010000135.1 GCA_027484385.1 Neisseriaceae bacterium | reverse complement strand
TTTCACCACACCGCTACGCTCGGCTTCGATTTCGTTCATCAGCTTCATCGCTTCGATGATGCACAGGGTGTCGCCTACGTTGACTTGCTGGCCAACTTCTACAAAAGGCTTGGAGCCCGGACTCGGGCGGCGGTAGAAGGTACCGACCATCGGCGATTTCACCGCGTTGGCGTTATCTGCAGCGGCTACCGGGGCGGGTGCCGCAGGGGCTGCAGCAACCGGGGCGGGTGCCGGGGCAGCCTGCTGTGGCAGGTGTACCTGCATGGGTTGTGCGAAGTTGACCGCCGCATTGGCGGATACGCGGGTGATGCGGACTTTTTCTTCGCCTTCGGTCACTTCGAGTTCAGCAATGCCGGATTCCTCGACGAGATCGATCAGCTTTTTCAGTTTGCGCAGGTCCATGGTCTTCCTTCGGATAGTATTCGGGTGTTATGCCGGCAGGCTCAGACGCTTTATCGCGTGAGCCAGTGCCAGGGCGTAGCCATCAGCGCCCAGGCCGCAAATCACACCTACCGCCAGATCCGAAAAATACGAATGGTGGCGGAAAGCTTCGCGAGCGTGGACGTTGGATAAGTGGACTTCAATGAATGGCACCTTGACGCCCGCCAGGGCATCGCGCAGGGCGACGCTGGTATGGGTGAAAGCCGCCGGGTTGATGATGACAAAAGCCGTGCCGTCGGTCAGGCAAGCGTGGACGCGGTCGATCAGCACGTGTTCGGCGTTGCTTTGCAGAACATCCAGCTCAAAGCCGGCGTCGCGGGCTTGCGCACGCAGGCGCTGGTTGATGTCGTCCAGGGTGTCCCGGCCGTAGTGCTGTGGCTCGCGCAGTCCGAGTAGGTTCAGATTGGGGCCGTGCAGCACGAGGATTTTTCGGGTCAAGGTGTCAGTCCCTGTTTTGATATGGGCGCGAGTTTGCCGCAATTGTCAGCAAGATGTCCAGCAATTGCCGCATTTCAAACGTGTGTTTAAGTTGCGGTCGTGTTGGAAAAATGTTGCGCTTTCGAGTGAAAGCACTAACAAATCGGCACATTGTAAGCAGCCGGTAAACTTTAGCGAGGTGCAATAAAACGCTTGTTGATCTGGCACAAGCAGAAGGTGTGCCGGGAACGCTGCCACGGGATGGCGCTCGAAAGGTATAATCGCCACGTTTTCCAAAAGATACCCGCCATGCACGTTTCCGACTTTGACTACCACCTTCCCGACAACCTGATCGCGCAGCACCCGCCGGCCGTGCGCGGTGCCAGCCGCTTGCTGCTGGTCAACGGTACTACGCTGGCCGATGCGCAGTTTTCCGCTTTTGCCGATGCCCTGCAGGCCGGCGACGTGATGGTGTTTAACGATACCCGCGTGATCAAGGCGCGCCTGTTTGGCGAAAAAGCCAGCGGCGGTAAGATTGAGGCGCTGGTAGAACGTGTGCTGGACGAACACCACGTGCTGGCCCACGTGCGCGCCAGCAAGTCGCCCAAGCCGGGCACGCTGCTGGTTTTTGCCGGCCGCTGGCAGGCCGAGATGGTCGAGCGCGTGGGCGAGCTGTTCCGCCTGCGTTTCCTGGATGCGGCCAACGTATTCGATATTCTGGACGCCTCCGGCAAGCTGCCGCTGCCACCCTATATCGAGCGCGATACCGACGGTGACGACGACGAGCGTTACCAGACGGTGTATGCGCGCGAAAAAGGCGCGGTTGCCGCGCCGACCGCGGGTCTGCACTTTACCGACGACATGCTGCAGCAGTTGGCCGCAAAAGGCGTAAAACTGTGCAATGTGACGCTGCATGTTGGTGCAGGCACCTTCCAGCCGGTGCGGGTGGACAATATTGCCGACCACAAAATGCACAGCGAGATCTACGATATTCCACAAGCTACCGTGGATGCCATTCACACCGCGCATGCGGCCGGCCGTAAGGTGCTGGCGGTGGGCACCACCAGCATGCGCGCGCTGGAATCTGCCGCCCGTGGCGATGGCGTGCTGAAAGCGGGCCGTGGCGAGACCGATATCTTTATTACGCCCGGCTACCGTTTTAACGTGGTGGACAAGCTGCTGACCAACTTCCACCTGCCCAAATCCACCCTGCTGATGCTGGTGTCGGCTTTTGCCGGCTACACCGAAATGCGTGCTGCCTACGCACACGCGGTGGCGCAGCAATACCGTTTCTTCAGCTATGGCGATGCCATGCTGCTGACCCGCAAGGACTAAGCCCATGAGCGGTTTGACTCACGATAGCGCCAGCCCGCAGGACGTTATCCTGCACGCCGTATCGCGCCAGCTGGAGATCAGCTTTGACGACGGCGCGCGTTTCCGGCTGCCAGCCGAATACCTGCGTGTGTACTCGCCGTCTGCCGAGGTGCGCGGGCACGGTGTGGGCAACGAGGTACTGCAAACCGGCAAGCTGCACGTGGCCATTACCGGCCTGGAGCCGGTAGGGCACTATGCGCTGAAGATTGTTTTTGACGATGGCCACGACAGCGGCCTGTATAGCTGGGCCTACCTATACGAGCTGGGCGTGAAGCACGACCAGTACTGGCAGGATTATCTGAATCGCCTCGCCGCCGCAGGCGCGAGCAGGGAGTAAGCATGGACAACCAGACGCATTTTGGTTTTAAAACCGTCGACGAAAGCGAAAAGGCGGGCAAGGTGGCCGAGGTATTCCACTCGGTAGCGCAAAAGTACGACGTGATGAACGACCTGATGTCGGGCGGCCTGCACCGCGTATGGAAGCACTTCACCCTGACCACGTCCGGCGTGCGTGCCGGTGACAAGGTGCTGGACATCGCCGGCGGTACCGGCGACCTGGCGCGTGGCTGGGCCAAGCGTGTGGGCAAGAGCGGCGAAGTGTGGCTCACCGACATCAATAGCTCGATGCTGACCGTTGGCCGCGACCGCCTGCTGGACGAGGGCATGATCCTGCCGGTGTCGCTGGCGGATGCCGAAAAGCTGCCGTTCCCCGATAACTATTTCAACGCTGTCTCAGTCGCCTTTGGCCTGCGCAACATGACGCACAAAGACGCTGCGCTGAAAGAAATGTTCCGCGTGCTGAAACCGGGCGGCAAGCTGTTCGTGCTGGAGTTTTCCAAGGTGTGGAAGCCACTGTCGCCGTTCTACGACTTTTACTCGTTCAAGGCGCTGCCGGTGATGGGCAAGCTGGTGGCTAACGACGCCGACAGCTACCAGTACCTGGCCGAATCCATCCGCATGCACCCCGATCAGGAAACCCTGAAACAGATGATGCTGGACGCCGGCTTTGGCCGTGTGGATTACCACAATATGACTGGCGGCGTGGTAGCACTGCATAAAGGCATCAAGTTCTGATGCAAAGCGAGCTGGCCGTGCGCCTGGCCGAGTTGGGCATCGACACCGAAAGGTTGGCCGCACGCGGCCTGCAACCCTACGCCGAGGCCGACGCCGCCAGCCTGGTGTTGGCCGAGGTCAATAGCGCCGGGCGTGAGTTCCACCTGCTAGCAGGCGCCGCAGCAGCCTGGCAGGCCATGCGCGACGCCGCTGCCGCGGACGGCGTCACGCTGTTTCTGGTATCGGCCTTTCGCAGTGTGGCGCGGCAGCACGAGATCGTGGCCGCCAAGCTGGCGCGTGGTCAGTGCCTGGATACCATCCTGGCCGTGAGCGCTGCCCCCGGCTACAGCGAGCACCACACCGGCTGTGCCATCGATATCGGCACCCCCGGTTCGCCGGTACTGGAAGAAGATTTTGAAACCACCCCGGCTTTTGCCTGGCTGCAGCAGCATGCGGCCAACCATGGCTTTGCCATGAGCTTTGGCCGGGACAACGCCAGCGGCTATTTGTACGAGCCCTGGCACTGGTGCTGGCAAGACCCTGCCACCCAACCTACATCGAAAGGACTTACCGTATGAAACACCTCTCCAAACTCGGCATCGTGACCGTGGTTTCCGCTGCCTTGCTGGCCAGTGGTTGCGCCTCGGTAGACCTGGACCAATACACCAATACCCAGAAGGGTGCCGTACTGGGCACCATCGGTGGCGCCGTACTGGGCGCAGCCGTGGCAGGCAAGGGCAACCGTAACAAGGGCGCGGTGATCGGCGCTATCGGTGGCGGCCTGGCCGGTGCTGGCGTGGGCGCTTATATGGATAAACAAGCGCAGGATTTTGAAAAACAGCTGGCCCCGCAGATCCAGTCTGGCGCCATCGAGCTGAGAAAAAACGCCGACCACAGCCTGACTGTGACCATGACCTCGGCCACCGCGTTTGATACCAACTCCGCCAGCCTGAAACAGGCCTTCCTGCCGACGCTGTCCACCATCGGCAGCATCGTGAAGCGTTACGGCAAGACCACGCTGGATATCGAAGGCCACACCGACGCCAGCGGTAACGACAAGATCAACCAGCCGCTGTCCGAGCAGCGCGCTGCCGCCGTGCAAAGCCAGTTGGCCAGCCTGGGCGTACAGCCGGAGCGCATGAGCGCCGCCGGCTACGGCGCCAGCCGCCCGCGTGGTGACAACAAGACCGAAGCCGGCAAGCAGTTGAACCGCCGTGTGGAAATCCAGATCGTGCCGGTGGTGCAGTAAGGCATGAACGCCTGGCTGATGCTGGCGGCGGCGATAGCGGCAGAGATCGCCGCGACGTCGTCGCTGAAGTTGGCCGCCGGCTTCACCCGCCCGCTGCCCTCGCTGGTGGTGGTGGCGGGCTACGTGCTGGCGTTCTGGCTGCTGTCACAGGTGGTACAGCGGCTGGATCTGGGCGTGGTATACGCCATCTGGTGTGGCGTGGGCATGGCGGTCGTCGCGGCCGTGGGCGTGTTTTACTACGGCGAAGGCATGCCGCCGCTGAAACTGGCCGGCATCGTGGCCATCATCATTGGCACTGTTTTATTGAGTCTGGCCAGCAAGGGGCACTGACATGGGTTTGCGTATTGCAGCGTTTAATCATGTGCTGAACCAGCACCCGGCGGTACGTGCCGAGCTGGCACAGCACGCCGGGCGGCGTATCGGCATCAGCCTGCCACCATTCGACCTGGCAGGCGTCGTGACCAGCGATGGCTGGCTGGCCGCCTGCGAGGGCGAGCCGGAAGCGCGCCTGCGCCTGAAGCACAGCGTGGCGCTGGCGCAGCTATCCGGCCAGGAGCCTGCCATGGGCGACATCGTACTGGAAGGCGATACCGAGCTGGCCGCCAGCGTTGGCCGCATCGTGCGCCAGCTGCAGTGGGATGCCACCGAAGACCTGTCGCGTGTGGTAGGCGACGTGGCCGCCCACCGAGTACAGGGCTGGGTGCGCGGCTTGTTCGGCATCAAGGGTGAAATCGGCGGCCGCCTGCTGGAAACCTGGGTAGAGCACCTGCGCGAAGAAGCGCCGCTGCTGGCCAAGAAAACCGACGTGGCTGATTTTGTCAGCGCGGTAGATACCCTGCGCGAAGACGCCGACCGCCTGCAAAAACGCCTGGCGCTGCTGGAAGCGCGTGCGGCCAACCTTCGCCAACCATAACAATAAAGCCCATCATGCGTATTGCGCGTCTGTTCAAGATTGTTTCCGTGTTTTACCGCTTCGGCCTGGACGACTTCCTGGCCGGCCGCCCCAAAGTAGGGCTGCTTGCCAAGCTGTTCCGCCTGCTGCCTGTGCCGCGCGACACCGCTGCGCCACTGCCGCAGCGTGTGCGCCTGGCGCTGGAGCATCTGGGGCCGATCTTCATCAAGTTTGGCCAGGTGCTGTCTACCCGCCGTGACCTGCTGCCGCCCGATTACGCCGACGAGCTGGCGCGGTTGCAAGACCGCGTGCCGCCGTTTGACAGCGCCATCGCGCGCGAGGTGATCGAGCGCAGCTTTGGCCAGCCGCTGGCCGATATTTACGCCGAGTTCGACAACGTGCCGGTGGCCAGCGCCTCGGTGGCGCAGGTGCACCGCGCGCGCCTGCACGGCAGCCACGGCCAGCCGGGCAAAGACGTGGCGGTAAAAGTATTGCGCCCCGGCATTTTGCCGGTGATCGAGCAGGACCTGGCGCTGATGGCGGTACTGGCCGGGCTGGTGGAGCGCTTTTTGCCCGATGGCAAACGCCTGAAACCACGCGAAGTGGTGGCCGAGTTCGACCGCCACCTGCACGACGAGCTGGACCT
>JAIXTB010000090.1 GCA_027484385.1 Neisseriaceae bacterium | reverse complement strand
TAACAAACGGATGGTGCTCATGGGCGGAATTGAACCGCCGACCTCTCCCTTACCAAGGGCGTGCTCTACCCCTGAGCTACATGAGCGTAAACGTTGAAAAGCCTTCTAAGGGTACACCATCTGCGTAGGCTACTCTTTCGAGCATTAAGTTATGCACACCTACGGTCTTTGATAATCTGGCGAGCCGAAGCCCGCCAGCCCAAAGCTTGGTGCTCATGGGCGGAATTGAACCGCCGACCTCTCCCTTACCAAGGGAGTGCTCTACCCCTGAGCTACATGAGCGTGTGCACTACTGCGGGCAATTAAGCCTGGGCAGCAGCCACATCTACGCGTACACCAACACCCATGGTGCTGGATACGGCGATTTTCTTCAGATACTGACCTTTGGCAGCAGCCGGCTTGGCTTTCACCAGGGCATCTACCAGGGCAGCAAAGTTTTCACGCAGGGCTTCAACTTCGAAAGAAGCGCGGCCGATGGTGGCGTGAATGATACCTGCCTTGTCAGTACGGTACTGAACCTGACCAGCTTTAGCGTTTTTCACAGCTTCAGCGACGTTAGGGGTAACGGTACCAACTTTCGGGTTAGGCATCAGGCCACGCGGGCCCAGAATCTGACCCAGTTGACCAACAACGCGCATTGCATCCGGGGAAGCAATCACTACGTCGAAGTTCAGGTTGCCAGCTTTAACTTGCTCGGCCAGGTCGTCGAAACCGACAACTTCAGCACCAGCAGCTTTAGCAGCTTCGGCGTTAGCGCCTTGGGCAAACACAGCAACACGTACCGACTTACCAGTACCACGCGGCAGCACAACGGAGCCACGAACTACTTGGTCAGATTTACGTGGATCTACACCCAGGTTAACGGCGATGTCGATAGACTCGTCGAACTTGGCAGTAGCAGCGGTTTTAACCATGGAAATCGCTTCTTCAACTGCGTACAGTTTGTTGCGATCTACTTGAGCTTTCAGCGCCTGAACGCGTTTG
Source organism: Neisseriaceae bacterium (assembly GCA_027484385.1). Lineage (GTDB taxonomy): Bacteria > Pseudomonadota > Gammaproteobacteria > Burkholderiales > Chromobacteriaceae > Vogesella. The sequence continues at coordinate 7,918 of JAIXTB010000090.1, read as the reverse complement.
GACAGCTTAGGCATTTACACACCCTCCACTTCAAGACCCATGGAACGGGCGGAACCGGCGATAGTACGCACGGCCGCATCCAGATCGGCAGCAGTCAGGTCAGGAGCTTTGGTTTTAGCAATTTCTTCCAGCTGGGCACGGGTCACTTTACCAACTTTGTCCACGTGAGCCTTGGCGCTACCGGACTTGATGCCAGCGGCTTTTTTCAGCAGGATGGTTGCCGGCGGGGTCTTCATCACGAAAGTGAAGGACTTGTCCGCGTAAGCAGTGATCACAACCGGAATCGGCAGACCTGGCTCAACGCCTTGAGTCTGGGCGTTGAACGCCTTGCAGAATTCCATGATGTTCAGACCGCGCTGACCAAGAGCCGGGCCGATTGGCGGCGACGGGTTGGCTTTACCAGCGGGCACTTGCAGCTTGATATAGCCGACAATTTTCTTTGCCACGATTTAGCTCCTAAATTTGGGTATAACGCACCGCACATGCAGCGCTTCCCACACGAAGGGCGTAAGTATACGCAAAACCTTCTTTAAAAACAATAGTTACAGCTTCTCGACCTGGGAAAAATCCAGCTCGACTGGCGTATCACGACCAAAAATCTGCACAGAAACACGCAGCTTGTTGCGCTCGTAATTCACCTCATCCACCGAACCATTGAAATCGGTAAACGGGCCTTCATTAACGCGCACACGCTCACCCACCTCAAACAGCACTTTCGGCTTCGGCTTTTCCACACCATCCTGCATCTGCTGCATGATGGACTCCACCTCCTTGGCGGAGATAGGTGCCGGACGGTTGGCCGTACCACCCACAAAACCGGTAACTTTAGGCGTGCTCTTCACCAAGTGCCAGGTGTCGTCGGTCATTTCCATTTCGACCAGCACATAACCCGGGAAGAACTTGCGCTCGGAAATGGAGCGCTTGCCATTCTTGATATCCACAACCTCTTCAACCGGCACGAGCACCTGGCCAAAAAGATCCTGCATGCTTTCGCGCTCGATACGCTCTTTCAATGCTTTCTGCACACTCTTCTCGAAACCCGAGTAGGCATGCACTACATACCAACGCTTAGCCATTATCAACCTCGACGAAGCAATACATCATAGAAGAGCCAGGACAACGACGAGTCAACCAGCCACATAAACAAGGCAAGCACGAAAACAAAGACAAAGACCATCAAGGTCATTTGGCTTGTTTCTTTGCGCGTAGGCCAAACTACTTTGCGAGCCTCTACAATCGACTCTTGCGCGTAAGAGACAAACTCGCGCCCTGGTGCAGAAAACCAGAATACCCCAGCCGCAGCCAAAACAGCAGCAACAAAAACCAGCACGCGCAGCACGCCTTGGGTTTCCGGCAACAGGTAGAAGCCCACAACACCTGCAGTAACCAGCAGAGCAACCAAGCCAAGCTTAAGCTTATCTTGCATTTCCATATGAATTCTCGCGTTGCTTATACGTGAAAAGACTAACCGGCGTAAACGCCGGTTAGTCTTATTTGGCAGGCCAGGAGGGTCTCGAACCCCCAACCCTCGGTTTTGGAGACCGATACTCTACCAATTGAGCTACTGGCCTAAAACCTTCATCAAGCGATAATTTTTGCTACCACGCCGGCGCCAACAGTGCGGCCACCTTCACGGATCGCGAAGCGCAGACCTTCTTCCATAGCGATCGGAGCGATCAGTTCTACGGTGATTTCTACGTTATCGCCTGGCATAACCATTTCCACGCCTTCGGACAGGCTAACAGCACCAGTCACGTCAGTAGTACGGAAGTAGAACTGTGGACGGTAGTTAGCGAAGAACGGGGTGTGACGGCCGCCTTCGTCTTTGCTCAGTACGTATACGGAAGCAGAGAACTTGGTGTGCGGAGTGATCGAACCCGGCTTGGCCAGAACCTGACCACGCTCAACGTCTTCACGCTTGGTACCGCGCAGCAGCACGCCCACGTTGTCGCCAGCTTGACCTTGGTCCAGCAGCTTGCGGAACATTTCCACGCCGGTGCAGGTGGTTTTAACGGTGGTTTTCAGACCAACGATTTCCAGCTCTTCACCAACTTTAACGATACCGCGCTCTACACGACCGGTCACAACAGTACCACGGCCGGAGATGGAGAATACGTCTTCGATTGGCAGCAGGAACGGCTTGTCGATAGCACGCTCAGGTGTCGGGATGTAGGAATCCAGAGCATCTGCCAGACGGAAGATAGCTGGTTCGCCGTATTCGGATTGGTCGCCTTCCAGTGCCAGACGAGCGGAACCGGTAACGATCGGAGTGTCATCGCCTGGGAAGTCGTAGGAAGACAGCAGATCGCGCACTTCCATTTCAACCAGCTCCAGCAGCTCAGCATCATCCACCAGGTCAGCCTTGTTCAGGAAGACGATGATGTAAGGAACGCCAACCTGACGGGACAGCAGGATGTGCTCGCGAGTCTGTGGCATTGGGCCGTCAGCTGCGGAGCAAACCAGGATAGCGCCGTCCATCTGGGCAGCACCGGTAATCATGTTTTTAACGTAGTCGGCGTGACCTGGGCAGTCTACGTGAGCGTAGTGACGTGCTTCGGTTTCGTATTCTACGTGAGCGGTGTTAATGGTAATACCGCGAGCTTTTTCTTCTGGCGCGCTGTCGATCTGGGAGTAGTCTTTAGCTTCGCCGCCGAATTTCTTGGACAGAATGGTGGTGATAGCAGCGGTCAGGGTAGTTTTACCGTGATCCACGTGACCGATGGTGCCAACGTTTACGTGCGGCTTGGTCCGCGCAAACTTTTCTTTTGCCATTTTGCAAACTTCCTTAATTAAAGAACAAACAGTTCAAAGGTTGGCCGCGCCTGCGGCCAACCTCAACGCGCAAATTACTTACGAGCAGTCATCACTGCTTCAGCGATGTGCTTCGGTGCTTCAGAGTAGTGCTTGAACTCCATGGAGTAGGTAGCACGGCCCTGGGTCGCCGAACGCAGGTCGGTGGAGTAGCCGAACATCTCGGACAGAGGAACCTCTGCCTTGATCTTCTTGCCGCCCACGCCATCGTCGTCCATACCTTGAACAATACCGCGACGACGGTTCAGGTCACCCATCACGTCACCCATGTATTCTTCCGTGGTCTCTACTTCAACGGCCATCATCGGCTCGAGGATGCAAGGACCAGCGCGACGCATCGCTTCTTTGAATGCCAGCGAGCCGGCCAGTTCAAACGCGATCTGCGACGAGTCAACGTCGTGGTAGGAACCGAAAGTCAGACGAACAGTCACGTCCACCACCGGGTAGCCAGCCAGAATACCGTTGTTCAGCGAGTTGCGGATACCCTTATCAACGGAAGGAATGAATTCGCGAGGAATCACACCGCCTTTGATTTCGTCGATGAACTTGTAGCCTTGACCTTCGCCGGACGGTTCCAGGGTGATTGTACAATCACCGTACTGGCCTTTACCGCCGGACTGCTTGGCGTGCTTACCTTGCACATCAGCAACAGTCTTGGTAATGGTTTCGCGGTATGCCACTTGCGGGGCGCCCACGTTGGCTTCAACACCGAATTCGCGACGCATACGGTCAACCAGAATCTCCAGGTGCAGTTCGCCCATACCGGAAATAATGGTTTGTGCCGATTCTTCATCGGTACGTACACGGAAGGAAGGATCTTCCTTGGCCAGGCGGTTCAGGGCAACACCCATCTTCTCCTGGTCGGCCTTGGTCTTCGGCTCTACCGCTACGTGAATCACCGGCTCCGGGAACACCATGCGTTCCAGGATGATCGGGGCATCAACAGCACACAGAGTCTCACCAGTGGTCACTTCTTTCAGGCCGATACCTGCGGCGATATCGCCAGCACGCACTTCGGTGATTTCCTGACGGTCGTTAGCGTGCATCTGCACGATACGGCCCATGCGCTCTTTCTTGCCTTTAACCGAGTTCAGCAGGGTGTCGCCAGAGTTAACCACACCAGAGTAAACGCGGAAGAAGGTCAGCTGACCTACGTACGGGTCGTTCATCAGCTTGAATGCCAGTGCGGAGAACGGCGCTTCGTCGGAAGCTTCGCGAACGGTAGCAGTACCGTCTTCGTTCTCGCCCGGTACTGGAGGCACGTCCAGCGGGCTAGGCAGCAGCTCAACAACCGCATCCAGCATACGCTGAACGCCTTTGTTCTTGAACGCGGAACCGCACAGCATCGGCTGGATTTCGCAACGCAGGGTACGCTGACGCAGACCGTGAACGATTTCTTCTTCGCTCAGGGTTTCGCCTTCCAGGTACTTGTTCATGGTGTCTTCGTCGACTTCTGCCGCCGCTTCAACCATTTTCTCGCGCCATTCTTCAGCTACTGCTACCAGCTCTGCCGGGATCTCGCCGTATTCGAATTTCATACCCTGGGAAGCTTCATCCCAGATAATGGCCTTCATTTTCAGCAGATCTACCACGCCTTCGAAGCCGTCTTCAGCACCGATAGGCACCACGATAGGCACAGGGTTACCACGCAGGCGGGTCTTCACTTGCTCTACCGCACGGAAGAAGTTGGCACCTTGACGGTCCATCTTGTTCACGAAAGCGATACGCGGCACTTTGTACTTGTTAGCCTGACGCCATACGGTTTCAGACTGAGGCTGTACGCCACCTACTGCGCAGTAAACCATCACCGCGCCATCCAGAACACGCATGGAACGTTCTACTTCGATGGTGAAGTCAACGTGGCCCGGGGTGTCGATGATGTTGAAGCGATGTTCCGGGAATTGCAGGCCCATACCTTTCCAGAAGGTAGTGGTTGCAGCGGAAGTAATGGTAATACCACGCTCTTGCTCTTGCTCCATCCAGTCCATGGTGGCTGCGCCATCATGCACTTCACCGATCTTGTGGTTTACACCGGTGTAGAACAGGATACGTTCGGTGGTAGTAGTCTTACCAGCATCAATGTGAGCAGAGATACCAATGTTACGGTAGCGCTCAATGGGGGTTTTCCTAGCCATGGCCAGAATCCTTTCGCAGGATGAATATTAGAAGCGGAAGTGCGAGAACGCCTTGTTGGCTTCTGCCATACGGTGAACTTCGTCACGCTTCTTCATCGCGCCGCCACGGCCTTCGGCTGCATCGATCAGCTCGCCAGCCAGACGCAGGTCCATGGATTTTTCGCCACGCTTACGCGCAGCATCGCGCAGCCAGCGCATTGCCAGCGCCAGACGACGGGAAGGACGTACTTCAACAGGAACTTGATAGTTTGCACCACCTACACGGCGGCTTTTTACTTCAACGATCGGCTTGGCGTTGGAGATAGCAGTGTTGAACACTTCTACCGCGTTTTTGCCGGTCTTTTTCTCGATTTGAGCGAGAGCGCCGTAAATGATGCGTTCAGCAACAGATTTTTTGCCGTCGATCATTACAACGTTCATGAATTTGGTCAGATCCTGGCTACCAAACTTCGGATCCGGCAGGATGTCGCGCTTAGGCACTTCTCTGCGTCTTGGCATTTCAATTCCTTCACTATATTCAGTTGAGCTTGATGCTCGCGACTACTCAACAAAGCAGCCACTTACTCGACGGACGTATCCGCCGCTTAATGCCCTAAAATTACTTAGGACGCTTCGCGCCGTACTTGGAGCGAGCTTGCTTACGGTCTTTAACGCCAGCAGTATCCAGCGAACCGCGAACAGTGTGGTAACGCACACCTGGCAAGTCTTTTACACGACCGCCACGGATCAGCACTACAGAGTGTTCCTGCAGGTTGTGGCCTTCACCACCGATGTAGGAGATCACTTCGAAGCCGTTGGTCAGGCGAACTTTGCACACTTTACGCAGAGCGGAGTTCGGTTTCTTCGGGGTAGTGGTGTATACACGGGTGCACACGCCACGCTTCTGCGGGCAGGCCTCCAGTGCAGGCACCTTGCTCTTCGACAGAACCGCAGTGCGGCCTTTGCGAACGAGTTGGTTAATAGTTGGCATTACTATCAGTTCCTAGTTGATTCTCTTGACGGCACCATACCACCAAGAAAGACGTGGATTATATTTTAGTCAACCACTTAGCGTCAATGAAATAACGCTGCCCTGCCAACGTTAGACGTTGATAGGACAGCGTTTTTTGGGTTTAGTACAACTTAGTGTGTACTAGTGCCAGCGTCGATCTGCTCTTCCAGCGGTGCAAACTCCACATTCAGATCGCCAGTAGCGTTCTGACGGCGACGGTTGCGGTGGTAAGCCAGGCCGGTACCTGCCGGGATCAGGCGGCCAACGATCACGTTTTCTTTCAGGCCACGCAGATCGTCTTTCTTGCCCATGATCGCCGCTTCGGTCAGCACGCGGGTGGTTTCCTGGAAGGAAGCTGCCGAGATGAAGGAGTCGGTAGACAGCGATGCCTTGGTAATACCCAGCAGTACGTTGTCGTACTGTGCAGGGATCTTGCCTTCGGCGGCCATCTGGTCGTTGGTCTCCAGCACTTCTGCGCGCTCTACCTGCTCGCCGGTGATGAAATCGGTATCGCCGGAGTCGGTGATCACCACACGACGCAGCATCTGGCGAACAATCACCTCGATGTGCTTGTCGTTAATCTTCACGCCCTGCAGACGGTACACTTCCTGCACTTCCTGGCCGATGTAACGCGCCAGCGCTTCGATACCCTGCAGACGCAGGATGTCGTGCGGATCAACAGCACCATCGACGATCAATTCGCCGCGGTTCACCACCTGGCCATCGTGCACCAGTACGTGCTTGTCTTTCGGGATCAGGCTCTCATAGGCATTGCCGTCCAGATCGGTAATGATCAGACGTTGCTTGCCCTTGGTGTCCTTACCGAAGGAAACGGTACCGGTCACTTCAGCCAGCATGCCGGCATCTTTCGGCGAACGGGCTTCGAACAGCTCGGCTACACGTGGCAGACCACCGGTAATATCGCGAGTCTTGGACGATTCTTGTGGAATACGTGCCAGCACTTCACCCTTACCGACTTCCTGGCCATCACGCACGGTAATGATCGCGCCTACCTGGAAGGTAATCGATACGGAAGCATCGGAACCTGCCAGTTTCACTTCGTTGCCGTTTTCGTCCAGCAGCTTCACCAGTGGGCGCAGCATTTTGGACTGCGCGCTGGCGCGGCGTTTGTTGTCGATTACCACCAAGGTGGACAGACCGGTGACTTCGTCGGTCTGCTTGGCAACGGTTGCGCCCTCTTCCACGTTTTCGAACTTCACGCGGCCAGAGTACTCGGTGATGATCGGACGGGTGTGCGGATCCCATGTTGCCAACACTGCACCGGCCTTGATGGTCAGACCGTCGGTCACCATCAGGGTCGCGCCGTACGGCACTTTATGGCGTTCGCGCTCGCGGCCAACGTCGTCGTGAATCACCACTTCACCGGAACGGCTGATCACGATCAGCTCTTCCTTGTTGTTCTTCACATAACGCATCTGGCTGGAGAAGCGTACGGTACCGTTGGACTTACCTTCTACCTGGCTGGCAGCGGCATTTCGCGATGCTGCACCACCAATGTGGAAGGTACGCATGGTCAGCTGGGTACCCGGCTCACCAATCGACTGTGCAGCAATCACGCCGACAGCTTCACCCGCGTTGACACGCTTACCACGCGCCAGGTCGCGGCCGTAGCACTGTGCGCACAAGCCGTAGCGGGTGTCGCAAGTGATCGCGGTACGTACCTTGACTTCGTCGATGCCACGCTCGTCGATCAGGTCAACCAGGGCTTCGTCCAGCAGGGTGCCGGCTTCGATCACGGTTTCGCTGGTAGACGGGTCCACCACGTCGCTGGCCGTCACACGGCCCAGAATACGGTCGCGCAGGGCTTCGATCACGTCACCACCCTGTACCACGGCTTTCATTACGAAGCCGTTGGAGGTACCGCAATCGTCCTCGATCACCACCAGATCCTGCGTGACGTCTACCAGACGGCGTGTCAGGTAACCGGAGTTGGCCGTCTTCAGTGCCGTATCCGCCAGAC
>JAIXTB010000122.1 GCA_027484385.1 Neisseriaceae bacterium | reverse complement strand
CTGATCAAGAAAGTACTGGAATCCGCTATTGCTAACGCTGAGCACAACGAAGGCGCGGATATCGATACTCTGAAAGTGACGAGCATCTATGTTGACAAGGGTCCTAGCCTCAAGCGCTTTACCGCACGTGCCAAAGGCCGTGGTAATCGCATCGAGAAGCAGACCTGCCACATCACGCTAAGTGTTGGCAACTAAGGGGTAAGCTATGGGTCAGAAGATTCATCCGACGGGTTTCCGTCTCGCAGTAACAAAAAACTGGGCTTCCAAGTGGTTTGCAAACTCGCACGATTTTGCAGGTCAGCTGAAGCAGGATATCGAAGTTCGTGAATTCCTGAAGAAGAAGCTCGCTCATGCTGCAGTTGGCCGCATCGTTATCGAGCGCCCAGCCAAGTCCGCCCGTATTACCATTCACAGCGCCCGTCCAGGTGTTGTAATTGGTAAAAAAGGTGAAGACATTGAAGTTCTTAAAAAAGAACTGCAGCGTCGCATGGGTGTTCCTGTGCATGTGAACATCGAAGAAGTTCGCAAGCCGGAAATCGATGCACAGATCATTGCCGATGGTATCGCTTCCCAGCTGGAAAAGCGCGTAATGTTCCGTCGTGCCATGAAGCGTTCCATGCAAAATGCAATGCGCATGGGTGCTCAGGGCATCAAGATCATGAGCTCCGGCCGTCTGAACGGTATCGACATTGCCCGTAGCGAGTGGTATCGCGAAGGTCGTGTTCCGCTGCACACTCTGCGTGCAGATGTGGACTACGCTACTTCCGAAGCCCACACCACCTACGGTGTTATCGGTATCAAGGTATGGGTCTACAAGGGTGACATGAAGCCAGGTCAGGTTCAGGCAGCCCCGGTAGCACCTGAGAAGAAATCCAGAAAGGCAGGAGCTCGTAATGCTGCAGCCAACTAGACTCAAATACCGTAAACAGCACAAAGGTCGCAATACTGGTATTGCTACCCGTGGCAACAAGGTGAGCTTCGGTGACTTCGGTCTGAAAGCTCTGGGCCGTGGTCGTCTGACTGCTCGCCAGATTGAAGCCGCACGTCGTGCTATGACTCGTCACATCAAACGTGGCGGTCGTATCTGGATCCGTGTATTCCCGGACAAGCCAATTACTTCCAAGCCAGCCGAAGTTCGTATGGGTGGGGGTAAAGGTTCTCCTGAATACTACGTGGCAGAAATTCAGCCAGGTAAGATGCTGTACGAAATGGACGGCGTTGCTGAAGAACTGGCTCGTGAAGCGTTCCGTCTGGCTGCTGCCAAGCTGCCAATCCCGACGGTGTTTGTGACTAAACAGGTGGGCCAGTAATGAAAGCGACTGAACTGAGAGCCAAGAACGTTGATGAGCTCAAAGCCGAACTGCTCGGTCTTTTGAAAGCTCAGTTCGCACTGCGCATGCAACACGCAACCCAGCAGCTGGCTAAAAACAGCGAGCTGAAAAAAGTGCGTCGTGACATCGCGCGTGTCCGCACCGTTCTGAAAGAGAAGGCTGCATAATATGAGCGACACTAAAGTGGTTCGTACGCTGACTGGTAAAGTAGTCAGCGATAAAATGGATAAGACAGTAACTGTCCTGGTTGAGCGCAAAGTAAAGCACCCGATCTACGGCAAAGTTATTCGTCGTTCCAAGAAGTTTCATGCCCATGATGAGAACAACGAGTTCCGCGCCGGTGACATCGTAGTCATCAGCGAGACTCGTCCGCTCTCGAAAACAAAAACTTGGGCTGTCACTGCACTGGTCGAGAAAGCTCGCCAAGTGTAATGCTTGCAGAGGGGGCGACCCCTCTGTATAATGGCTGTTTTCGGGGGTTCCTCCGAAATCATCCCTGACGGGGTCCAAGACTGGCCGCTAGACACGCCGCATTTTGCGGCGTTTCCTTCATGTTCGGAAGGAAAGAGGCGGAATTAAGTTGGATAGAAAGGTAATCAAACATGATTCAAATGCAGTCCATTTTGGATGTTGCAGACAACACTGGTGCGCGCTCTGTTATGTGCATCAAGGTGTTGGGCGGCTCCAAACGTCGCTATGCCGGCGTGGGTGACATTATCAAGGTGAGCATCAAGGATGCTGCTCCTCGTGGTCGTGTCAAGAAGGGTGATGTTTACAACGCTGTAGTGGTTCGCACTGCTAAAGGCGTTCGTCGTCCTGATGGCTCTCTGATTAAATTTGACAGCAACGCGGCTGTTCTGCTCAACAATAAGCTTGAGCCGATCGGTACTCGTATCTTCGGGCCTGTTACGCGTGAACTGCGTACCGAGCGCTTCATGAAGATCGTGTCGCTGGCTCCTGAAGTGTTGTAAGGAGAGAACCCATGCGTAAGATTCGTAAAGGCGACGAAGTCGTCGTAATCACCGGCAAAGACAAAGGCAAACGTGGTGCTGTACTGCGCGTGCTCGAAGGCAAGGTATTGGTAGAAGGCATCAACCTGGTGAAAAAACACCAGAAGCTTTACCCGTTCCGCTGTGTGGCTCGCGGTATTGTTGAAAAAACAATGCCTCTGGATGTTTCCAATGTCGCTATTTTCAACGCGGCTACCCAGAAAGCTGACCGTGTTGGCTTTAAGGTTCTTGATGACGGCAAAAAAGTACGTGTCTTCAAGTCCACTGGCGAAATCGTGGGCGCGTAAGGAGCAAAAATGGCACGTTTGTATGATTTCTACAAAAGCACCGTTGTTCCAGAGCTGATCAAACAATTCGGCTACAAGTCCGTTATGGAAGTGCCGCGCATTGAAAAGATCACCCTGAACATGGGTGTTGGCGAAGCGGTTGCTGACAAGAAAGTTATGGACCACGCGGTTGGCGATCTGGAAAAGATTGCTGGTCAGAAGCCAGTTGTTACTGCTGCTCGCAAGTCCATCGCCGGCTTTAAGATCCGTGATAACTACCCGGTAGGTTGCAAGGTAACTCTGCGTCGCGAACGCATGTACGAGTTCCTGGATCGCCTGGTAACTATCTCGCTGCCGCGCGTTCGTGACTTCCGTGGTGTTTCCGCCAAGTCTTTTGACGGTCGCGGTAACTACAACATGGGCGTTAAAGAACAGATCATTTTCCCGGAAATCGAGTACGACAAGATCGATGCTCTGCGTGGTATGAATATTACTATCACGACTTCCGCGAAAACTGACGAAGAAGCCCGCGCACTGCTGGCTGCGTTCAAATTCCCGTTTAAGGGCTAAGCACATGGCAACTCTTGCTCTGATTAATCGTGAAGAGAAGCGCGCGAAGCTCGTGGCTAAGTACGCCGGCAAGCGTGAACAGCTTCTCGCCATCATCAATAACCCGAATTTGTCTGAAGAAGAGCGTTTTGCTGCTCGTCTGAAGCTGCAGCAGCTGCCGCGTAATGCCAGCCCGGTACGTCAGCGTCGTCGCTGCGCACTGACTGGTCGTCCGCGTGGCGTTTTCCGCAAATTCGGTCTGGCTCGTAACAAACTCCGTGAAATCGCTATGAAAGGCGAAATCCCGGGTGTTGTTAAAGCCAGCTGGTAATAGGAGATACAGAATGAGCATGCAAGATCCTATTTCCGATATGCTGACTCGCATCCGTAACGGCCAGCGCGCTGCTAAAACCAATGTTTCGATGCCATCGTCGAAACTGAAGGTAGCAATCGCTCAGGTTCTGAAGGATGAAGGCTACATCGAAAACTTCGCAGTAACCGAAGCTGACAAAAAGCCGGTTCTGGAAGTTGAGCTGAAGTACTACGTTGGCCGCCCGGTAATTGAGCGTATCGAACGCGTATCCCGTCCTGGCCTGCGTGTTTACAAAGGTTCCACCGAGATTCCGAAGGTACTGAACGGTTTGGGCGTTACCATCGTTTCGACTTCGCGTGGCGTAATGACTGATCGTAAAGCACGTGCTGCCGGTATCGGCGGTGAGTTGCTGTGCGTCGTGGCTTAATCGGAGGGTGTAATGTCTCGCGTAGCTAAAAACCCCGTGGTTATTCCTGCAGGCGTAGAAGTTAAGTTCGGCGCTGCTGAAGTAACCGTAAAGGGCGCGCTGGGCTCTTTGAGCACCCCGCTGTGTGCCGATGTTGACGTAAAACTGGTTGATAACCAACTGGTTTTTGCGGCCAACAATGACACCAAATTTGCCCGTTCGATGTCCGGCACCCTGCGTGCCCTGCTGAACAACATGGTACTTGGTGTTAGCAAAGGCTTCGAGAAGAAACTGCAACTGGTAGGTGTAGGTTACCGCGCGCAAGCTCAAGGTGACGCTCTTAACCTGTCTCTCGGTTTCTCCCACCCGGTAGTTCACCAGATGCCTGCTGGCATCAAGTGCGAAACACCGACTCAGACCGAAATCCTGATCAAAGGTGCTGATAAACAGCGCGTTGGCCAGGTTGCTGCCGAAATCCGCGCATATCGTTCCCCAGAGCCATACAAAGGCAAAGGTGTTCGTTACGCTGATGAGGTTGTGGTTCTGAAAGAGACCAAGAAGAAGTAATTGAGGCACTGAAATGGACAAGAAACAGACTCGACTCCGCCGCGCACGCAAAACCCGTGCACGTATTGCGGAGCTCAAGATGGCTCGTCTGTGCGTATACCGCACTAATAGCCACATTTACGCTCAGGTCATTGACGAAACTGGCAGCCGTGTTCTGGCTAGTGCTTCCAGTCTTGAAGCTGATGTGCGCGCTAATCTTGCAAACGGTGGCAACGTTGCTGCAGCTGTTGTGGTTGGCAAAGCAATTGCCGAAAAAGCCAAAGCTGCTGGCGTAAGCCAAGTTGCATTCGATCGTTCCGGCTTCAAATACCATGGTCGCATCAAGGCCTTGGCAGACGCTGCCCGTGAAAACGGTCTTGTATTCTAATCGGAGTTAAGAATGGCTAAGCACGAGATCGAAGATCGTGGCGATGGTCTGATCGAGAAAATGATCGGCGTAAACCGTGTCACCAAAGTGGTGAAGGGTGGTCGTATCATGGCCTTCTCGGCTCTGACTGTCGTAGGTGATGGCGACGGTGGTATCGGCATGGGTAAGGGCCGTTCCAAAGAGGTTCCTGCTGCTGTACAAAAAGGCATGGAACAAGCACGTCGCAACATGATTAAAGTACCGCTGAAAAACGGTACGCTGCACCACGCAGTCGTAGGCAAGCACGGTGCTACCACCGTGTTCATGCAGCCGGCTAAAGACGGTGCCGGTGTAAAAGCTGGTGGCCCGATGCGTGCTGTGTTTGAAGCCCTGGGCGTGCACAACGTTTCGGCCAAAATCCATGGTTCCACCAACCCGTACAACGTGGTTCGTGCAACACTGGACGGCCTGAGCAAGATCCACACTCCGGCTCAAATTGCAGCCAAGCGTGGTCTGACCGTAGAGCAGATTCTGGGGGCAGATCATGAGTGATATCAAAACCATCAAAGTGACTCTGGTTAAGAGCCTGATTGGTCGTATTGAATCGCACAAGGCTTGCGCACGTGGTCTCGGTCTGAAGAAAATCAATCAGACCGTTGAAGTGATCGACACTGCAGCTAACCGTGGCATGATCAACAAGATCAGCTACCTGGTTAAGAGCGAGGGCTGATAAATGTTGCTGAATACCATTAAGCCTGCCGCTGGCGCAAAACACGCCAAGCGTCGTGTAGGTCGTGGCATTGGTAGCGGCCTGGGTAAAACCGCTGGTCGTGGCCATAAAGGTCAGAAGAGCCGTGCAGGTGGCTTCCACAAAGTAGGCTTCGAAGGTGGTCAAATGCCACTGCAACGTCGTCTGCCTAAGCGTGGCTTCAAGTCCCTGACTGCTGGTGATGTGGCTGAAGTTCGCCTGTCCGAGCTGGCATTGCTGCCAGTTGCCGAGGTGGATCTGCTGTCCCTGAAACAGGCTGGTCTGGTTCCTGTGCAAGCACTGGGCGCCAAACTGATCCTGTCCGGCTCCGTTGATCGTGCATTTACCCTGCGTGGCGTTGCTGCTACCGCTGGTGCTAAAGCTGCGATCGAAGCTGCTGGTGGCAGTTTCGTAGAATAAGGCGCAATCCGTGGCGAATACTTCTCTAGTTGGAAACGCCAACAAGTTTGGTGATCTCAAGCGCCGTATCTTGTTTTTGGTCGGAGCTTTGATTGTTTACCGCATTGGTGCACACGTACCCGTGCCAGGTATCAATCCTGCAGAACTAGCGAAGTTGTTCCAGTCGTCGCAAACGGGCCTCCTGGACATGTTTAACATGTTCTCGGGAGGCGCCTTGGAGAGATTTACGGTATTTGCCTTGGGCATTATGCCGTACATCTCTGCCTCTATCGTTCTTCAGTTGGCTTCGGAGATCGTTCCGTCGCTCAAACAGATGAAGAAAGAGGGCGATGCGGGACGTCGCAAAATAACTCAGTACACACGTTATGCAACCTTGGCTCTGGCTAGCTTCCAGAGTTTTGGTATCGCGGTAATGCTGTTTAAACAGCCTGGTCTGGTGGTGGCCCCACAGCTGGAGTTCTACGTAACGACAGTTGTTTCGCTGGTAACCGGTACCATGTTCCTGATGTGGCTCGGTGAGCAAATCACGGAACGCGGGTTGGGTAATGGTATTTCCCTGATCATCTGCGCAGGTATTGCTGCCGGTGTGCCTGCTGCGATTGGTAAGACCCTGACGCTCACTAGCCAAGGTTCCCTGCCTATCCTGCTGGTGATCGCGCTGTTTGTTGCAGTGATTGCGGTAACCTATCTGGTTGTATTCGTGGAACGGGGCCAGCGAAAAGTTCTGGTTAATTATGCCAAGCGTCAAGTAGGTAACCGCGTTGTGCAGGGTCAAAGCACCCACATGCCGCTGAAACTGAACATGGCCGGTGTAATTCCGCCAATTTTCGCATCGAGCATTATCCTGTTCCCGGCAACGGTGTTGGGTTGGTTCGGTAATACCGAAGGCCTTGGCGTGCTGAAGTCTATTGCAGACAAGCTTCATCCTGGCCAGCCGGTATACGTGTTGCTGTACGCTGCGGCAATCATTTTCTTCTGTTACTTCTACACCGCCTTGGTATTCAATCCCAAGGAAACGGCAGATAATCTGAAGAAGAGTGGGGCATTTATTCCCGGAATCCGCCCAGGCGAGCAGACTTCGCGGTATATCGAGAAGATCATTCTCCGCCTCACATTGATTGGTGCGATCTACATCACACTTGTTTGCTTGATGCCCGAGTTCCTCATCCTTAGCTGGAACGTTCCTTTCTACTTTGGCGGCACTTCTCTGCTGATCATGGTAGTAGTGACGATGGATTTCATGGCGCAAGTACAGTCGTATGTTCTTTCCCATCAGTACGAAGGCCTGCTCAAGAAAGCAAACTTCAAGAGTGGCGGTAATCGTTAAGGTAAACGGTAACTGGTTTTATGGCGAAAGAAGATACTATCCAGATGCAGGGTGAAGTCCTGGAAACGTTGCCTAACGCAACTTTCCGGGTCAAGCTCGAAAATGGACACGTAGTTCTGGGTTACATCTCTGGCAAGATGCGTATGCACTACATCCGTATTCTGCCTGGTGACAAGGTAACGGTGGAGATGACACCGTATGACCTGTCTCGTGCCCGTATCGTGTTCCGTGCGAAGTAATCGCACTTGCTCTTTTCAGATAGAAAGGAACTGAAATGCGTGTACAACCTTCGGTAAAGAAAATTTGCCGTAACTGCAAAATCATTCGTCGCAACCGTGTTGTTCGAGTGATCTGCACTGATCCGCGTCACAAACAAAAACAAGGCTAACATTTGTTAGCTTGGTTTTGTCGTGTTACAATCGCAACCTTTTCAAGCTTAAGGCTTAAGGAAAGAGAATGGCCCGTATTGCAGGGGTAAACATCCCCAATCATGCGCATGCCGTTATCGGCCTGCAGGCTATCTATGGCATTGGTGCTACCCGCGCTAAGCACATTTGTGCTTCCGCTGGTATCAATCCTTCTTCGAAAGTGAAGGATCTGACCGAAGCCGAGATGGAGTCTCTGCGTGTAGAAGTCGCCAAGTTCACCGTTGAAGGTGACCTGCGTCGTGAAATCACCATGAGCATCAAACGTCTGATGGACATGGGTTCCTATCGTGGCTTCCGTCATCGTCGTGGTCTGCCGTGCCGTGGTCAGCGCACTCGTACCAATGCTCGTACCCGCAAAGGTCCGCGCAAGGCTATCGCCGGTAAGAAGTAATTTTAAGGAACACAGATAATGGCTAAAGCAAACACAGCTGTCCGTGTACGCAAAAAAGTACGCAAGTCTGTTAGCGACGGTATCGTGCACGTGCACGCTTCCTTCAATAACACCATCATTACCATCACCGATCGTCAAGGAAATGCTTTGTCTTGGGCTACCTCCGGCGGTGCTGGCTTTAAAGGCTCGCGTAAAAGTACACCCTTTGCCGCTCAGGTAGCAGCAGAGCACGCTGGTAAAGTTGCCCAAGAATACGGCGTAAAAAACCTGGAAGTTCGCATCAAGGGTCCCGGTCCAGGCCGTGAATCCTCCGTGCGCGCACTGAATGCTCTGGGTTTCAAAGTGACCAGCATCTCTGACGTGACGCCAGTCCCGCACAACGGCTGCCGTCCTCCCAAGAAACGTCGTATCTAATTTCGGAGAGTCTGAGAAATGGCACGTTATACCGGCCCTAAATGTAAGCTCGCTCGTCGCGAAGGGACTGACCTCTTCCTGAAGAGCGCCCGTCGTGCTCTGGATACCAAGTGCAAGCTGGATACTGCACCTGGCCAGCATGGCGCCAAGAACACCCGTCTGTCCGACTTCGGTGTTCAACTGCGTGAAAAACAAAAAGTACGTCGCATCTACGGCATTATGGAACGTCAGTTCCGTAAATACTTCGCCGAAGCTGCACGTCGCCAAGGCTCCACTGGTGAAAACCTGCTGAAGATCCTGGAAGCTCGTCTGGATAACGTTGTTTATCGCATGGGCTTCGGTTCCACTCGTGCAGAAGCTCGCCAACTGGTAAGCCACAAAGCGATCACCGTGAATGGTGCTCTAGTGAACATCCCTTCTTACCAGGTTAAAGCTGGTGATGTGGTTGCTGTTCGTGAAAAGTCCAAGAAACAGGTTCGTATTCAAGAAGGTCTGGCTTTGGCAGAGCAGATTGGCTTCCCGGCATGGGTAGCTGTTGACACCAAAAAGATGGAAGGTGTCTTCAAAACTGCTCCTGAGCGTTCCGAGTTGTCTAGCGATATCAACGAACAACTCGTTGTGGAATTCTACTCCAAGTAATCGCTAGCTCTTAAGGAATGACTATGCAAAACAGCGCTTCGGAATTTCTGAAACCGCGACTGATCGATGTGCAGCCGGTTTCGGCTACACATGCTCGTGTGTCGATGGAGCCGTTCGAACGCGGCTATGCCCATACTCTGGGTAATGCACTGCGTCGTATTCTGCTCTCTTCCATGCCGGGCTATGCTCCGACCGAAGTAACAATCGCTGGCGTTTTGCATGAGTATTCCGCTCTTGACGGTGTTCGGGAAGATGTCGTCGACATCCTCCTGAACCTGAAGGGCGTAGTGCTTAAGCTGCATGGTCGTGACAGCCTGATTCTTTCCTTGAAAAAGGAAGGTGAAGGTCCTGTCCTGGCTGGTGACATCGAACTGCCGCACGATGTAGAGGTGATCAACCCTGATCACGTTATCTGCTATCTGTCTGCTGGCGGTAAAATCGATATGGAAATCAAGGTTGAAAAAGGCCGCGGCTACCAGCCGGTAGCTGCCCGTATCAACCACGATGACAATCGTGCGATTGGCACTATCCAGCTTGATGCTTCCTTCTCCCCGGTGCGCCGCGTCAGCTTTAATGTTGAAAGCGCCCGTGTTGAACAACGTACCGACCTTGACCGTCTGGTACTGGACATCGAGACCAACGGTGTGATCGAACCGGAAGAAGCGGTACGCCTGGCGGCCCGTATTCTGGTAGATCAGCTGTCGATCTTTGCAGACTTGCAAGGTACAGCAGTTGAGGAAGTCGTTGAGAAGGCGCCACCGATCGATCCGATCTTGTTGCGCCCAGTCGATGATCTCGAACTTACTGTTCGTTCCGCCAATTGTCTGAAGGCCGAGAACATTTACTACATCGGTGATCTGATTCAGCGTACGGAAACCGAGCTGCTGAAGACCCCGAACCTTGGTCGTAAGTCGCTGAACGAGATCAAGGAAGTTCTCGCTTCTAAAGGCCTGACACTCGGCATGAAGCTCGAAAACTGGCCTCCGGCTGGCCTAGAGAAGCCGTAAGTTTGGGATAAAAGGACACTACAATGCGTCATCGTAATAGCAATCGTAAACTGAACCGCACGAGCAGCCATCGCCTGGCGATGCTTCGCAACATGGCGAACTCGTTGCTCCGTCACGAAGTTATCGTGACTACCCTGCCGAAAGCAAAAGAACTGCGTCGCGTAGCCGAGCCGCTGATTACCCTGGGTAAGAAGCCTTCTCTGGCCAACCGTCGTCTGGCTTTCGACCGTACTCGTGACCGCGAAATGGTTGTAAAACTGTTCGACGTTCTGGGCCCGCGCTACGCTGCCCGTAACGGTGGTTATGTACGTATCCTGAAGTACGGTTTCCGTCAGGGCGACAACGCTCCGATGGCACTGGTAGAACTGGTAGACCGTCCGGAAGGTGAAGTGGTAGTAGAAGAAGCCGCCGAGTAATCGACAGCCTCTGTAGAAAAAGCCAGCGTTTGCGCTGGCTTTTTCTATTGTTGCGCGGCCAACCATTGCCAGAACTGAGTGTGGTCCAGATAGGCTGCATTAAAACGGTAGTAGGGCGTGCTGCTGCCATCGCTACTAAACAGCTCCCCCGGCGCCAGAAAGATTTGCTGCTGCCGTGCACTTTCCTGATCGATCACCACGCCCTGAGGCGGCCTGGCCCAGATGAACATGCTTTTGCTATTGGGCTGAAACACCTGCCAGCCTAGTTGTTCGAAACGTGCTACCGCCTTGCTGGTACTCTGCGCGATGCGTTCTATCAGCCGGCTGTTCTGGCGCTTGTATTTGCTGTCGCTTGCCAGTTCGTAGGCGAGCCGTTCGGTGTGGGTAGAGGAGGTGAGTGCGGCCAACATCTTGGCGCGGGTCAGGGCCGCCTGCCAGCGCGCCGGTGCCAGCAGGTAGCCTACGCGCAGCGCCGGGCTCAGTGCCTTGCTGAAGCTACCGATGTGCAAGACCTGACGCAGGCCATCCATGGCGGCCAGACTGGGCCCGCCTTGGGCCAACAGGTCGGCCGAGACATTATCTTCTACCAGCAATACGTCGTACTGCTGCGCTAGTCGCAGTACGCCGTGGGCAATATGCGGCGCATAGCTGGCCCCTGTGGGGTTATGTAGCCAGGGGTTGGTAAAAAACACCCGCGGACGGTGTTGCTGCATCAGTTGTTCCAGCTGCTGCAGATCCGGCCCTTGTGGTGTCCAGTTCACCGGTAGCAGCTGGCATTCCCTGAAGCGCAGTGCCGACAGCAGGTTGCAGTAGCCGGGGTTGTCGATCAGTACAGCGGTGCCATCCAGCCGCAGGGTACTGCACACGATGTCCAGTGCGTGCGTGGCACCCTGGGTCAGCAGGATCTCTTCTGCATGGCAGCTCATGCCTTGCTGGCTGAGTTTATCAGCCAGAAACTCACGCAGTAACAACAAGCCCTGCGGGTGGCCGTAGTTCATTTCTGTTATCTGCTCGCGGGCGATCTTGCGCAGGGCGCGCACCTGGGCCTGATCATCGTACCAGCTTGCGGGTAGCCAGCCGCACCCCGCCAGAATGCCCTGCTGTTCTCCCTGATAGATACCGCTGAGCAGCCAGTCACTATCCAGCGGCAAATCGCTGAGCTGTTTGCGCACCGCCTGGCCGCTGCTCTGCTGTTGTTTACGTTGTGCATAAAAGCCGGAGCCCGCCCTGGCGGCCAGCCAGCCTTCCTGCACCAGTCTGTCGTAGGCCTCGCTTACCGTGAACGGGCTGGCACCAATCTCTTTGGCAAATGCACGTATGGACGGCAGCTTGCTGCCCGGTGTCAGGCGGCCCTCGCGAATGGCCTGCTGGATGCCGCGCACCAGCTGTTCTACCTTGGTGCGTTGGCTGGGGTCCAGGTAGCTTTGATAGCGGTTCATGACTGTACCTATTTTTTTACCAGTACGGTTTGGTGTGTTTGTGCGCTAACTGTACCTGTAACTGTACTGGTTTGGCACCTACATTTATGCCATCAGTGCTGCAATCAGGCAGAGGAGACACCGCAATGAACCCCCAAGCAATGGACGCTTTCTGGATGCCGTTTACGGCAAACCGCCACTTTAAGGCCAGCCCGCGCATGCTGGTCAGCGCAGACGGCATGTACTACCAGGACGACGCTGGCCGCAGCATTCTGGATGGCTGCGCCGGCTTGTGGTGCGTGAATGCCGGCCACAATCGCAAACCGATTGTGGAGGCCATTCAGCGCCAGGCTGCCACGCTGGACTACGCGCCGCCTTTCCAGATGGGCCACCCCAAGGCATTCGAAGCCGCAGAGAAGCTGGCCGAGATGGCACCGGCCGGGCTGAATAAAGTGTTCTTTGTGAACTCAGGTTCCGAGGCAGCCGACACCGCCTTGAAAATGGCCATTGCCTATCACCGTGTGCGTGGCGACGCTGGCCGCGTGAAGCTGGTGGGCCGCGAGCGCGGCTACCACGGCGTGAACTTTGGCGGTATTTCGGTAGGCGGCATTGCCGGCAACCGCAAGCTGTTCCCCGTGGCGCTGCCGGCTACCGACCACATTCGCTCCACGCACGACCTGGCGCGTAATGCCTTTACCCGCGGCGAGCCGGAGTTCGGCGCCGAGTTCGCCGACGAGCTGGAAGCACGCATCACCACGCTGCACGACCCGTCCACCATTGCGGCAGTCATCGTGGAGCCGATGGCCGGCTCCACCGGGGTGCTGATTCCGCCCAAAGGCTACCTGAAACGCCTGCGCGGGATTTGCGACAAATACGGCATCTTGCTGATTTTTGATGAAGTCATCACCGGCTTTGGCCGCCTGGGCGCCGACTGGGCCGCCAATAAGTTCGACGTGTTGCCGGACATCATCACCTGCGCCAAAGGCCTGTCCAACGGTGTGGTGCCGATGGGCGCGCTGATCGTCAAACCCGCCATCCACGACGCTTTCATGGCCGCAGCCGCCGACCGTGCTATCGAGTTCCCGCATGGCTATACCTATTCGGCCCACCCGCTGGCCTGCGCCGCCTCGGTGGCCACGCTGGACCTGTACCGCGATGAAGGCCTGTTCCAGCGTGCGGCCAACCTGGCCCCGCGCTTTGAAGAAAAAGCCCACGCTCTGCGCGGCACCCGCCATATCAAGGACATTCGCAACCTGGGCCTGGTGGCCGGTATCGAGCTGGACAGCCGGCCGGGTGCACCAGGTGCACGTGGCATGGATGTGTTCCTGAAATGCTGGGAAAAAGGCGTACTGGTGCGCTTTACCGGCGACATCATCGCTGTGTCGCCACCGCTGATCATCAGCGAAGCCGAGATCGACCGCCTGTTTGCCACCATTGGCGAAGCCATTCACGAAGCCGACTGACCCTACTGGCGCTGCGGCCAACGTTGGCCGCAGCGGCCTGATACTGACATTAGATAAAGCTGACACCATGAAAACCATTCCACACCTGATTGCTGGCGAGCTGCATGCAGGCCAGGGCAGCCGCTTTGCCGACGTGTATAACCCGGCGCTGGGCGAAGTCATTGCCCGCGTACCGCTAGCTAACGATGACGACATCCAGGCTGCCGTAGCCGCTGCCCGCCGCGCTTTCCCGGCTTGGGCCGAGACCTCGCCGCTGAAACGCGCCCGCGTCATGTTCAAGTTCAAAGCCCTGCTGGAAGACAATGCGCAAAAGCTTGCCGAGATCATTTCGCAGGAGCACGGCAAGGTGGTGTCGGACGCCATGGGCGAAGTCACCCGTGGCCTGGAGGTGGTGGAGTTTGCCTGCGGTATTCCGCAGCTGCTGAAAGGCGAGTTTACCGAGCAAGTCGGCAGCGGTATCGACAGCCACAGCCTGCGCCAGCCGCTGGGCGTGGTGGCCGGTATCACCCCGTTCAACTTCCCGGCCATGGTGCCGCTGTGGATGATCCCGGTGGCGCTGGCCTGCGGTAACACCTTTATTCTGAAACCGTCCGAGCGTGACCCGTCCGCCGCCATGTTCCTGGCCGAGCTGCTCAAACAAGCCGGCCTGCCCGACGGCGTGTTCAACGTACTGCACGGTGACAAACAGGCGGTAGATGGCCTGCTGACCCACCCTGATGTGCAGGCCATCAGCTTTGTCGGCTCCACGCCGATCGCCCAATACATCTACGAAACCGGTGCCCGCCACGGCAAGCGCGTGCAGGCACTGGGCGGCGCTAAAAACCACATGGTGGTGATGCCGGACGCCGATCTCGACGGTACGGTAGAAGCGCTGATTGGCGCTGCTTACGGTTCGGCCGGCGAACGCTGCATGGCGATTTCGGTGGCGCTGGCGGTTGGCGACATTGCTGATGCGCTGGTAGAGAAGTTGGCCGCACGTGCCCGCCAGCTGAAAATCGGCGTGGGCAACGACGCCGCCGCTGAAATGGGCCCGCTGGTGACCCGCGTGCACCAGCAGAAGGTCGCCGGTTACATT
>JAIXTB010000308.1 GCA_027484385.1 Neisseriaceae bacterium | reverse complement strand
ATCACCCTGGGCCTGCGCCAGGCGGTAGCAGACGGGGTACAGGTAGTCGAAGCCATCAACCCGTCCACCCTGCTGAAATCGCGCAAAACGGCGGAAGAAGCGGCGTTCGTGCGTGAGGCCATGGCGCAAGACGGCGCGGCACTGGCCGAGTTCTTTGCCTGGTTCGAGGCCAACGTTGGCCGCAGCCGCATTACCGAGCTCACCATCGACGAGCAGATCACCGCCGCCCGCGCCCGCCGCCCCGGCTTTGTCTGCCCCAGCTTTGCCACCATCGCCGGCTTCAACTCCAACGGTGCGCTGCCACACTACCGCGCCACCGAAGAAAGCCACAGCGAGATTAGCGGCGATGGCCTGCTGCTGATCGACAGCGGCGGCCAGTACCACGGCGGCACCACCGACATCACCCGTGTGGTAGCGGTAGGCACACCCAGTGAAGCGCAGAAGCACGACTTCACCCTGGTACTGAAAGGCATGATCCAGCTCAGCCTGGCGCACTTCCCGCAGGGCACGCTATCGCCCATGCTGGACGCGCTGGCGCGCGCGCCAATCTGGCAGGCCAACATCGACTTTGGCCACGGCGTAGGCCACGGCGTGGGCTACTTCCTGAACGTGCACGAAGGCCCGCAAAGCATTTCGCGTGCTATCCCCGAGCCGCACATGGCCATGGAAGCCGGCATGATTACCTCCAACGAGCCGGGCATCTATCGCCCGGGCCGCTGGGGTGTACGCATCGAAAACCTGCTGCTGAACGTGGACGCCGGCAGCAGCGAATTTGGGGACTTCCTGCGCTTTGAAACCCTGACACTGTGCCCCATCGACACGCGCTGCATCCTGCCCGCGCTGTTGACCCCGGCCGAGCTAGCCTGGCTCAACGCCTACCACGCCGAGGTCTATGCCCGCATCAGCCCACTAGTCAGCGGCGACGCGCTGGCCTGGCTACAGCACGCCACCCGCACACTGTAAGGCGCTGCCCAAGCCGCCCGCATGGCGGCAAAAGCAAGTTGGCCGCACGGTTACCATGTACCGTGCGGCCAACTTGGCAGGCTGCAAACCGAGCATCTGCCACATGCATACCGGACCCGGCACAGCCTGGCCACGCCAGCCACACCATGGCAACCGCAGCCTGATTGTTTACAAGACCAAACCCGTTTGCAAAGCAAACGGGTTTGGTCATCTGTCTTACAAGTTGGCCGCACGGTAACAATGTACCGTGCGGCCAACTTGTAACTGTGCCATATTAAAGTCAACACTCTGGCACGTGGATAATCCATGAAATATCGCCTGTTACTGCTGGCAACACTGCTGGCCACCAGCGTGCCCGCGGCCGCGCTATCCTTGCTGACCGAAGACTGGCCACCCGTGAGCTTTGCCAACAGCAAAGGCCAGCCCGATGGCATGGCCGTGGAAGTGGTCAAGTTACTGCAAGAGCGTTTAAGGGACACCACGCCCATCCAGGTGCAGCCTTGGGCTCGCGCCTACAACAGCTTGCTGAACGAAAAAGACGTGATGCTGTTTACCGTTGGCCGCAGTGCCGAGCGCGAACGGCTGATGACACTGCTAGGCCCCATTCTGGTCTCCAGTACCGATGTCTTTGCCCTGCGCCAACACGCGGCAGAAATCCGCAAGCTCAGCCCTGTTGCCATGCAGAAGCTATCCACCGCCGCCTACCGTGGCAGCATTTTTGAAAGCACCGCCCACAGCCGGGGGTTTAATGTTTTCCCGACGACCGACCCGGCACACTCGGCGCGCATGCTGGCCGCCGGGCGCGTGAAACTGTGGGTAGAGGGCAATGTGGTAGTGGGCAATGTATTACGCGAACAGGGCCTGCCGTTGGCTACCGTAGAGCGCGTCGCCACGCTGGACCGGCTGAGCCTGTACCTGGCGTTTTCAGCCAATGTGCCGCGCGATACCATCCTGCGCTGGGAAAAAGCCCTGGCAGACATCAAGCAAGATGGCAGCTTTGCCGCCATCCACCAGCACTGGTTCCCGCAAGACCCGGTGCCGCTACAGGTTGAACGGCTGGGCATACAGCGCTGATATTGTCAGACAATGGATGCTATGATGTCGTCCAACCAGCCATGCGTCATACCCGAAATGCTCCTGCGTGCCCTCTTCCTGCTCACCTTATTGCTGCCCCCACTTGGCCAGGCTGCGCCGCTGACTATCCTGGCCGAAGAATGGCCACCCTTTGTCTATCTGAACGCCGTAGAACAGCCAGCCGGCATGGCGGTAGACATCGTGCAGCAGCTGCAGCAACGCACCGGCGATAGCGCGCCGATACAGCTCAAACCCTGGGACCAAGCCCATGCACTGCTGCGCAGCCAGCCAGACCACATGATGTTTACCCTGGGCGATACCGACGACAACCGCCGTGATTTCACCCAGCTCGGGCCCATCATGGTGGCCAGCGTTACCGCCTACAGCCTGCAACACAACGCCGCAGCGCTGGCCAGCTTGCCCACCGCCCAGCTGGCGCGCGAACCCAGTGTGGCCGCGCAAGACAGCATCGCCGAGGCAGCCGCACTGGAGGCCGGCTTTCGCCCCACCCGCACACGGGACAGCGAGCAAGGCCTGCGGCTGCTGCTGGGCAACCGTGTGCGTCTGTGGGTAGAAGCCAACACAGCGGTGGCCACCCAGCTGCGTTTTGCCAATACGCCGTCGCAGGCCATTGCCCCGGTGGCCACCCTCAGCAGCCTGCCCTTGTACCTGAGCTTTTCCCGTGGCACGGCGCCAGACACCATCCGCCGCTGGCAGCAAGCACTGGAAAGCATGTTGCAGGATGGCAGCTACCTGGCCATCCACCTGCGCTGGCTACCGCTGGAGCCCCCTGTCGAGCAGGTCTCGTTGTACAGCCACGACCCTGCCCTGGTGCCACCCGCTAGCCCGCCCGCTGCCCCCCCCGGCGACGCCAGCGGCACACTGGCCGCCAAGCCATGAAAAAACCCGCCTCACGGCGGGTTTTGCTTTGGTAGCAGGCTGGCTTACATGGTTTCCAGCACGGCAATACCCAACAGGCCCAGGCCGGCTTTCAGCGTTTTGGCGGTAGCTGCGGCCAACTGCAGGCGGCTCTGGCGCACCTCGCCCTCGCTCTTCAGGATCGGGCAGGCTTCGTAGAAGCGCGAGAACAGCGTGGCCACGTTGTACAAGTAGCTACACAGATGGTGCGGCTGGCTGCCTTCAGCCACGGCAAACACCACATCCTCGAACTGCGTCAGCGCCACCGCCAGCTGCTTCTCGGCCGCTTCGGCAATCACGATGTTGGCCGCAGGGTTGAAGTCTTCCGCCTTGCGCAGCACGCTCTGTACACGGGTATAGGCGTATTGCAGATAAGGCGCGGTATTGCCTTCGAAGCTCAGCATCGCGTCCCAGTCGAAGATGTAGTCGGTGTTGCGGCTCTTGCTCAGGTCGGCGTACTTCAGTGCGCCAATGCCGACTGCTTGGGCAATGTTGCGGCGCTCGGCTTCCGGCAGCTCGGCGTTCTTGCTGCTCACCAGCTGGTAGGCACGCTCGATGGCTTCGTCCAGCAGCTCGACCAGCTTGATGTTCTCGCCGGAGCGGGTTTTCAGCGGCTTGCCATCCGGGCCCATGATGGTGCCGTGGCCGACGTGCTCGAAATCGGCGCCTTGCGGCAGCCAGCCGGCCTTGCGCGCGGTGGTAAACAGCTGCTGGAAGTGCAGGCTCTGGCGCGAGTCCACCACGTACAGCGCGCGGTCCAGTTTCAGCGTGCCGATACGGAAGCGGATGGCACCCAGGTCGGTAGTAGCGTACAGGTAACCGCCGCCCTGTTTTTGCACGATAAAGGCCGCCGGCTCGCCTTCCTTGTTTTTGAACTCGTCCAGAAACACCACTTGCGCGCCCTGGTCTTCGGTGAGCAGGCCTTTTTCGCGCAGCTCGTTCACCAGTACCGGCAGGTCGGCGTTGTAGAAGCTTTCGCCACGCACGTCGCCGTCGTCCAGCAGCAGGCCCAGCTTCTGGTAAATGGCATTGCAGTGGGTCAGCGACAGCTTGACGAACTGCTGCCACAGCGCCAGCACCTCGGCATCGCCAGACTGCAGCTTCACCACGTAGTCGCGGGCTAGGTCGGCAAAGGCTTCGTCTTCGTCAAAGCGCTTTTTGGACTGCTTGTAGAAGGTGTCCAGGTCTTTCAGCTCGACCGCAGCATCGCCCGCCTTCTGGGTTTCCACCATGTAGGCCACCAGCATGCCGAACTGGGTACCCCAGTCGCCCACGTGGTTCTGACGGATCACGTCGTGGCCGATAAAGCTGTTCACGCGCACCAGGGCGTCGCCGATAATGCCGCCGCGCAGGTGGCCAATATGCATCTCTTTGGCCAGGTTCACCGACGAGTACTCCACCATCACGCGGCGCGGTGCAACCTTGGCAATGCCCAGGCTGTCGTCGGCCAGCGCTTTTTCCACACGGCCAGCAATAAAGGCCGGGTCGAGGTGGATGTTGATGAAGCCAGGGCCGGCGATTTCCACCTTGCTGGCGATGCCTTGCAAGTCCAGCAGGGCAATGACCTGCTCGGCCAGCGCGCGCGGGTTGGTCTTCAGCGCCTTGGCGGCACCCATCACGCCGTTGGCCTGATAGTCACCGAATTCCGGTTTGGAGGCAGGTTGCACAACGGCTGGGGCGTCGGGCGCGCCGGCGGCGGCCAGGGCAGCGGCAACACGGTCGCTGATCAGTTGCTGAATGGTCATGGTGGGCCTTTATAAAATCAAAGGCCGGGCGACAAAGCGCCCGGCTCGAATGCAATGCAGCAATTTTACGACCAAAGCGCCCTGCGGCCAACCTTTGCCGCAAGCCTCGCGCACTTTATGGCAGGCGCAGCGTACCGCCCAGCGGCAACAGGCGGAAGGCCTGCTCGCTCACCCCCAGCTGGCGGCGTGCGGCGGGCAGGTCGTCCAGCGGCGCATCCACCGCCTCGCTGGCCAGGGCAAACACGCCCCAATGGATGCCTACCGCCTGGCGCGCCTTCACATCGCGGAATAGCTGCACGGCTTGCAGCGGGTCCACATGCTGCGAGGCCATGAACCAGCGCGGCAGGTAGGCGCCCACCGGCAACAGCGCCAGGTCGATGGTACCCAGACGGCGGCCGATATCGGCAAACAGCGGCTGCACATAGCCGGTATCGCCCGAGTACCACACCGTCTTGCCCTGCCCCTTTACCGCCCAGCCGGCCCACAACGTTTCGTTGGTGTCGCTCAGGCTGCGCTTACTCCAATGCTGCGCCGGCGTAGCGGTGTACTGCAGGCCGCCCACGTCGGCGCTTTGCCACCAGTCCAGCGCGGTGATGCGGGTGGCACCACGCTCGCGCAGCCAGGCGTCGATACCCAGCGGCACCACAAACTGCGGCTGGCCGCCGGGCTGCATCAGCAAGGCGTCGATTCTGTCGCGGTCGAGGTGGTCGAAGTGGCTGTGCGAGATCAGCACCACATCGATACGCGGCAGCTGCGCCAGCGTGGCCGGCACCGGCAGATAGCGGCGCGGGCCCAGCCACTGCACGGGTGACACGCGCTCGGAAAAAATCGGGTCGATCAGCACGTTCTGGCCGCCCAGCTGCAGCAGACCGCTGGCGTGGCCCAGCCAGGTGTAGCTGGGCGTGCTGCGGTTGGCCGCCAGCCAGGCCAGGTCCGGCTGTACGCGCGGGATACGCGCCGGGCGTTGCACCACCTCGGGGCCGGTCCACTCTTCCCAGCGCCAGCGCAGGATGTCGCCCAGCCCCGGCTGGTGGAAGGGGTACAGGTTGCGGTAACCATCGGCAGTATGGTGGGGCGGGCTGCCTGGCGGCGGCGCTTCGCCACCGCATGCGGCCAACGTCAGGGCGGCCAGCGCCGCGGCGATACCGTGCTTCATGCCTGCTTCCTGCGCAAAAAAACGCATTATGACAAAAGGCCGCCTCTGTGGGCGGCCTTTCGATACAACTTGCGCGGTGGCAACTTACAGCAGGCGTGCCAGCAGCGCTTTTTCCATACCGGCCATGCCCGGAATCTTCACCTTCACGCCATTACCCGGTGCCACGCTGGTGGCTTCGCCGTTGCGGGTCATTTCGGTGAGCTCTACGGTGCGGTTGCCGCTAGGGTGGATGATTTCCACGCGGTCGCCTACGGCAAAGCGGTTTTTCACGTCGATCAGCGCCCAGCCGTCGGCGTCTACTTCCATCACGTCGCCCACGTACTGGCTTTGTTTGGCGATGGAATGACCGGACAGGTAGTTCTGGTGCTCTTGCGTCTGGTGGCGCTCCAGGAAGCCCGGGGTGTAGCCACGGTTGGCCAGGCCTTCCAGCTCGGCCAGCAGGCTGTAGTCAAACGGGCGGCCGGCCACAGCGTCGTCGATGGCGCGGCGGTAGGTCTGGGCGGTACGCGCCACGTAGTACAGGCTCTTGGTGCGGCCTTCGATCTTCAGCGAGTCCACGCCGATTTTCACCAGCTTCTCCACCTGCTCGACGGCGCGCAGGTCTTTGGAGTTCATGATGTAGGTGCCGTGCTCGTCTTCGATGATGGGCATCAGCTCGCCGGGGCGGTTGGCTTCTTCGATCAGGTAAGTCTTGTCGGCCAGCGGGTGGCGCTGTTGGCTGCCGCAGGACGAGAAGCTCTGGTTGGCTTCTTCCAGCGCTTTGCCAAAGTCGAAGTCGATCTTTTGCGGCTTCACGTCACCGGCGTCGTCGCCCTGGGTGTCGTGCACTTTGTAGTCCCAGCGGCAGGCGTTGGTACAGGTGCCCTGGTTCGGGTCGCGGTGGTTGAAGTAGCCGGACAACAGGCAGCGGCCGGAGTAGGCAATGCACAGCGCGCCGTGCACGAACACTTCCAGCTCCATGTCCGGGCATTCCTGACGGATTTCGGCGATTTCGTCCAGGCTCAGCTCGCGCGACAGGATAATGCGCTCCACACCCATCTTCTGCCAGAACTTCACGCCCATGTAGTTGGTGGTGTTGGCCTGCACAGACAGGTGGATGGGCACATGCGGCCAACGTTCGCGCACCATCATGATCAGGCCGGGGTCGGCCATGATCAGCGCGTCCGGCTTCATCTCGATCACCGGCTCCATGTCGGCCATATAGGTCTTGATCTTGCTGTTGTGCGGCAGGATGTTGCTGGCCACAAACAGCTTTTTGCCGCGGGCGTGGGCTTCTTCTATGCCGATGCGCAGCTCTTCCAGCTTGAAGTCGTTATTGCGCGCGCGCAGGCTGTAGCGCGGCTGGCCGGCGTACACGGCGTCGGCACCAAAGTCGTAGGCGGCGCGCATTTTGTCCAGCGTACCGGCGGGCAGGAGCAGTTCGGGTGATTTCATTGATCTTCTCGCGTCTCAGTGCAACAGGCAGGACATGGGCAGCGGCGCGCGATCGGGCGCGACAAAGCCGCGGCGGGCGTCATGTTCCTGCAGTTTTTGTTCGGAATAATGCTGCGCTACCAGCGCCCGGGTACCACCGAGTAAGTCGGGGTTGGCCGCCACAAAGTCGTCCCAGCTGGCCTGCTGGGCGGGCGCGGCGTCCAGGCGGCTGTACATGATGGCCAGCAGGGCCATGGTCAGCGTGTGATGGTACTTTTCTGCCGCGCCGTGAGCCATGGCGTAGCGCGACAGCGTATGCGCGCAACGGGCGGCGGCTTCGCGTGCCGGGTAGCGGCTGCGGTAAGCCCACGCCGCCTGCAGGTGCGCGCGGTGGTTAAACTCGGCGGCAGGCAGCGCGTGGCTTTCCAGCTCGCGCAAAAATGCCTGAAAATCCATGGGTGTCTCCGGATACAAGACAATACAAAAGGCTCCGGGTAGGAGCCTTGTCTGGTTAAGGGTTTGTTGCGGCGCGATTATGCGCGTGCCCCTATCCAGCGTCAAGGTAGCAAACGGTCACAATGGCGACATAAAGCCCTGTTTTTCAACACCCTTTTAGCGACGGGGTTTTTTCATCAGCGCCAGTATGCCCATGAACTGGCCCACGACGCCAAGCAGCATGAGTAATGCAGCCAGCGCAGCCTCCCAGCCATTGCCGCCCGCCGCGGCGCGCGCGGCAGACGCCAGGGTAAACAGCAGGGTGCCCGCCAGGGTTACCACCATGGCCAGACGGCGGTTGTGCCGCAGGGTATCAAACAGCTTGTTCATGCTTGCTCCGTGTACCAGTACGCTGCCGGGTAACGCTAAAGTCTTCCAGCATGCTTAGTTCGAATTCGGTAAAACCGGCCGCCAGCCGGGCCGGGCGGTTCATCTCGCCGCGCAGCAGCGCCACATGGTACTGGCCCAGCAGGCTGCGAAAAGTTTCCAGCGGGTCCAGCCCGCGGGCGTCGCACAGCGTGGTAAACCAGTAGTTGCCGATGCGCACGTGGCCTACCTCGTCCTGCAGGATGGTGGCCAGTACCGCTGCACTGTCGTGGTCACCAATAATGGCCAGACGGCGCTGTATCGGCGGCACGGCATCCAGCCCCCGCGCCTCCATCACCCTGGGCACCAGCGCCATGCGCGTCAGCACATCGTGGCCGGTTTGCACCGCCATGTCCCACAGGGTGTTGTGGGCTGGGAAATCACCGTAGGCATAGCCCAATGCGGCCAACCTTTGCTGTAGCAGCAAAAAGTGCTGCGCCTCTTCTGCCGCCACGCGCAGCCAGTCTTCCACGAAGGCATCCGGCAGGTCACGAAAGCGCCAGGCCGCGTCCAGCGCCAGGTTGATAGCATTGAACTCGATATGCGCAATGGCGTGCAGCAGTGCTGCCCGCCCCTCTGCATTACCCAGGCCACGCCGCGGCACTTCGGTAGCCGCCACCAGCGGCGGACGCGCCGGCCGGCCAGGCGCGGGCACCGGGTACAGCGGGCCACCGGCACGCACATAGCCGCCCGCCAGCCACTGCCGGTACAAGGCTTGCGCCTGCGCGGGCTTGGCCACGATACAGTCGCACATCAGCGCGGCTTCTATTGCCGGGTACAGGGAAAGGGCATCGGTCATGGGGCGGCATTGTACCTGCCACCCCTGCCGACAGAAAGCTGACAAAAGTCAGTGGCCGGGCCGCACGCCTTGTGCATAATGAAAGCCTGACCACACAAGGAGCACGCCATGCTGTTCAATTCCAGCCTGCTGGGCGAAGTAGACGTCGACGAAAACACCATCATCACTTTTGCGCATGGCCTGGCGGCATTTGAAAACTGCACCCGTTTCAAGCTGTTTCACGACGCAGAACGCAATAGCCCACGTGTCTTCTGGCTGCAATCGCTGGACAACCCGGACGTGCTGTTCAGCGTGACCGACCCCAGCCGCCTGGGCATACGCTACGAAGTGCTGCTGAGCGACGACGAAGTCGCTACCCTGGCGCTGGCGCGCCCGGAAGACGCCATGGTACTGCTGATCGTTTACCGCGAAGTGGACAGCCAGGAAACCAACCCGCTGCTGGCCCAGCTGCGCGCCAATGTACGCAGCCCGCTGATCATCAACCTGGCCACACTGCGCGGCATGCAAAAGCTCAACCTGTCGTGCGATATCGTGTTCCGCAATACCTGAGCCCGCCGTAACGCCACGCTGGCGCACCCTGACGGTGCGCTGCTGGCTGGCATCACCCCGTCGCGGCACCTGCCGTACACAAACCCCTACTTGGCAAGGTGTTGCCTTTCGCGGCCTGCACAGCTATCTTCCAAGCGCCCTACCCTATAGAAACCCAAGCGTGCTACCCGCACGATGAGGAGCATAACCGCGTGAGCCAAGACAGCACCCAGCACACCGCCCCGACCTACGTACCGGTATCCGCGCGTATTCGCGAGCGTATCCGCGGCGCAAAACGCCGCTTTCACGCCAATGACAATATTGCCGAGTTCATCCAGCCCGGTGAAATGGACGAGCTGCTGGACGAGGTGCAGTCCCGCATGAAAGACGTGCTGGACAGCCTGGTAATCGACACCGAAAGCGACCACAACACGCAGGACACCGCCCGCCGCGTGGCCAAGATGTACCTGAATGAAGTGTTCAAGGGCCGCTATACCAGCCAGCCAGCAGTCACCGAATTCCCCAATGCCGAGCGCCTGAACGAGCTGATGATCGTGGGCCCGATTACCGTGCGCAGCGCCTGCTCGCACCATTTCTGCCCCATCATGGGCCGGGTATGGATCGGCGTGATGCCCAACGAGCACAGCAACCTGATTGGCCTGTCCAAGTACGCCCGCCTGGCCGAATGGATCATGAGCCGCCCGCAAATCCAGGAAGAAGCCGTGATCCAGCTGGCCAACCTGCTGATGGACAAAATGAACCCGGACGGCCTGGCCATCGTGATGGAAGCCGACCACTTCTGCATGCACTGGCGTGGCGTCAAGGACATGGATTCCAAGATGATCAACAGCGTGATGCGGGGTGTCTTCCTGACCAACCCGGACCTGCGCCGCGAGTTCCTGTCCCTGCTGCCCAACAAGAAAGCCTGAGGAAAACCATGCTTGTTCGCCTGCTCTACGCCAGCCGCAGCAGCCAGCCACACACTGCGGCGCTGCTGGAAACCATCCTGACCCAGTCCCATGCCCACAACCCTGCCCGCGGCATTACCGGCATCCTGTGCTACAGCGGCGACATTTTCATGCAGGTACTGGAAGGCAGCCGCGCCGAAGTCAGCGCGCTGTACAACAGCATTGCCAAAGACCCGCGCCACCACGATGTGGAAATCCTGATGCTGGAAGAAATCAGCCAGCGCCGTTTTGCCGGCTGGACCATGGGCCAGGTCAATCTGGCCAAGGTGAACCCCAGCCTGCTGCTGCGCTACTCGGAAAAACCGCAGCTGGACCCGTTCCGCCTGACCGGCAGCAGCTCGCTGGCCTTGCTGGAAGAGCTGATCGCCACCGCCGCCATTGTTGGCCGCAGCCACTGACCAACCAGTGCCAACACCCCGCCCGGCCAGCCATGCTGCCCGGGCGTTTTGCCACCTGCCACCGGCCACTTAGCATGCAGTATGCTGCCGCTTGAGCAGGCAAGAAAAAGCCCGCCCATCAAGGGGCGGGCACGGCAAACAAGCCAAACAATCTAAAGAGGCAACAAATCCGAGAAGCAGCTGGCAGTGTAACGAGGCAAGCTGTCAATTTGCTTTCAACCGCCGCCCTGACAGGTAGGCAGCCCTAGCCCATCACCACAACATTGCGCCCGGCGCGTTTGGCTTGATACAGCGCAGTGTCAACGCGGCTCACCAGGTTATGCAGGCTCTCGCCCGGCTGGTGCTGCACAAGCCCCTGACTGATAGTGATGCCCGGCAAATCCTCATGCTGCATGGCCGCTACCGTCTGGCGAAGCGTATTGGCCAGCTGCAGGGCACTGTCCTGCTGCGTCAGCGGCAACAGCAGCAAAAACTCTTCACCACCCCAGCGGCACAAGGTGTCACGCTCGCGCAAGCGCGAGGCCAGCGTCTGCGCCAATGCCACCAGCAAGCGGTCGCCCGCCTGGTGGCCATAGCTGTCATTGACCAGCTTGAAATGGTCGACATCCAGCAAGATCAGGCAAAAAGCCGTATCGTCCGCGCGCCTGCCAAGCAGTACCTGCTCCAGCTGTACCATCATGTGGCGGCGGTTCCACAGGCCGGTGAGCGGGTCACGCAGGGCGGCTTGCTCCAGCTCGCGCTTTAGCTGTTCTTGCTCGGTGATGTCGTGAATCACGCACAGCATCAGCCGGCGGCCGTCCAGCACAATGGGGCCGGCGTACGTCTGTACATTTCGCAGACTGCCGTCGGCCAGACGGTGCACAAAATTCAGGGGCCGGTGCCCGCCGGGCAGCTGTGCTACGGCGTGCATCACCGGCAGGATGCTGCGGCCGGCCACATTGATTTCCCAGGTATGCTTGCCGGCAAATACCTCACGTGGGTAGCCGTAAAAGCGCGTGGCAGCTTCGTTGGCATCCAGGATGCGGCCATCAGCCTGCGGGTCTATCAGTAGCATGGGGGCCGAGTTGGTACGAAACAGCAGCTCGTAGAAACCGCGCACTTCACTGTCCTGCGCCGGGCTGGCCAAGCCTGCACCAGCAGGTGGCCAGCCATGCAGCATGGCATCGCCCGAGGCCAGCGCCTCTACCAGAATAGCCCCGGCGTGCTCACCCATGCTCAGCAAAGTCAGCCGGCAGGGCAAAGGCACTTCCAGGCCATGACGCTGGAAGGTCCAGATTTCCACAACCTGTTCGCGGGCCAGCACCGCTGGCGTGTAGTCGGCCAGGCTCGTCATCGGCCTGGCCGACAGGCTGCCGTGGCGCAGCGCACTCACACTGCTGCCATCGGCCAGCGCTTGAGCGACATGGTTGGCAAACAGCGCCTCTCCGGTAAGTGGCGACACAATCCACACCGGGGTGCTGAGTGCATTCAGGGCTTCGTAAACGGGCATGATTCCCGGCGGTATCCATTTATATATCGTAGTTTGATACTAGCGACGTGCCGTGTTGGTTTCAATAAAAGAAGCCAGCAAATGATGCGGCGCACCAAGAACAGTTTGTCCCGCAAAACATCTCAGCCAGCCGCCGGTTTGCGCCCGCGGCGCGGCTTGGGTGCCACTTCATGCGCACGGTACCACGCTTCCAGTGCCTCTTCGGCGTGGAGGATGTGCTGGCGCAAAAAGGCTGCCGCGCTAATCGCGTCCTTTTGCTTGCACAGCGCCAGCAGCTGGCTGTGCTCGTGATGGGCACGGTCACTAAAGCCGGTCAGCAGAATCTGCATGCGGGTGTAGCGGTCGGTACGGTTGTGCAGCTGCTCGATGATGGCCTGCGTCTGGCTGCGCCCGGCCGCACGGTACAGCGCCAGGTGGAACTGGGCATTCAATACACCCCATGCGCCAATGTCCTTGTTACGCAGCGCCACTTCAAACTGCCCCAGCAATGCTTCGGCTTCGGCGATATCCGCGCTGGTCTGGCGCGGGATGGCCTCCAGCAGCACATCGCACTCCAGCAGCACACGTACGCGCAGCAGCTCGACAATCTCGGGCAACGATAGCTGCGCCACCACCGCGCCACGGTTTTCATTGATGGTGACCAGGCCTTCCGCTTCCAGCTGGCGTAACGCCTCGCGGATCGGCACCCGGCTCATGCCCAGCTGGCGCGACAGCGCCTCTTGCCGTAGTTGGCCGCCATCGGCCCATTCACCGGCCAGAATGCGCTGGCGGATCGCCTCGGTGGCCACTTGCACCAGGCTTTGGCTGCCTGTCTCCTGCTGTGTACTCATAAAGCATCACCTGTAAAAGAGGACCCAACCCTAACACAGCAGCAAAAAAAACGCCCCCATGCGGGGGCGGCAAGCTGCACAAGGCAGAGCAAACCCTGTTGCCGGTAGCGCAGCGGGGGGCAGCGCTACCGGCCAGGCACGTTCGACAGCAAATCAACAGTGTGTCAGCGTGCCTACAGGCCGAGATAAGCGGTTTTAACCGTGGTGTAAAACTGCACAGCGTAGCGCCCCTGCTCACGCGGCCCCTGGCTGGAGCCTTTGCAGCCGCCAAACGGCACGTGATAGTCCACCCCGGCGGTGGGCAGGTTCACCATCACCATGCCCGCCTGGGCGTGGCGGCGAAAATGTGTCGCCAGCGCCAGCGACTGCGTACAAATGCCGGCGGCCAGGCCATACGGCGTGTCGTTGGCCAGTGCCAGCGCATGCTCGTAGCTGTCGGCACGCAGCACGGCCGCTACCGGGCCGAAGATTTCCTCGCGGCTGATGGTCATCTGCGCCGTGCAGTCGGCAAACAACGCCGGCTGCTGATAGTAGCCGGGTGTGGCTAACTGCAAGGCGTCGCCACCGCACAGCAGCGTGGCCCCCTCGGCCTGCCCCTGCGCCACGTAGCGCAGGTTAGCCGCCAGCTGTGCCTCGCTGGCTACCGGACCGATCTGCGTGTCCGGCGCCAGCGCGTGCCCTACCCGCAAGCCAGCGGTGCGCTCGGCCAGCCTGGCCACAAAAGCATCGTAAATGCCCGCGCAGACAATCAGCCGGCTGCTGGCGGTGCAGCGCTGGCCTGTGGAATAGAACGCCCCGTTGATCGCACATTCCACCGCCTGCTCCAGCCTGGCATCGTCGGCCACCAGCAAGGGGTTCTTGCCGCCCATTTCCAGCTGCAGCTTGATACCACGCGCCGCACAGCTGGCGGCCAATGCCTGGCCGGTGGCCTGCGAGCCGGTAAAACTCAGCGCATCGATACCCGCCTCCAGCATGGCCGGGCCCAATACGCGGCCGCTACCCATCACCAGGTTGAACACGCCGTCCGGCAAGCCCGCGCGCTGCAGGATGTCCGCCAGCGCCCAGCTGCTGGCCGGCACCAGCTCGGCCGGTTTCAGCACCACGGTATTGCCGAAGGCCAGCGCCGGGGCGGCTTTCCACGCCGGTATGGCAATCGGAAAGTTCCACGGCGTAATCAGCCCCACCACGCCCACCGGCTCGCGGCTGATGGTGACTTCCACGCCGGGGCGCACTGACTCCAGCCACTCGCCCTGGCCACGCAGCGCCTCGCCGGCAAAAAACTTGAAGATCTGTCCGGCGCGGGCCACCTCGCCCACTGCCTCGGACAGGGTCTTGCCTTCTTCACGCGCCAGCAGCGTACCCAGCTCTTGCTTGCGCGCCAGGATTTCACTACCGGCCGCATCCAGGATATCGGCACGCTGCTGCACCGTGGTGGCACGCCAGCCGGGCAGCGCTGCCCGCGCCGCGGCTACCGCGTCGCGCATATCGTCGGCACTGGCCGCGGCATACTCGCCCACCACGTCGTGCAGGTCGGAAGGGTTACGGTTGACGATGGCATGGCCGCTGCCGCGCCACTGCCCGTCGATCAGGTTGCAGAACATGGCTTGACTCCTCCGGGCGTCACCGCGCCCTTGCCATCTGCTTGCGGCCAACCTGCCAAGCAAGGTTGGCCGCAGCAGGGGTTACAGGGCGGGCAACGCCGGGCGGCTGGCGATACCGGCAGCAATGATGGCCTGCACCTGCTCACGCTCGGCACCGGCCAGCGGCAGACGCGGCGCGCGCACGTGCTCGCTACCCACCCCTACCATGGCCTCGGCCAGCTTCAGGTTCTGTACCAGCTTCATCGAGACGTCCAGGTGCAGCAGCGGGGCAAACCAGCGGTAGATGGCGCGGGCTTCTTCCACGCGGCCAGCGCGAGCCAGCCGGTAAATGGCCACCGTTTCTTTCGGAAACGCCACCACCAGGCCGGCTACCCAGCCATCGGCACCCATCAGCAGGCTTTCCAGCGCCAGGTCGTCCACGCCGCTGAAGATGGCAAAGCGGTCGCCCACCGCATTGATCACATTGGTCAGCGTGCGAATGTCGCCGCTGGATTCCTTGATCGCCACAAACTTCGGCTCGGCGGCCATCTGCGCGTACATCTCGGGGGTGATGTTGACGCCGTAAGCCACCGGGTTGTTGTAGATCATGATCGGCAGCGGGCTGGCGTCGGCCACGCGCTGGTAGTGGTTCAGTGTTTCGCGCGGGTCGGACACATAACGCATGGCCGGCAGCAGCATGATGCCGTCGGCACCGGCGGCGTATGCGGCCTGCGCCAGCGCGGCGGCGGCACGGGTGCTGTCTTCGGCCACGGTCAGCAAGACCGGTTTGCTGCCGGCCACTTCCTTGGCGGCTTTCAGGATGGTGATCTTTTCATCGGCGGTCAGCGTGGACGCTTCGCCCAGCGAGCCGCAAACAATAATGCCGTCGGCACCGCAGTCCAGCTGCCACTGGATGTGATAGGTGGTAGCGGCCAGGTCCAGGCTTTCGTCGGCGTGGAATTTGGTGGTAACGGCGGGGAAAACGCCAGTCCAGAGGTGTGCCATCAGGGTGCTCCTTGCAGGGTGTGGATGCAGCGCGGTGGCTGCGGGTCCATTTCATGCTAGGGAATTTTGCATCCAAAAAACAAGCTTTTTTGTATACAAAATGGCGTTTATTTTATTGCAACACCTTGCCGCAATGCAGCAGTGATTTTTTACAACACCAACTTATCTTATTGTTTTTGTTCGGTTTATCAGTTCTATCTGGTAGTAAAAAGCTGCCATGGCGGCTGTCGCATTTCAACAAATATTGCATCCATTATTGTATTCAAAACTGCCACTGCATACAGTGAAGACACCGCAAGCAAAGGAGCATGGCAATGGCAGTGACGGAGTTTGAATGCATAGACGGCCACACCTGTGGCAACCCGGTACGGCTGGTCACACGCGGCGCACCCGCACTGGCCGGCAACACCCAGGCCGAGCGCCGCCAGGACTTTCTGGCCCGCTTTGACTGGATGCGCACCGGCCTGATGTTCGAGCCACGCGGCCACGCCCAGATGTCCGGTGCCTTTCTGTACCCGCCCACCCGTGACGACTGCGACGTGGCGGTGTTGTACATCGAAACCAGCGGCTGCCTTCCCATGTGCGGCCACGGCACTATCGGCGTGGTCACCATGGCCATCGAACACCAGCTGGTGACGCCGCGCACGCCGGGCGTGCTGAACCTGGACACGCCAGCCGGCAAGGTAGTGGCCGAGTACACGCAAGTTGGCCGCAAGGTGCAGTCGGTCAAGCTGACCAACGTGCCGTCCTTCCTGTTGCTGCGTGATGTAGCGGTAGAGATCGCCGCACTGGGCCGGCTGAAAGTTGACATCGCCTACGGCGGCAACTTCTACCCCATCGTGGAAGCGCAGGAAAACTACCGCGACATGGCCGACTACACACCCGGCCAGCTGGTGGCCATGGGTAACGAGCTGCGCGACTACATCAACGCCCACTACGACATCGTGCACCCACTGGACCCCACCATCCGCGGCGTGCGCCACGTACAGTGGACCGGCGCACCGAAGCAGCCCGGCTCGCACGCGGCCAACGCGGTGCTGTACGGTGCCGCCGCGCTGGACCGCTCGCCGTGCGGCACCGGCACCTCGGCGCGGCTGGCGCAACGCTTTGGCCGCGGCCTGATGCAGCCGGGCGACGTACTGGTGCACGAAAGCCTGATCGGCAGCCAGTTCACCGGCACCATCGAAGCCGTTACCGAGGTGGCGGGCATACCGGCCATCATTCCCGGCATTGCCGGCTGGGCCATCACCACCGGCTACAACCGCATCCTGCTGGACGACGCCGACCCGTACGTACACGGCTTCGTGGTGGGCTGAACATGGTCAAACCACAGCAACACATCCTCGTGGCTGGCGCCGGCATTGTCGGCATCGCCACCGCGCTGCAGCTGCAGCGTGCCGGCCACCGCGTCACCCTGCTGGACCGCGGCGAACCGGCACGCGAAACCAGCTACGGCAACGCCGGGGCGCTGGCAATAAGCGACGTGATTCCGCTGGCCGAACCCGGCGTACTGCGCAAGGTGCCCGGCTGGATGCTGGACCCGCTGGGACCACTGGCAGTGCGCTGGCGCTACCTGCCCACGCTGGCGCCGTGGCTGGCGCGCTTTGTGGCCGCCAGCCGGCCGCACCGCGTGGCCGAGCTTACCCGTGCACTGGCCGCACTGCTGGGCAGGGTCAACGACGACTACGCGCCGCTGATAGAACACGCCGGCCTGCAACACCTGTGGCGCCGGCACGGCAACCTGACGCTGTACCGCAGCGAGGCCGAGTTCCACGCCGCCCTGCCAGCCTGGCAAGCCAAAGCCGCGCATGGCGTGCAGTGGCAGCCGCTGGACCGCGCTGCGCTAGAGACTGCCTCGCCCGGCATTGCCACCGAATGGCAATACGCCGTGCAAGTGCCCGCCTGGTCGCACGTGGACGACCCATACACCTTCAGCCGCGGCCTGTTTGATGCCTTCATGCGTGATGGCGGCTGTTTCGTACAGGACGAAGTCTTGCAGGTGCGCCACAGCGGCGGGCAGTGCCAGGGGGTAGACACCGCCAGCCACGGCACGCTGCACGGCGATGCCGTGGTGATTGCCTGCGGCGTGTGGAGCGACCGCTTCGCCCGCCAGGGCCGCTACCGGCTGCCGCTGGAAAGCGAGCGCGGCTACCACGTCACCCTGCCGCATGCCGGCGTGGCGCTGCACCACTTTATCCAGTGCGCCAGCGAAAGCTTTGTGATTCTGCCCATGGCCAACGGCGGCCTGCGCCTGGCCGGCACCGTGGAGCTGGCCCACCGCGATGCCGCGCCAGACTGGCGGCGCGCCCACATCCTGCTGGACAAGGCACGGCGCATCGTGGGCGATTTCAGCACCCGGGACATGAGCGTGTGGATGGGCAACCGGCCATCGGTACCCGACACCGTGCCGGTGATCGGCCCGGCGCCGGATGTGGCCGGGCTGTACTTTGCCACCGGCCACGGCCACCTGGGCCTGACGCTGG
Organism: Neisseriaceae bacterium; assembly: GCA_027484385.1. Lineage (GTDB taxonomy): Bacteria > Pseudomonadota > Gammaproteobacteria > Burkholderiales > Chromobacteriaceae > Vogesella. The sequence goes on along the minus strand of JAIXTB010000308.1, from coordinate 4,967 downwards.
CGGCCACCACCGGCGCGCTGCTGGCGGCGCAGATAGGCGGCCAGGTTTGCGGCATCGACATGGCGCCGTACCGGCTGAACCGTTTCTGAGCACGCGCACCGGCATGGGCGATTATTGACAATAGTTTGTATGCAATTGGTGCAAGCCCGCGGCAGGCGCCACTAGCCACAACACAGGCAACACCTTGTTTTACATGGGATTGATAAAAAAACCGGTCAAACGGCCAGCAGGCACACCACGTGCAATGTCACCGCCGTCTTACCGGCACTATCCGCCCGGCACCCGCCGGGCATCACGGCCGCACTGCGGCCAACCTGGACCTTGCAACGAGAATGGGAGTAAACACATGAAGCAGCAACAACTGGCGGTATGGGTAGCCGGCGCAGTCCTGGCCATGTCGTCTCCGGCATTTGCCGACACCGTGGTGAAAATCGGCTTTGCCTCGCCGATGTCCGGCCCGCAGGCGCATTACGGCAAGGACAACGAAAACGCCACCCGCATGGCCATCGACGACCTCAACGCCAAGCCCATTACCGTGGCCGGCCAGAAAGTGAAATTCGAGCTGGTCTCCGAAGACGACCAAGCCGACCCGCGCGTGGGCACCCAGGTCGCACAGCGCCTGATGGATGCTGGCGTGAAGGCGGTGATTGGCCACTTCAACTCCGGTGTGTCCATCCCCGCCTCGCGCATTTACTCGGACGCCGGCATCCCGCAGCTGTCGGTCTCCACCAACCCGGCTTACACCACCAGCGGCTACAAGACCACCTTCCGCCTGGTGGGCAGCGACAGCCAGATCGGCGGCTCACTGGGGCGCTACGCGGTGATGCAGCTCAAAGCGCAGCGCATCGCCGTGATTGACGACCGCACCGCCTACGGCCAGGGCATTGCCGACGAGTTTGTGAAGGCACTAGCAGGCATGGGCAAAAAGCCGTTCAAGCGCGAATACACCAACGATAAAGCCACCGACTTCACCGCCATCCTCACTGCCCTGAAAGCGCAGAACCCGGACGTGATCTTCTACGGCGGCGCCGACGCCCAGGCGGCCCCGATGGCGCGCCAGATGAAGCGCCTGGGCATCAATGCCCGCCTGATGGGCGGTGACATGCTGAACACGCCCACCTTCATCCAGCTAGCCGGTGCGGACGCCGCGGGCCACTACTCGGCCGTAGCCGGTGGCGAGCTGGGCAGCCGCCCGGCCGGCAAGGACTTTGAAACCCGCTACAAGGCGCGCTTCAAACAGGATGTGGTCCTGCTGGGGCCGCAGTTTTACGACGGCGTGATGATCGTGGCCGACGCCATGAAGCGCGCCAACAGCACCGAGCCGGCCAAGTTCCTGCCGCTGATCGCCAAAACGGCCTACAAAGGCGCCACGGCCGATTTCAGCTTTGACGCCGCCGGCAACCTGAAAAACGCGCCAGTCACCATCTCGCAAGTGGAAGGCAACGACTGGAAAGTGAAGTCAGTGGTGCAGTAAGCGACCTGCTGCGGCCAACCTGGCCATACGGTAAAGGTTGGCCGCATGGCAAAGCACAAGGCCCCGCCAATGGCGGGGCCTTGTTGCATCACTACCCGCTAGGGCTGTACCAGGGGCCACATGGCATCGGTGTGCTGCTGCAGCACGCTCTGCACCCAGCCATGAAACAGCTGCACGCGGCGCGACAGCTGGCGGCGGTGCGGATAAACCAGGTGCACCGGCAACGGCGCCGGGCGCGCCTGCGGCAACACTTCCTGCAAGGCGCCGCTGGCCAGATGGTGCGCCACATCGTAGCGCGGTACCTGTATCAGCCCCAGCCCCGCCAGCGCGCAGGCAATATAGGTTTCTGCATTGTCCGCGCTGGCGCGCACCGGCAGCAGCATGCTGCGCTCGGCCTCGCCCTCCTGCCAGCACCACGGCGCCTGGCGGCCACTGCTGCGCGATACATAGCCCACCATCACCTGCCTGGCCATGTCGGCCATATCCAGCGGCAAGCCCTGCGCGGCCAGATAGGCCGGGCTAGCACAATTGACCATGGCAAAGCAGCCCAGCGGGCGCGCCACCAGACTGTCGTTCTGCACACCACCCACCCGTAGCGCGCAGTCCACCCCTTCGCGCACCAGATCGACCATGCGGTCGCTGCTGCCCAGCTCCACCTGTAGCCTGGGGTACTGCAGCAGAAAGCCGGGCAGTGCCGGCGCCAGCAGCCGCCGCGCGATGCGGCTGGGCACATCCACCCTCAGGCGGCCGGATACCAGGTCGTCCTGCGGGCGAAACTGCTGCTCCAGCTCCGCCATATCGGCAATCAGCGCCGCAGCACGCTCGACCAAGGCTTCGCCATCTTGCGTCAGGCTAACCTGGCGCGTGGTGCGGTGAAACAGCCGCACGCCCAGCCGCGCTTCCAGCTGGCCCAAGGCCTGCGAGACGGTAGCGCGCGGCAGCGCAAGCTGCTGTGCCGCCAGGGCAAAGCTACCGCTTTCCTTGATACGCAGAAACACGCGCAGTTGATCGATGCGGTCCATTGTTTGCGATTTACGGATAAACAAATCCGATACTACTTGTTTATTGTGATATTGCAATTAATTAACACTGAGGACTCTCACCACAGCGTAAGCAGGAGTCTCACATGTCTGAACTACATAGTATTCGTGGCAAAGTAGCCCTCGTCGCCGGCGGCGCCAAAAATCTGGGTGGCCTGATTGCGAAAGACTTGGCTGCTCAGGGCGCCAAAGCCATCGCCATCCACTACAACAGCGCTGGCACCAAAGCCGATGCGGACGCTACCGTTGCCGCCATCCAGTCCACCGGGGTGCAAGCCGTCGCCTTGCAGGGTGACCTCACTACCGCAGCGGCAGTAGAAAAACTCTTTGCCGATGTCGTGGCCGCTGTCGGCCGCCCGGATATCGCCATCAACACCACCGGCATGGTGATCAAAAAGCCGATACCCGATATCACCGAGGCCGATTACGACAAGATCTTCGCCATCAACTCGAAAGCCGCTTTTTTCTTTATCCAGGGCGCAGGCAAACACCTGAACGACGGTGGCAAGCTGTGCACCATTGTTACGTCGCTGCTGGGCGCCTTCACCGGGCTGTATTCCATCTACGCCGGCTCCAAAGCACCGGTGGAACACTTCACCCGCGCAGCCTCCAAGGAGTTTGGCCCGCGCGGCATCTCCGTTACCGCAGTGGCACCGGGCCCGATGGAAACACCGTTCTTCTACGGCCAGGAAAGTGCCGAGTCGGCCAACTACAACCAGAATGCCGCCGATCTGTCCAAATTCACCAAAACCGGGCTCACCGCCCCGGAGGACATCGTGCCACTGGTACGCCTGCTGGTGAGCGAAGGCTGGTGGATTACCGGCCAGACCATCCTGGCAAACGGCGGCTACACCACCAAATAAGCCCTGCGCCACGGCACGGCCAGACCCGCTGCCGCTTACAAAACAAACCCGGTTTGTCTTGCAAACCGGGCTTGTGATCCACCTCCCCGGCCCCCGTGGCCGGGTACACGCTGGAGCCCGCCATGAACCCGTACCAAGATCTGCTGGACACCCAGCAAGCCTTTTTTGCCAGCGGCGGCAGCAAAAGCGCTGCCTGGCGGCTGGATCAGCTGGACCGCATGGCCCGCCTGCTGCAAGACAACCAGGCAGCGCTGTGCGATGCGCTGTACCAGGACTTTCACAAGCCACCGTTCGAGCAACAGTTTGAAATCAGCGTGCCACTGGGGGTGATCGACTACTACCGCAGCCACCTGGCCACGCTGATGGCCCCCCAGCAGGTGGCCATACCGCCGGGGCTGGCGGCCAGCGGCCACCGCGGAATGATCTACAAAGAGCCCTACGGCAGCTGCCTGGTGATCGGCCCGTTCAATGCCCCCATCCTGCTACTGCTGGACCCGGCCATCGCCGCGCTGGCAGCGGGCAATACCGTGATCCTGAAGCCGGCCAACACCACGCCCACCGTGGCCGCCCTGCTGGCACAGCTGATACCACAGTACTTTGCGCCGGAGGCGGTGAGCATTGTGACTGGGGGGCGCGAAGAAATCGGCGCGCTGCTCGCCCTGCCCTTCGACTTCATTTTCTTTACCGGTAGCGCCAGCGTCGGCAAGGTGGTGATGCGCGCCGCCGCCGAGCACCTGACACCGGTGATTCTGGAGCTGGGCGGCCAGAACCCCACCATTGTGGATGAAACGGCCAACCTTACCGCCGCAGCCGAGCGCATTGCCTGGGGGCACAACGCCATCTCCGGCCAATGGTGCATCGCGCCGGGCTATGTCTGCGTGCAGCGCAGCGTGGCCGACGCCTTCATCGCGGAGCTGAAAGCCGCCATCGTGCGCATGTACGGCAGCGACCCGCAGCACAGCCCGGACTTCGCCCGCATGATCTCCGAACACGATACCGAACGCGTGGCCGGCTACATCCAGCCAGACAAGGTGGTGCACGGCGGCCGTTACAACGTGGCGGCGCGCTACGTAGAGCCGACGGTGCTGTACCCCGCCAGCTGGGACGACCCGGCCATGCAGCAGGAAATCTTCGGCCCGGTGCTGCCGGTGCTGGTGTACGACGACCTGGGCAGCGCCCTCGCCTGGATTGCGCGCAAGCCCAAGCCGCTGGCGGCCTATTTGTTCAGCGAGCACGCCCCTACCGTGGAACGCTTTCTGTCCACCCTGTCGTTCGGCGGCGGCTGCATCAACCAGACCAACCTGCACTGCTGGATCGACAGCCTGCCTTTTGGCGGCGTGGGCTACTCCGGCATGGGCAAGTATTACGGGCAGGCTGGCTTCGATGCGCTATCCAACCGCAAGGGGATACTCGTTGGCCGCAGCGATGCCGAAATCGACGTATTCCCACCCTACGCCGGCAAGGACATTGCGGCCAACCTGTCGGTATTCAGCTGGCCAGCCGGCGCAGATAATTAAGGAGAAAACATGCACGTTATTCTGGTCATCGCAGGCGGCCTGGGGCTGCTGGGTTTGTTTGTGCTGTTTGGCT
>JAIXTB010000133.1 GCA_027484385.1 Neisseriaceae bacterium | reverse complement strand
TTGGCTATCAGCACGCGCGGGGCGTTGGCGTGGGTCTTGAACACGCCTACCGGCTTGCCGGACTGCACCAGCAGGGTTTCGTCTTCGTTCAGCTCTTTGAGCGAAGCCAGGATCTGGTCTAAGCACTCCCAGTTACGCGCCGCACGGCCGATACCGCCGTACACCACCAGACCTTGCGGGTTTTCCGCCACGTCCGGGTCCAGGTTGTTTTGCACCATGCGGAAGGCCGCTTCGGCGATCCAGTTTTTGCAATGCAGGTCGCTGCCGTGCGGGGCGCGGATAACACGGGAAGCATCAAAACGCGGGTCGTTCATGGGAGTCTCTCCTCTAAAAATCTGTGTTGGCCGCGAAAGCAGGGTAAAGGCTTTTTTTGGCCACGAAAGCACACGAAAAGCACGGAATTTTTTTAATAGCCGCCGCTGATTTGGATTCGTACAAGGTTTTCTCATCAGGTTTCGTGTTGTTTCGTGGTTTTCGTGGCCAATGGCTGTTAACTGTTTTCGTGGCTGAAAATCAAATCAACGGCGTAGCTGGCGGGTAATGCCCCAGGCCAGGCGGGCGGCGGCTTTGGCGCCGTGGCTGTCCTGGTCGAAAGCGGGGTTGAATTCCACCAGGTCGGCGCCAATCAGCTTGCCGCTGCGGGCCAGCTTGGCCACCAGCGCATCCACCACGGCGATATCCACGCCATAACCTGCCGGTGCCGACACCGCCGGCATTTGCGCGGCGGGCAGTACGTCCAGGTCGATGGTCAGGTACACGGCGTCTACGCTGTCGATAAACTCGGCCAGCTGCTGGCGCGCTTCGGCCAGCTGCCACGGGGCCATATCGCTATCCAGCCGCCATTCGGCGCCCAGCCGGGCTGCGGTATCGAACAGCGCACGGGTGTTGGCGGTTTCCGCCACACCCAGGCACAGGTAGCGGAACGGCTGGCCCAGCGTGCTGCAGGCGGCGGCGATCTGCGCAAACGGCGTGCCGCTGGTGGCGGTGTCGGCCTGGCGCAGGTCGAAATGGGCGTCGAAATTGACGATGCCGATGCGCTTGCCGGCGTGGGCACGGGCCAGGCCCAGCCAGTGGCCGTAGGCGGTTTCGTGGCCGCCACCCAGTACCAGCGGCAGGTGGCCGGCTTGCACAATGGCGGTAACGGCTGCGGCCAACCTTTCGTGCGCGGCGTCCAGGTCGCCGTCGTCACAGCGCACGGTGCCGGCGTCGTACAGCGGCAGCGTGGGGTGCCAGGCCAGGTTGGCCAGCGCACGGCGCAGCGCCAGCGGGCCATCCACCGCGCCGGTACGGCCCTGGTTACGGCGCACGCCTTCGTCGCAGGCAAAGCCGAGGATGGCAATGCCGGGCACAGCACCCGCGGCCAGCGGCTGTACGGCCTGGTGCCAGCGACGGGCGGCGTCGCCTTCGGCGGCGTCGACGCGGCCGGTCCACATGCTCATGTCTATCGTCATTTGAAAATCCTTTTTGCCGGTCATCAGGCACGCCTGGTGGTTTGCCACGGCACTTAAAAACTGCATTTCTTTTTTGCCACGGAATACACAGAAAGCACGGAAAAAAACCAAACCCTATGCCATTGAAGCCGGCTTCTTTTTTCTGTGTCTTCCGTGTATTCCGTGGCTAAAAATGTTTTCTGTATTCAAGGCAGACAGATCAATCAATCTGCTGCGCCACGCCACGGAACACGCGCTGTTTCAGCGGGTTGGTGCCCAGGCCGTACACGATTTCCGCCGGGTGCTCGATATCCCACAGCAACAGGTCGGCCACGTAGCCTGCGGCCAACTTGCCATGGCTGGCCGCGCGGCCCAGCGCCTGCGCGGCGTGGCGGGTGGTGCCCAGCACGGCTTCTTCCGGCGTCAGGCCGAACAGCACGCAGGCCTGGTTCATGGCCAGGCGGATGGAGGCAAACGGGCTGGTGCCGGGGTTCAGGTCGGTGGACACCGCCATGGCCACGCCAGCGGCGCGCAGCTTGTCCACCGGCGGCTTTTGCGTTTCGCGCAAAAAGTAGTACGCACCGGGCAGCAGCACGGCCACGGTGCCGGCCTGCGCCATGGCGGCTACGCCGGCGTCGTCCAGGTATTCGATGTGGTCTGCCGACAGGCCGCCAAACTCGGCCACCAGCGCGGCGCCGTGCAGGTTGGACAGCTGCTCCACGTGGCCTTTCAGCTGCAGGCCGTGGGCGCGGGCGGCGTCGAACACGCGGCGGGTTTGCGCAGGCGAAAAGCCCACCCCTTCGCAAAACACGTCCACCGCTTCGGCCAGGCCTTCGGCGGCGGCAGCCGGCACGATGGTGTGGCACACGTAATCGATATAGGCGTCGGCCTGGCCGGCGTATTCCGGCGGCAGCGCGTGCGCCGACAGCAGCGTGGTGGCCACTTCCACCGGCAGCGCAGCAGCCAAGCGGCGGGCGGCGCGCAGCTGTTTCAGCTCGTCGGCCAGTGTCAGGCCGTAACCGGACTTGATCTCTACCGTGGTGACGCCTTCTTTCATCAGCGCTTTCAGGCGTGGCAGGCTGGCCAGCGCCAGCTCGTCTTCGTCCAGGCTGCGGGTGGCGCGCACGGTGGAGATAATGCCGCCGCCTTCGGCTGCGATTTGCTGGTAGGGCACGCCGGTTAGGCGTTTTTCCCATTCCGCGGCGCGGTTGCCGCCGTACACCAGGTGGGTGTGGCAATCGATAAAGCCCGGCGTGATCCAGCGGCCTTGCGCGTCGATTACCTCGCCAGCGCCAGCAAACGCCTGCAGTGCCTCGGCCTGCGGCAGCACGGCGTGGATGCGACCATCCTGCAGCCACAGCGCGTGGCCTTCCAGCGCACCATAGGGCGCAGGGTTGGCCGCATCGCAGGTGGCGAGTCGGGCGTTGATCCACAGGGTGTGGCAGGGCTGATGCATGGCTGGGTCCGCTTGGCTGATTAATTGTATATACATTTAGACCATATGCAGCCAATCGTCAAGCAGTGTTTTATCCTGCACCGCAGCATGCTGCGTAAGATAAACAGGAAAAAACCCATAAAAAACAGCAGGTCATGCGTGAACATGGCCTGCTCGCGGGTACCTTATAAATGTATATACATTTACGCCATCATGGCGCTGCCCTGCTGTCGACGATACTGGCCGGGGCTGTAGCCGGTGGTGCGCTTGAAGGCGCGGCTGAACGCCACTTCGCTGTCGTAGCCGGTTTGCTCGGCAATGCGTACCAGCGGCAGCGGGCTGTCGCGCAGCAGGCAGGCGGCCTGGTACATACGCCAGCGCGTCAGGTAGCTGGCCGGGCTATCGCCGACAACCTGGCGAAAATACAGGGCAAAACGCGAGCGCGACATGCCCGCCAGGCTGGCCATGTCGGCCAGCAGCCAGCGCCTGGCTGGGGCTTGCTGGATGGCGTGCAGCAGGGGGGACAGGCGGGCGTCCGACAGCGCGGCCAGCCAGCCGGGGCGGTGGTGGCTGTCTTCGCAGTAGCGGCGTACCGCCTGGATGAACAGCACATCGGCCAGCCGGCTGATGACCTGCCAGGCACCGGGGCGCGGCTGGCGGCTTTCCAGCATCATCAGCTGCAAGGTGGCGGCCAACAGTGGCGCGCGCTCTGCATCGTGTGGCAGCAGCATCAAGCCGGGCAGCTCGGCGAGCAGATGCGCCACCGACGGCTGCTCGAACACGAAACGCCCGGCCAGCACCAGCGACTGCGCGCCGCTGCCGCCCAGTACCACATTGTGCTTATGGCCTTCGCCAAACAGCTCGCTGCAGCGCTGGCAGGGGGTGTCCAGCGCATCCTGCAGTACGAATGGCACCCCTTCACGCACCAGAAAGCTGTCGCCGGCCTGCAGGCACACCGGCGCGCCCAGCGCTGGCGAGGACAGCCAGGCACTGCCTTGCGCCAGCAGCACAAAACGGCTGTGGTGATCGTGATGAAAATGGATGCCCCAGGGGGCGCCGGCGTGCAAGTGCGCATACAGCGCGCTTTGCAGTTTCATGCTGTCCAGCAGGTGGTCTAGCGGGCTCATAGGGCGTACTTTCGGGACGAATGGTGATGAAATCAGGCCAGATAGTCATTCATTGTATTGCCTGCCCGGCTTAAGGTGGGGGCTCAATTTGCCAAGGAGCACAAGATGACTGCATACCGTTTGCTGGGCAGTGGCCAGGATGGCCGGTTTACCCGCGAAGATGACGTGCCGCGCCCGCCGCGCCACGACGAAGTGCTGCTGAGGGTGCACGCCAGCGCGCTGAACTTCCGTGATGTGGCCCTGCTGCAGGGCTGGTACCCGCTGCCACGACAGGATGGCTTGATCCAGCTGACCGACGCCGCGGCAGAAGTACTGGAAACCGGCAGTGAAGTGAGCCGCTTTGTTACTGGCGACCGCGTGTGCAGTACCTTTTTCCCCGGCTGGTTTGGCGGCAGCTTTCCGGCCAGCAGTGCCAGCCGGCAATACGGCACCCAGCTGGATGGCTGGATGTGCCAGTACAAGACAGTCCGCGCGGAAGACCTGGTACGCCTGCCCGCACACCTGAGTTACCGTGAAGGCGCTACCCTGCCCTGTGCCGCGCTCACGGCCTGGAACGCGCTGCATGGCGGTTACCCGGTAGGCCCCGGCGATGTGGTGCTGACCCAGGGCACCGGCGGGGTCGCCCTGTTTGCGCTGCAGTTTGCCCGCATGCTGGGTGCCAGCGTGATTGCCACCACCTCGGGCGACGCCAAGGCCGCACTGCTGCACCAGCTGGGGGCCACGCACGTGATCAATTACCGCAGCACGCCAGACTGGGGCTTGGCCGCACGCGAGCTCACAGGCGGCGTGGGGGTAAACCGCGTTGTGGAGATTGGTGGCCCCGGCACCCTGGCGCAGTCACTGCAGGCGGTGGCCAACGAGGGAGAAATCGCGCTGGTGGGCTTTGTGGCACCCGGCCAGCCGCAGGTGGATTTCATGCAGCTATTCATGAGCGGGGCCGTGGTGCGCCGCATCAATATGGGCAGCCGGCTGGAGTTCGAGCGCATGAATGCGGCCATCAGCCAGCATGGCCTGCACCCGGTGCTGGACCAGGATTTCTCGCTGGATGACCACGCCCAGGCGTTTGAGCGGCTGATGTCGGGCGGCCATAGCGGCAAGGTGACCTTGCAGCACTAAACATGGCAACACTAGACCTGGCAGCACTCAGCGCGCCGGCCAGGCCTACTTGCGTACCCGCGTCTGCGAGCGCAGCTTGTACTTGCTGCCGGGGTGCAGCAGGCGGGCAAAGCTCACCAGGTGCTTGCCGGACCAGGTACGGCGCAGTACGCGCAGGCAGGGCTCCGGTAGCGCGAGCGCCAGCAGCTGCTGTTCGTCGCTGCCGGGTAGCACCGCCTCGACCGTGTGTTCCACGTCGGTCAGCGGGCAGGTGCGCATCAGGTAGGCGTTGGGGGTTTCCTGCTCGAAGGCCTGCGCCGGGTAGTCGGGCGCCCACTGCGGGTTCACGTAGCGGTCTTCGATCTGGATGGGGCTGTCGTCTTCGTGATGCACGATCAGCGAATGGAACACCGCCGCACCGGCGGCCATGCCCAGGCGCAGGGCCACTTCTTCGCTGGCCGGCTCGGCGCGGGCAAACAGCACCTGCGCGCGATAGGCGTGGCCGCGCAGGGCGATTTCCTCGGCAATATTGTTCACGTCCAGCAGCGGCGACTCGGCCTTGCGCTCGGCCACATAGGTGCCGTCGCCGGCGTAACGCAGCAGCACACCCGCTTCGGCCAGGTCGCGGATGGCCTTGTTCACTGTCATGCGCGACACGCCAAACTGGCGCGCCAGCTCTACCTCGGGCGGAATCTTGGCGCCGGGCGCAAAAGTGCGCTGCTTGATGCCGTCGAGGATGTAATCGCGGATGCGCAGGAAATGGGGTTTGGCGGCGGGTTTGGGCGTGCTCATGCCGCGATTGTAACGCGGCACTGGTCAAAGCGCTTGCCAGCAGTTAGCTTAATGCTGCATGACAAAGCATGCACAGCGGCACGGTGCTTCCTGCCTGCCCTGGCCCACGCCCACCTTTGCAGATGGAATTGCCATGAGTCACCCCGTACACCCCGATCTGTTACCCGCTGGCGTACGCGCCATCGAGCTGGCCCCTGGCGTACCCGGCCTGGCATTTACCCACCCCGCCTTTACCGCCACCCTCAGCCTGTATGGTGGCCAGTTGCTGGGCTATACCCCACACGGCGGCCAACCTTTGTTTTACCTGTCCCCTACGGCGCTACTGCAGCCGGGCAAGGCCATACGTGGCGGCGTACCGCTGTGCTGGCCGTGGTTTGGCAAACATGGCAGCGACGCTGGCCAGCCGCAGCACGGCGTGGCACGCACCGCGCTGTGGACAGTCAACGCCATCGCCCGCAGCGAGCTGGGGTTTCACGTGAAACTGAACGGCCCGCGCCACGGCGAGCTGTCGTCCAGCCTGAGCCTGGTACTGGGCGACAGCGTGGATATGGCGCTGACCACGCGTAACCACGGCAAAACCGTGGCCACCGTCAGCGCAGCGCTGCACAGCTATATCGCCGTGGGCGATATCCGCCAGATCAGCCTGGCCGGCCTGGAAAACGCCCCACTCCACGACAAGCTGACCGACAGCCACGGCACCCTGCCCGCCAGCCCGTGGCGCTTTGAGGGCCCGACCGACGCCGTGGTCGCCAGCGGTGCCGCCACGCTACTGCACGATGCCGCCTGGCAGCGCACGGTCAGCATCAAGCCCAGTGGCTCGGCCAGCACCGTGGTGTGGACCCCGTGGGCCGCAGGCGCTGCCGCGCTGGCCGACCTGCCGGACGATGGCTGGCAGCACTTTGTATGCGTAGAAGCTGCTAATGCCGGGGCGGACAGCCGCCAGATTGCCCCGGGTGACAGCCATACACTAGGCCAGCATTTGCGCGTGGCGGGGGTATAATCAGCGTTTGCCTCACCGCCGCATACCACGAGTAACAGCATGATCCAACCCGACCGCCTGGACCGTTTCTTTCCCATTACCTACCCCAATGGCACTACGGTAAGCCGTTTTGCCAAGCATTGCCCGCACTGCAAGCAGCTGGTGAAAGCCTCGGCAATGGAAGGCATGGCCCTGCTGCTGAAAGACAAGGTATTCGTGCTGGCCGACGGCCACTGCCCGCACTGCCAGCACAGCTTTGTGGTGAAGTGCGTGATCGACGAATACAAGCAGGTACACGCCGTGGGCCTGCCGGTATTCCTGTACCGCATGATGCTGCAGTGGGGGGCGCGCAAACACGTGCAGACGTTCCGCCAGCAAAGCGACTGGCGCATGGCCCAACAAGAGGTGGAGGCCCACACCACCGAGCCGGCCGCGCCGCGTGGTACCCAGCTGGCAGACAGCGCCATGATGCAGAAGTCGGAAGAAATCCTGGGCAACTTCATGGGCCAGCCCATTCACGCCTGGATCATGAACAACGGCCAGCGCCTGGTATACGAACGGGCGGTACCGCCAGGTGGCAGCTTTCAGCTGGCCGAACAGGAAGTGCTGTTTGAAAACCGCCTGATCTACCGCCCGGCCTGATACGGCCAGGCAGCCTACAAAAACCCCGTCAGCTTGCTGGCGGGGTTTTTTCTCTGCCGGTACACAAACAGCTCCAGCGTGTCGGCAGGCCGGCCGACAATGCCGCATCAGACACGGTGTTAACAGGGGCTAATTCAGCCGTATTCGGTAGTGGCAGCTGCTGTCATCCTGCCAGCTCTCCACCATGCCCAGGCGCTGGCACAGGCGCCGTGCGGCATGGTTGGCCGCAGCGGTACAGGCGTACACCTCCTGCGCGCCGTAGGGGCCAAACGCCAGCGATAACATGCTGTCGGTGGCTTCGGTATACAAACCCAGCCCCAGCCAGTCCGGGTGGCCCCAAAAACCCAGCTCCCAGCACTGCGCGCTGCGCAGGTGCAACTCGCAACAGCCCACTATCTCGCCCCCCAGCCAAAGCAGGGCAATCTTGTCCTGCCCTTGCGGCCACACCAGCGCCACCTTGCGACACCAGGCTTCGCAGGCCTCGGCGTGCTGTGGCGGCTGCGCCCACGGCAGGCTGTCGGGAAAACAACGCAGCAGCGGCAGGCTGGCCTCGATGGCGGCCTGCAATGCCGCGCCGTCGCCCGGCTGCGGGGCAGCCAGGCGCAAGCGGCTGGTATAGACCCCGTCCAGCAAGGGGTCGGCTAAGGGGTAATCCGGCATGCCACCTCCGATAAACGGTATCGCCGCGCATGCCGCGGCGTGAAAGCCTGCCTGCGACAGCGCGCCGCGCGGGCTTAGCCCAGTGTTTCTGCGATCAGGCTGGCAATACGCTCACTGGCGCCACGGTGGGCGGCGGTAAAGGCCAGGCCAGCCTGGCGCATACGCTGGCGGGCATCGGTGTCGGCCAGCAGCTGCAATGCCGTGGCGACCAGCTGGCTTGCGTCGTGCACCTGGCGCGCTGCGCCCGCCTGCAGGGCCAGCGCGCTGGCCTCGGCAAAATTATAGGTGGAGGGCCCCAGGAGTACAGGAATGCCTGCGCTCGCCGGCTCGATCAGGTTCTGCGCGCCAAAATCCAGCAGCGAGCCGCCAACAAAGGCCACATCGGCGGCGGCGTAATAGGCAAACAGCTCGCCCATGCTGTCGCCCACCCACACTTGGGTGTCGGCGGCCACCGCGGCCTGGTCGCTACGGCGCTGTACGGCAAAACCCCGCGCGGCGGCCAACTGTGCCGCCTCGGCAAAGCGCTCGGGGTGGCGCGGCACCAGCACCAGCAAGGCCTGCTGCGGGCCGGCGGCGCGCCAGGCATCCAGAATCAGCGCTTCTTCGCCATCCCGCGTGCTGGCGCACACCCACACCGGGCGCGCACCGATGCGGGCACGGAAGGCCTCGCCCAGCGCCAGCTTGTCGGCGGGTGGGGTGAAATCGTACTTGGTGCTGCCGCACACCAGCGGTGGCGGCGTGCCTAATGCGGCCAACCTGGCGGCGTCGTCGGGGCTTTGCGCGGCCACGGCGTTCAGGCGCTGCAGGGCCGGGCGTACCAGGCGGCGTATGCGCTGGTAACCGCGGGCGGATTTTTCCGACAGCCGCGCGTTCACCAGCAGTACCGGCACGTTGGCGTCGCGGCAGGCGTGGATCATGGCCGGCCAGATTTCGGTTTCCATCAGCAACAGGCAGGCAGGCTGCGCGGCGGCAACGAAACGGCGCATCCAGCGCAGATTGTCGTACGGCAGGTAATGCACCTGGGCGTCTGGGTACAGCTCTTGCGCGGTGGCCCGGCCGGTGGGCGTCATCTGGGTAATCAGCAGGCTGGCCTGGGGATAACGTGCGCGCAAGGCTTTCACAAGCGGCAGCGCAGCGCGGGTTTCGCCCACCGACACGGCGTGCAGCCAGATCTGCTGCCCGCGTGGCTGCGGCAGGCTGCGGCCGAAGCGCTCGTCCCAGTGTTCAAGATAAGCCGGTGCCTGGCGGGCGCGCTTTTTCAGGTAACGCTTGATCAATGGGGTGAGCAGCGGCCACAGGGCGGAATACAGCTGCAGCAGCATCAGGCCGCCCCCCGCACGCGGGCCAGCAGCGCCAGCACCGCGCCTACCGGCGGTACCTGCCCAGCCTGGCCAATGTTGGCCGCACGCGTGGTTTCTATTACGCCGGTGAGCGCCGGGTCGGTATCGGTATAGATCGCCACCAATGGCACATCCAGCGCGTTGGCCAGATGGGTCAGGCCGGTATCCACCCCCACCACGGCAGCGGCGTGGCCCAGCAGCGCTGCTGCATCGCGCAGCGGCATGCGCGGTGCCACCAGCGCACCCGGCATGGCGGCGGCCAAGCGCTCTGCCCGCGCTTGCTCCACCGCATTGCCCCACGGCAGTACTGCATACAGCCCTTGTGCGGCCAGCTCGGCCGCCAGTGCCAGCCAGTGCGGCTCGGGCCACAGCTTGCTGTCGCGACTGGTGGCGTGCAGCAACACGGCGTAGTGCCCGGCGGGCAGCCAGCCCGGGCGGGCACCGGCGCGGATGCCAAACACCGGCGCGCCGCTTACTTCATAGCCGAAAGCTGCGGCAAACAGGCGGCGGTTGCGCTCGATGGCTGACAGCTGGCGGCTGACGGTGTAGTGGCGCTGATAAAAACGTGCGGCCAACGGTTCACGGATGCTGGCGGCGTCGTAGCCGGCCAGCGGGCCGTTGGCCAGCCAGCCCGGCAGCGCACTTTTCAACAGGCCTTGTGCGTCCAGCACCAGATCCCAGCGCGTGCTTTGTAATGATGCTTTCAGTGCCGCCATCTGCTGCCAGGTATCGCGCGCGAGCAAATGCTTGCGCCAGCGGCGCCAGGCAATGGGCAGCGTGGCCTGTACTTGCGGGTGCAGGCCGGGGATATCCACAAAGGCTTCTTCGGCCAGCCAGGTGATGCGGGTATCGGGCTGGTGTCGTGCCAGGTCGGTGAGTGCCGGCCAGGTGTGGATAAGGTCGCCCATCGATGATGTGCGCAGCAGGAGGACATTTTTCATGCGCGGAATTTTACGGCTGCCCCTGTGGTTAACCAAGTAAAATCGCGGCGACCCGAATGTGGATAAAGCGCTGTGGATAAGAAAGGTCATAGTTATCCACAAAGGCTCCCGTCAACGCAGACGGGGTTAATAGGGTAGCCACACACATGTTAACACCTTGAAAGAAAGTTGTTTTTTATACTTATCCACAGCAAATGGTCTTGTATATCATTGTCTTCAAATAACTAATGTGAAAACAATGAAAGCGTGAGGTGCGAAACGGCTAGCCAATGCGGCAACAAAAAACAGCGGTCTGCAGAAAGTCAAAACCGGGTGGCTCACGCAATACGCTTCGCTGCAGACCAGCCGTCATGGCACACTTGATGCACAGGCAGCAGGTAAAAGCAGGCTTAGGCGTGTGGACAAACCGGGTTAATCACATAAGCGCCAATTTATCCACAAAGCTTGCACCACAAAACAGGCCAGACAAGCACAGCTGTTCATGTAGCGCAAGCGTTTGAAAAAAAACAGGAAAACAGGCTTATCCACAGCCGATGATGTCCTTCATCAGCCCTTATCAATTTAATTACTGGACAGTCTAGAAAGTATGTCTGAAGCGCTAAGCGTGGTGCTTATCACCAAAAATGCAGAAAACCAGCTGGAAAAATGTCTGCAAAGCTGTGCTTTTGCCGACGAGATCGTGGTGGTGGATTCGGGAAGTACGGACAGGACATTGGCAATAGCTTCTGCCTATAAGGCAAAAGTTATCCACCAGGACTGGCTGGGTTTTGGCCCGCAGAAGCAGTTTGCCGTGGCACAGGCCAGCCACGACTGGGTGTTATGTCTGGATGCCGACGAATGGCTATCTGAAAAATTACGCCATGAAATCATGAACTTGCTTAAAAAACCACGCGGCTATGCCTGGCGTTTTGCCCGTAGCAACAAGTTCATGGGGCGTTTTCTGAAATTTGGCGAAGGCTACCCGGATTACAGCCTGCGCCTGTTTCACCGCCAGCACGCCCGCTGGTCGGATGACGTGGTACACGAGTATGTACAGACCGATGGCCAGGTTGGCACGCTGGCAGGCGACCTGATGCACGAGTCTGGCGAAGACATTGCGCTCTACCTGACAAAACAGAACCGCTACACCAGCTTGCAGGCCGATGCGCTGTACCAGCGTGGCAAAAAGTGTGGTGTGGCCAAGCTGGTGTTCAGCCCGCTGACGCGATTTATCAAGTTTTACCTGGTGCGACAGGGCTTTCGCGATGGTTTGCCGGGGCTGGTGCACATCAGCATTGGCTGCTTTAACAGCTATATCAAATACGCCAAGCTGATCGAGCTGCACCGCCTGGGGAAAACCCGCTAGATGAGCTGTTGGCTGTGGATAAACGGCTAAAGCAGCCGTTTTTTGCCATAGCGCGTGTGTAAAAGCAGCAGGTGGCAAGCTTGGCGCTATGAGGCCATGCCTGTGGGTAAACAGATTTGGCCAACCAAGCTGCTGTTTTTAAACAAGATTTCAGCGCCATAAACAACCAGGCCCGGTTTATCCACAACTGGCCAGACCAGCAGCCTGGCTGGCACGACATTCGCCGGGCTGGTGTTTTAGCTGTCAGATTTCGATAAGCACGGCACGCCAAGCTTTTGTCATGAATGAGAATTGCTGCTGTAATGGGGGGCCCTAACCCGCTGCCCCTGCCATGAACTTGCGCTTTCCTGCCCCATTGCAGCCCGGTGACACGCTGGCGCTGTGCGCGGTGTCCTCCGGTGTCCCCGAGGTGATGCACGCCCGCCTGGACGCTTCTATTGCCGCCCTGCGTGCGGCCGGCTACCAGGTGGTGGAGGGCGACACCCTGCGCCGGCAAGAAAAAAACGCCAGTGCCAGTGCCGCTACCCGGCTGGCAGAGCTCAACGGTTTTCTGTACGACCCGGAGATCAAGGCTATTTTGCCGCCCTGGGGTGGCGAGCTGGCCATGCAGCTGCTGGCCGGGCTGGACTGGCCAAGGTTGGCCGCATTGCCGCCCAAATGGCTGTGCGGCTTTTCTGATGTGTCCACGCTGGCGGTACCGTTTACCCTGCGCGCCGGCTGGGCCACGCTGCACAGCCCGAACGTGTTTGATATCAGCCACCCGGCCCGCCAAAGCGAAATGCAGCCGCTGTGGCACAGCTGGCAGCACGGTTTGCCGCCTCGCCAGCAGGCCTTCACGCACTTTTGGCCGTTTGGCGACCCCGGTGTAACTAAAAACAGCCGCGTGCGTGTGGCAGGGGCTGCACAGGCCAGCATGGCCGGCCGGTTGATCGGTGGCTGCCTGGATACGCTGTCGCGCCTGGCCACCACGCCATACTTCGACCTGCAAGCCTGGCGCGGCCAACCCGTGCTGCTGTACCTGGAAAACTGCGAGCTGGCCCCGTGCGAGCTCGCCCGCGCCCTGACCGCCATGCGCCTGGCCGGGGCGTTCGATAGCCTGGCCGGGCTGATACTGGGGCGCAGCAGCGGCCCCGAGGCCGCGCAGCCGGGCGACCTGCAGTACGAAGAAGCCGTCATGCAAGCGCTGGACGGCCTGCCCTGCCCGCTGGTACTGGATGCCGACATCGGCCATGTACCACCGCAATGGACCCTGATGAACGGCGCCTGGGCCACGCTGCATGTAGCGCATGGCCACGCCACCCTGGAACAGCACTACCACCCCGCTACCACCGCAGGAGATACCCCATGAAGCCCCGCATCGCCCCGCCCTCTGCCGCCTTTGTCGGCGTGTCCTGGGTCGCCTTGTTTGCCGGTATGCTCACCTACCTTATCGGTCTGTGGAATGCCACCATGCCGCTGAACGAAAAGGGCTATTACTTCACCGTGCTGCTATACGGCC
Source organism: Neisseriaceae bacterium (assembly GCA_027484385.1). GTDB lineage: Bacteria > Pseudomonadota > Gammaproteobacteria > Burkholderiales > Chromobacteriaceae > Vogesella. The sequence continues at coordinate 51,559 of JAIXTB010000133.1, read as the reverse complement.
TGTTTGCTGCCGTCTCCTTGCAAAAAAGTGTGCGCGACCGGCTGGAAGGCATTGCCGTCAGCGGTATTTACTACGGCTTGTGCTGGCTGTCGGTGGGCATCAGCCTGTTATTGCTGGCGGTTGGCTTGTGGAATGCCACCCTGCTGGGTAGCGAAAAAGGCTTTTACGCCATGGCCTACCTGCTGAGCCTGTTTGCTGCCGTGGCAGTACAGAAAAATACCCGCGACCAGCTGGCCAGCCGCCCCGAGCCGGCCAGCTTTGCACCAGAAAATGAAGGAGAGCAGTGATGGCGATTTTGCTGCGTGATGCCAGTGCATTCGACGCCGATAGCGTACAAAGCCTGCTATTCGACCATGGCCCCAATATGTGGAACTGGCTACCGCCCGAAGGCGTGGCGCGTACCATCCAGCAGCTGGTCGCCGGCTTGGCTGGCGGCGTACTGGCCGAAGATGGCAGTACGCTGGTGGGGGCGGTACTGTACCGCCAGGCCGACCCCTACCCCAGCCTGCGCCCCGACGATATTGCCCCGCTGCAGTGCAGCTATATCGTGGAAGCCGTGGTGCACCGCGACTACGCCGGCCAGGGCATTGGCGCCCGGTTGCTGAACAGCGTGTGCCAGAAGCTGGCTGGCCAGGGCCAGGCCTGGGTGGTGGCCGACCGCCACGAAGAAAACGGCCCGTCCGCCGGCATGATGCGCAAAGCCGGCCTGCAACAGCTGGGCGTGTACGACGACCCGGCGCGCCGCCCTAGCGGCAGCCGCCGTACCGCGGTATGCGGGCGGCGGCTGTAATACGCAGCAAACAAAAAAGCGGCCAGGCAGAGATGCCCGGCCGCTTTGTGTTTCAGGGTGTGGCTACACGCTGTAGTCGCCCCACACCGTCTGGATGGCGCCTACCGCCGCCAGTGCCGCCGTTTCGGTGCGCAGGATGCGCGGCCCCAGTTTCAGTGGCGTCCAGCCTGCGTTAATGGCCTGCTGCTCTTCCGCGCCAGACAGCCCGCCTTCCGGCCCAGCCATCAGCCACGCCTGTTGCGGCGCGCGGGCGATATCCACCAGCTTTTGCGTACCCAGCGGCGACAGCAGCAGGTGGGCATCGGCCGCGGGCAGGCTGGCCAGCCACTGTTTCAGCGTCAGGATGGGGCGCACCTCGGGCACGGTGTTGCGCCCGCTTTGCTCGCACGCGGCGATCACGATCTCCTGCCAGCGCTGCACGCGTTTGTCGGCGCGGTCGCCGACCAGCTTCACGATGCTGCGTTCGGTGGCCAGCGGTTGAAAGGCGCTGACGCCCATTTCCACGCCTTTTTGCAGGGTGAACTCCATGCGGTCGCCGCTGGAAATGGCCTGCGCCAGCCCCAGCCATACCGGTGATTCGCGGCTGGTGTCGTCAAATGCCGTGATCGTGCAGCTAACGTCGCGTTTGGCGATATCGGTCAGCGTTGCCTGGTACTCGCCGCCACGGCCGTTAAACAGCGTGATGCCGTCACCGGCGCGCAGGCGCAACACCTGCACATGGCGCACTACCGTATCCGGCAGTGCCAGGGTTTGCCCGGCAGCAAGGGCAATATCTATAAAAAACCTTGGCATGGTGTGTTGATCGTTCGTGTTGATAACGGTATTTTGCTTGGTTTGCTGCACGTGCAACAACATAAACATTACACGGTGGTAAGCGGGCCTGCCCGCAGCGCGAGAGGAGAGATGGATGCAAGTGGTCGATCAGGTAATACAGGTCGTACGCGACGTGGCCCGCTACGAGGTCATGCCGCGCTTTTTGCGCGTGGGCAAGACGCGCAAAGAGGACGGCTCGCTGTTTACCGAAGCCGATCTGGCCTGCCAGCAGGTGTTGCAGCAGCGCCTGCCCGCCATCCTGCCCTACCCGGTGCTGGGCGAAGAAATGACCATGGCCGAGCAGGACGCCCTGTGGGCGGCCAACCAGGCCGGCCTGTGGGTGGTCGACCCCATCGACGGCACCACCAACTTTGTTAACGGCCTGCCCTACTTTGCCGTGTCGGTGGCGCTGATGGTGAACGGCGTGAGCGAGCTGGGCGTGATCTACAACCCGGTATCCGACGAAATGTTCTACGCCCGCCGTGGCGGCGGTGCCTACCTGAACGGCCAGCGCTTGCCGCTGAAAACCGTGTCCAACAGTATGGGCGACGCCATCGCCGCCGTGGAAATCAAATACCTGCGCTCCGGCAAGCTGGCCGCACGCATGGGCAGCGTGGCGCCGTTTGGCAGCCAGCGCAGCATGGGTTCCAGCACGCTGGACTGGTGCTTCCTGGCCGCAGGCCGCTACGACATTTACCTGCACGGCGGCCAGCGTCTGTGGGACTACGCCGCCGGCGCGGTGATCCTGGAAGAAGCCGGCGGGCGCATCGCCAGCCTGAACACCGACGACTACTGGGCCGATACCATCTGGAAGCGCTCCGCCATCGCCGCGCTGAACCCCGAGCTGTTTGCACAGTGGCACAAATGGGTGCGCGCCAACCAGTAAGCAGCTGTTTTTAATAGGTTTTTAATAAACAATGCGGCCAACCTTGGGCAAGGTTGGCCGCATTGTTTTGGTGGCGGGCTTAGCGGCGGGCTAGCCAGCTGGCGAAGTCCTGCGCCATGGCGGTGGTGAGCTGGTGCCCGGCCGGGTAGCGCTGCAGCGTGTGCGGCACACCCAGTTCGGTCAGCCAGGCGGTAGCACGTTCGGCCCAGCTGAAGGGCAGTTTGTCATCGTGTTCGCCGTGACACAGATAGCCGTTCAGCAGCGCCAATGACGATTTTTCGGCGAGGATGGGCGCAATGTCCGGCAGGATGCGCCCGCACAGCACGGCAAAGTGGCCCAGGCTGCCGGGCGAGGTCAGTGCGACACTAGCGCTCATGATGCCGCCCTGGCTGAAGCCAGCCACGGTGCAGTGTTCCGGTACCACGCCAAACTGGTATTGCAGGCTGGCCAGCAGCAAGAGCAATAGCTGCCGACTGTGCTCGGCTTGTGGCGCATTGATGCGCGGGCCATCGCTGCCGAACTGTACCTCGAACCAGGCAAACTGCTGCGGCCCGAACTGCAGTGGGCCACGTACCAGTACTATCAGCCAGTTTGGGGGTAGCAGCGGCAGCAGGCCGGCCAGCTGCTGTTCGTGGCCACCCACGCCGTGCAGCAATACCAGCAGCCGGCTGGCCTGCGCTGGTGGCCGCGCCTGGGTACGGTAAGTCAGGCCACTGGCCGGGTCGGTGTGCAGCGCGGAAAGCAGGGGTTCGGACATGGCAGGGCTCCGGGAACGATGGTGCCATTGTGGCCCTGCACTGGCTGGCAATAAACCCGCGATCCAGAAAATGATTCGCTACCGCAGGGAAATAATCAGTAGCGGGTATGCCGAGCCTAACGCCCCAGTAGCAGCACGGTGCCGGCTACGCTGATGGCGGCGCCCAGCCAGCCCAGCAGCGGCGGGGCCTGGCGCGTGACCGCCCACAGCATGGGCAGGATCAGCACCGGGCTTAGCGCCGACAGCATGCCCACGGTAGCCACGTTGCCGCCTTGCAGTGCCACCATGATCAGCGTCATGCCCAGGCCCAGCGCGACCACGCCGTTCAGCGCCAGCTGGCCCAGGATGCGCGGCGTGGGCGGGTTGGCCATGCGTGCTAGGCGGCTGCCGCTGGCCCACAGCAGCCAGTTGGCCGCACAGCCTATCGCCATGCGCAGCGCGCTGGCGGTGAGCGGGTCTAGCCCGCTGGCCATGGCCGGTTTGGCAAAAAAGGTACCGCATGCCTGGCACAGCGCAGCGGCCAGGCCCAGTGCCACGCCGGCTTTCACACCGTGGCTTTGTTCCCAGTGGTGGGTGCTGCCATCGCGGCGGCCAAAGGCCACGGCCACCAGCACGCCGCCAAACACCAGCACGCTACCGGCCAGCGCCTGCAGGCTGAGTGCTTCGCCCAGCAGCAGCACGCCCAGCGCCACCGAAAACACCGAATGGGTGGCAAACAGCAGGCCGGTGCGGCGCGGGCCCAGGCGGTTCATGGCGGCGAACATCAGCGCATCGCCCAGAAAAATGCCGAACAGCGCCGATAGCGCGAGCGGCAGCAGCGCGGTGCTGTGCAGCGTGGCCCAGCCCCCCAGCGCCAGGCTGGCAGCGCCCAGTAGCACGGTCAGAAAGCTCAGCCGCAGCCGGCTGAAGGCAAACGGGCCGAAGTGCCGCGCCGGGGTGGCACCGATCAGGCCGCCAGCGGCCCAGCAGGTGGCCGCGCCCACGGCGGCCAGGTCGTACAGCAGCATCAGCGCCCCGCTTTCGCGGCGGGTTCCAGCGTGGCCAGCAGCGCGCTCATCGACGCGTCCAGCGCATCCAGCTGTGCGGCGTCCAGCGGTGCCAGGATGCGCGCCATGTTATCCACATGCGCGCCCACTACCTCGTTCACCAGATCCAGCCCCTGCGGGGTGAGCTGCACCAGCAGGCTGCGCGCGTCGTCGGGGTTGGGCAGACGGCACACCAGGCCGCGCTCGGCCAGCAGCTGCAGCTGGCGCGTCATGGTGCCGGACGACAGCATCAGGCTGGAAAACAGCGCGGTGGGTGCCAGGCAATACGGCGTGCCGCTGCGGCGCAGCGTGGCCAGCACGTCGAATTCCCAGTTGCTGATGCCGTACTGGCCAAAGGTGTCATTCAACCGTTTTTGCAGCTGGATGCTGCAGCGGCCCAGGCGGCCGATGATGGCCATGTGGCGGGTGTCCAGGTCGGGGCGTTCGCGCTGCCACTGTGCGCGGATGGCGTCCACGGCGTCGGGGGTGTTCGGGGTATCCATGCCGGCTCCAGATAGCTCGTGTTCAAGATAAATATCTTGAGTTAAAGATAAATTATCGATACGCTGATTATATCTTGAATTGGAGATATCACTGTGACGACCGCTTCCCGCCTGTGGCGCGATACCTTGTTAACTGCCGTGGTGCCGCTGATCTGGGGCTCCACTTACCTGGTGACCACGCAATGGTTGCCGCCCGGCCTGCCGTTTAGCGCCGGCGTATTGCGTGTACTGCCGGCCGGCTTGCTCCTGCTGCTGTGGACGCGCCACCTGCCGCAACGGCAGGAGTGGCCGCGCTTGCTGCTGCTGTCGCTGCTGAATATCGGTGCCTTCCAGGCGCTATTGTTCATGGCGGCCTACCGCTTGCCTGGTGGTATCGCCGCCGTACTGGGGGCGATTCAGCCGCTGTTGATGATGGGCTTGCTGTGGCTGCTGGAGCAGCAAACGCCCCGGCCGCTGGTGTTGCTGGCGGCGTGCACGGGCCTGGCCGGCATGGCGGTGCTGCTGAATGCGGGCAATGCGCAGTGGGACACGCTGGGTGTGCTGGCGGCAGCGGGCGGCGCCATCGTGATGGCGCTGGGCATGTATCTGGCGCGGCGCTGGGGCAGCAGCCTGCCCTTGCTGGCGCTAACCGGCTGGCAGCTAACGCTGGGCGGGCTGATGCTGCTACCGGCAGCACTGTGGCTGGACCCGCCGATGCCGGCGCTGTCTGCGGCCAACGTGGCGGGCTATGCCTACCTGTCGCTGGTGGGCGCGCTGCTGGCCTACGGTTTGTGGTTTCGCGGCCTGCGCCTGCTGCCGCCGGTGGCGGTGTCGGCGCTGGGCCTGCTCAGCCCGGTGGCGGCGGTCATCCTGGGCTGGGTAGCGCTGGGGCAAAGCCTGCACGGCTGGACGCTGGCCGGTATGGCTACCGTACTGCTGAGCGTGCTGTGTGTGCAGCTGGCCAGCAGCCACTGCTGAGCGTGCTGTGTGTGCAGCTGGCCAGCAGCCGGCGCCCGGCGCGCACGCCGGCTTAGCCGTATCAATCCCGCTGGCACACGCGGATGAGGTGCCCGTCCGGGTCGGCCAGGACAAATGTCTGGCCGTAGGGTTCTTCGCGTAGCGGGCTGATGATGTTCAGGCGCCCATCCTGCTGCCAGCGCGCATACAGCGCCGCCACGGTGCTGCCATCTGGCAGCATGATGCCGATCTCGCCACGCGGTGCGGCGGCAGTATCGGGTGCCGTGCCGGACCATAGCGCAAACAGCGCGTCGCCGCTGCCGGCAAAGGCCACGTACTGTGGGCTGACGAATACCGGCGCGGCGGCAAACAGCTGCTGGTAAAAGGCGGTGGAACGGGCGATATCGCTGACGTAGATCAGCTGCAGGTTGGCAACGATGGAATGTGGCATGGCGGGCTCCGCTGGTGGGGTAAAACGCCAGCTTATGCGCCCCCTGCTGCCAGCCTGCTGTCAGCAGGTTTTATGGTTTTGCCCAGCCGGCAAACTGCGGCACGCCGTCGTGCGCCAGCCAGTGTAGGTGGTGGCTGGTCCAGATATGCGCCACCGGCAGGCTGTCGGGGCTATCGTCCAGCGTGGCCACACGCAGGATCACATGCGGCTGGCCAGGGCGTTCGGCCACGATGTGGCTGCCGCACACACTGCAAAAGTGGCGCAGCTTGCCGGGCGACGATTCGAAGCTGCGCAGCAGGTGTTCACCGTCCAGCCAGCGAAAGTGCTGGCGAAGTACGCCCGCGGTGCTGGTGTAGGGCGCGGCGTGTGCCTTGCGGCAGGTGTGGCAATGGCAATGCACGATGGGCATGTCCAGCTGCTGGACCTGGTAGCGCACGCCGCCGCACAGGCAGCTGCCTTGCAGCGCTGCGGTCATGGTGTTTTCTTTAAGCGGTGTAGTCATGTTGGAGCGTCGTCCAGCAGGGTGATTTCCACCCGCTCCTTGCCACGGCCCACGTTCTTGCGTTTCAGCGCAATGCGGCCAACCTCGCCGCTGTGGCGCAGGTGGGTGCCGCCACAGGGCACGTGGGCGATACCGGGTAGCGCCCAGTAGCGGCGGCCGCTGGCCGCGTCGGAAAAGGCGCTGGTGATGGCCAGGTTGGCCGCAATCAGTGCGTCGATGCGGGCCTGCAAGGCAGGCAGGTGCGGGGTGATGGCTTGCGGCAGCGCAAAGTCGATGCGCGCCTTGTGCTCGGCAATGTGGGCGCCGATCTTTTCCACGTCCGGCAGGGTCTGGTAAATCGTTTCCAGCATCAGCTCGGCGGCAAAATGCAGCCGCATCAGCCGGTAGCGCCGTGGCCAGTCCAGCTGCAGCGTCACGGCCGCGCCGGGCTGCAGGCTATGTTGCGGCGGTAGGGTATAGACGATGTCCTGCTCCTGCTTGCGCGCTGCCAGCACCGGCCAGCCGGCTATGCTGCCGTGGTCGCTTTCCTGCCCGCCGCTTTCGGCGTACAGGATGGTGGCGGCCAGCGTGACCTCATCGCCCGCCACGGTGGCCACCGTGGTGTCCAGCGTGCACAGATAGGGGTCGTCCCAGAATACCTTGCGGGTCATCTTTTTTGCCTTACCTGGCGAGTGAGCCAGTTTCAGCGTCGTAGCGCGGGTGCCATAGCCCCAGGCCGGCGCGAATGGCAAGGTTTTGCTGCATATAGTATTCAGCCTCGCTGACTTCCGGGTGGACACGCGCCATGCCTTGATTGAGCAGCTCAAGGTTTATCTCTTTGCCATCCAGTAGCAGCCAGACTCGTTCGGGCATGGGGCGATGTGGATCCTGGCGTAGTACCACGGTTTTGCCCAGCAGCCGTTTTTCCAGATACGTGCGGCCCATCAGGCCGACTGGCGTGGCGGGGTCGAATGCCTTGATGGCGGCCAATTTGGCTAATCTGGGTGCTTGACCGGCAACGTGGCAGCTGAGGGTATCGACTGCATGAACCTGGCGTACCTCACAGGTAAGTTCGCCGGCTATGGCGGCTGTAGGAAGCAGTAAGGCGAATATCAGCTTGTACATGGCATGTCTCTGTTTTTGTTGGCAGATACTGCCAGTTTATGACAAATGCCCCCGCTCTGCGGCCAACCGTTGGTAAATGGCCGGTTCCACTTTTTCCATGATGCGTTCCGGCTTGCCCAGCGCGCCAAAGCCGAACTGCGCGTACAGGCCGTGGGCGTCGGCGGTGGCCAGCATGAAGCGGCGCAGGTTTTGCAGCCGCGGGTGCAGCTGTAGGTAGCGCATCAGCGCCTTGCCCGTGCCCTGACCGCGCGCGCTATCTACCACGAACACGTCGGCCAGGTAGCCGAAGGTGGCGTAGTCGGTAATCACGCGGGCAAAGGCCAGCTGCTGGCCGTCGGCGTGGTAGCCGCCGATCACCAGCGAGCCCTGTAGCGAGGCTTCGAAGAGGTCGCGTGGCAGGCCGGCAGCCCAATACGACTCGCGGCTGAGGTAGTGGTACACCAGCTCGCGGTCCAGCCGGGCGCAGTCGGTGCTGAAGACGATACCTGGCTGTGGCCCCTGCAGGCGTAGCCAGCGGTGGCCGGCGGCATCCACGCCCTCGCCGGTTGGTTGCCAGCCTTGCTGGCGGTAAAACGCCAGCGCGCGCGGGTTGGCCGCAAAGCATTTCAGCGATGGCACCGCGGTAAAACGCAGCGTGGCGGCCTGCAGCAGGGCCTGGCCTATGCCCTGCCCTTGTGCTGCGGGTGCCACGTACAGGTGGTGCAGGAAGTTTTCTTTTTCGTACACGCTGGCAAAGCCCAGCACCTGGCCGTGGGCGTCTTGCGCGACCAGCAGGCTTTCGTCGGCGGTGTCGCGGGCAAAGTCGGCCAGCTGCATGGCGTGGCTATCCAGCCAGGGAAAGCTGCTGCGGCGCGTGTCCAGGTAGAGCTGCGCCAGCGCGGCGTGCTGGTGTGGGACGTAAGGCAGGATGGTCATGCAGGCTCCTTGTGGCGCGGCCACCAGCACAGCGAGGCTTCGCGGCTGGCGCTAACGAAACCCAGCTTACGATACAGATCGATGGCGTGGTAGTGGGCATCGGCCACGATGACCAGGCGTGGTACGCGCGCCAGCCCCCAGTCGGCCAGCGCGCTGACCAGGCCGCTGGCCAAACCCAGGCGGCGTGCCTGCGGGGCGGTGGCTACTTGCTGGTAGCGCCCCAGTGTCTGCCAGGTGTACAGCCCGGCGCAGGCTTGTAGTTGTACGCCGGCAAAGACGCCCCACGTATGGCCGTGGCCAGCGTGTTCCAGGGCCTGGTAGCGGCGCTGGCTGCCGGCCAGAAAGCGGCGGTAGCCGGCTTCGTCGAAGGCCGGGTCGCGGCTGGCGGTCATCAGCTCGGCCCATTGCTGCCAGTCGTCGGTGCTGGCCAGCGGGCGCAGGGTGTAGCTGGCTGGCAGGGCAACCGGTTGCAGGGTGTCGCGGGTGAGCAAGAGTGCGCTGGCTTCCTGGTATTCGTAGCCGGCAGCCTGCCAGTGGGCGTAGCGTGCGGCGCAGTCGTCTTCGTCCATTGCCCATACCAGAGTGCGGTGCTGCACGCCGGCGTGGCCGGCAAAGGCGCTATCGAAGCGCGCTTCCCACGCGGCGCGGTCCAGCGGGGCCTGATCGGCCAGCAGCAGGTTGCCAAAGAAAAAATCCGGCTGCGCGGGGGTGGCCAGCTGCCAGTAGCCGGGGTGGCGGCTTAGTTGTGCCAGTGGCCCCAGCAACATGCGCTCGCTCAGTACGCCGGGCAGGTTCAGTGCCAGCGCCAGGATGTGGCGCTCGCCTGCCTGCCGGCTGGGCACGAAGCCCAGGCTGGCAGCCAGGCGTTGTGCCGGCAGGTTGGCCGCATGGGTGTCGGCCTCTACGCGGTGCAGGCCCAGCGGGTTGAAGCCGGCGTGCAGCAGCGCCGCGCCGGCTTCACGGGCGTAGCCTTGGCCCCAATAGGCCGGGGCCAGCTCGATGCCGAACTGTGCCTCGCCGGCCAGGCTGGTCTGGCGCAAGCCAACCGAGCCGATGAGCGTATCGCTTTCGGCCAGGGTAATGGCCAGCTGCCAGGCGCGCCGTGGCGTGGCCTGCTGCTGGGCGATGAACTGCTGTAGCAGCGCAGCGCCGAACGTGGGCGTGAGCTCGTGCGCGGCGTAGTGCTGGCCGAAGGCCGCGCTGCTGCGCAGCTGGCAGTAGGCGCTGGCATCGTTGGCGCAAAAGTCGCGCAGGCGCAGGCGTGGTGTCACAAGTGGCAGGGTCAGCATCGGTGTGGGCCTTTCTCCAGTAGCCAGCGTTGAACATCGTGCTGGTGCGAGTCGGGTAGCGCGGGGCGGTGGCTGGGCTGCATCAAGCTGGAAGCCTGGCTGCACAGGGTGTGCCACAGGCTATGGTGGTGTTGCGGGGGGAGCTCGTCGGCGAGCACGTCGCGCGCGAGATGGCGCGACAGGATAAAGAGCGATGCCATGATGGCGTTTCCTTGAAAGAGCGTGGCCCGGTGCAAGTAGCACGGTGTGGGCCGGTATGGGTAAAGAGCAAATGCCATCCGCGTGGCGGAGGACAGCGGCATTGTGGTGATGTGGCGTGGCGGCGTCAATGGCCAAACGGCCAGATCGCGGGTGTGTGCCGTTTGTTTGCCACCGCTGTGGCATAAAAAAGCAGGGCAAGCCGTATGGCTTGCCCTGGCGGTGTTGCGGCCAACGTCTGGCCCTAGGCGGCAGCGGCGCGCCGTGCTTTCAGGTAGCCCAGCAGGCCGTGGCCGGAGTACAGCGCCAGCGCCGCCCAGATCAGGCCAAAGCCGATGGCGCGGCTGCTGTCGAACGGCTCGTGGTACAGCCATACGCCCAGTAGCAGCTGGATGGTGGGGCCCAGATACTGGATCAGCCCTACCGTGGCCAGCTTCAGCCGGCGTGCACCGCTGGCAAACAGCAACAGCGGGATGGCGGTGACCACGCCGGCACCCATCAGCAGCGCGTCGGTGGCCAGGCCCAGCTGGCCAAAGGCGCCATCGCCGCGCACGGCAAACCACAGCAGCGCTGCCAGCGCCAGCGGCAGCATCAGGAAGGTTTCCAGCGCCAGCCCTTCCAGCGACGGCAGCGGCGCTTTTTTGCGCAGCAGGCCGTACACGCCAAAGGTCGCCGCCAGGCTCAGCGCCACCCACGGCAGCGTACCTACCGACAGCGTGAGCCACGCCACGCCCAGCGTGGCCAGGCCGATGGCAATGCCCTGCGTGCGCGTCAGGCGTTCGCCCAGAAACAGGCGCCCCAGCAGCACGTTCACCAGCGGGTTGATGAAGTAACCCAGGCTGGCTTCCACCACGCGGTTTTCATTGACCGCCCAGATGTAGATCAGCCAGTTGAACGACAGCAGCAGCGACGACAATGCAAACACGCGCAGGCGCGCGCCGTCGCGCAGGCTGTCGCCCAGCCAGCGCCAGTTGCGCTGTACCAGCAGCAAGATCGCCACGAACAGCGCCGACCACACAATGCGGTGACACAAAATTTGCAGCGCCGGTACCGCGTGCAGCGGTTTCCAGTACAGCGGGAACAGGCCCCAGATAAAGAACGCGCCGGTGGCGTACAGCACGCCTTTGCCGGTTTCGTTGGGTGCAGATGACATGGATACGTCTCGAAGGTGGGCCGCAGGCCGGCGGGTAGCCGGTGGCGACAATGGCTCAAGGCTGCACTGTAGCGGTGCGGTGACGGCGCGCTCAACCACGCTAACAGAACGCAGTGTTTTGTCTGGCGCAGGGGCGCTTTTGCTGCACTGGCACATTTGCCGCACTCGCCCGCGCGCGAAGCAGAAAAAAACGACAAAGCTTTTGACGTTTACGTTTACGTCAACTAGTGTTCGCACAAAGCGGTAGCACAGCTGCCGACACACTATAAAGAGACAGAGACAACGCCCTGCTGCCTACCGCCGCCGGGCCACATCACCAGGACGGGATAGCCCACAAGGCTTCACCCGACCCGCTGCGACAAGCACACAGATGGAGGAGACACCATGTCGATTCGCCACGTCGAACTGGAAGACAAATACACGGCACCTACCGGCCAGGTACTGCTGAACGGCATCCAGGCGCTGGTGCGCCTGCCCATGATGCAACAGGCGCGCGACCGCGCTGCCGGGCTGAATACCGCCGGCTACGTTACCGGCTACCGCGGCTCGCCGCTGGGTAATGTGGACCAGGTCATGCAAAAAGCCAGCAAACACCTGGCGGCCAACAATGTGGTATTCCACCCCGGCCTGAACGAAGACCTGGCCGCCACCGCCGTGTGGGGCACGCAGCAGGTCAACCTGTTCGAGGGGGCCAAGTACGATGGTGTGTACTCCATGTGGTACGGCAAGGGCCCGGGTGTCGACCGCTCCGGTGATGTGATCAAGCACGGCAACGTAGCCGGCACCAGCAAGTTCGGCGGCGTGCTGCTGATTTGCGGCGACGACCACGCCGCCAAGTCGTCCACCTTCCCCCACCAGTCCGACCACATCCTGGCCGCCAGCATGATTCCGGTGCTCAGCCCATCCGGCGTGCAAGAGGTCATCGACTACGGCCTGCACGCCTGGGCCATGAGCCGCTATTCCGGCTGCTGGGTGTCGATCAAGGCCATCTCCGACACCATCGAAAGCGCCGCCGTGGTGGATATCAGCCCCGAGCGCGTGCAAACGCTGATCCCCGAAGACTTTCCGCTGCCGCCCGATGGCCTGTCCATCCGCTGGCCGGACACCCCGCTGGCGCAGGAAAAGCGTGTGCTGCACCACCGCCTGTACGCGGCGCTGGCCTACGCCCGTGTGAACAAGCTGAACCACGTGACGCTGGATTCACCCAAGGCGCGGCTGGGCATCATCACCTGTGGCAAGAGCTACCTGGACGTGATGCAGGCGCTGGATGACCTGGGCATCGACGAGCAGCTGGCCGCCGACATCGGCCTGCGCATCTTCAAGGTGGGCATGGTGTGGCCGCTGGAGCCGGAAGGCGTGCGCGAGTTTGCCCAAGGCCTGGAAGAGATCATGGTGATCGAGGAAAAACGCCAGATCATCGAATACCAGCTCAAAGAGCAGCTGTACAACTGGCGCGACGACGTGCGCCCGCGCGTGGTGGGCAAGTTTGCCGAAAAAGGCGAATGGGCGTTGCCGCACGGCGACTGGCTGCTGCCGGCCGCCGGCGAGCTGACTCCGGCCATGATCGCCCGCGCCATCGCCAAGCGCCTGGCCAACCTGTACGACAGCCCGGTGATCCACGATCGCCTGAAGTTCTACGACGACAAGGAAGCCCAGCTGGTAAAACCGCGCGAAGCCATCGCGCGCATTCCGCACTACTGCAGTGGCTGCCCGCACAACACCAGCACCAAGGTGCCGGAAGGCAGCCGCGCCGTGGCCGGCATCGGTTGCCACTACATGGCGCACTGGATCGAAGGCGACAGCACCAAGACCTTTACCCAGATGGGCGGCGAAGGCATTACCTGGCTGGGCCAGGCGCCGTTTACCAGCACCCAGCACATCTTCACCAACCTAGGTGACGGTACCTACTTCCACTCCGGTCTGCTGGCTATCCGCGCCGCCGTGGCCGGCAAGGTGAACATCACCTACAAGATTCTGTACAACGACGCGGTCGCGATGACCGGTGGCCAGAACGTGGACGGCTACCTGGACGTGCCGATGATTACCCGCCAGGTGCACGCCGAAGGGGTTGGCCGCATCGTGATTACCAGCGACGACCCGGACAAATACCGTACCGCGCACGGCCTGAAAGAAGGCCTGGCACCGGGGGTGGAAGTGTTCCACCGCCGCGAGCTGGACCGCCTGCAAAAAGAGCTGCGCGAGCTGCCTGGCGTCACCATCCTGATTCACGACCAGACCTGTGCCGCCGAAAAACGCCGCCGCCGCAAACGCAAGGAATTCCCCGACCCGGACCGCCGCGCCTTCATCAACGAGCGCGTGTGCGAGGGCTGTGGCGATTGCGGCAAGAAATCCGGCTGCCTGTCGGTGCTGCCGGTGGAAACCCCGCTGGGCCGCAAGCGCAAGATCGACCAGAGCAGCTGCAACAAGGACTTTTCCTGTGTGGAAGGCTTCTGCCCCAGCTTTGTCTCGGTGGCCGGCGCCAGCGTGAAAAAACCGGGCGGTGCCGCTGCCAGCCTGGACAGCATGGGCGCCCTGCCGCAGCCGCAGCTGCCCGGCCTGCACGAGCCGTTCGGCATCATGGTCACTGGCGTGGGCGGCACCGGCGTGGTCACCATCGGCCAGGTGCTGGCCATGGCCGCGCACCTGGATAACAAGGGCGTGACCGTACTGGACATGGCCGGCCTGGCGCAAAAAGGCGGCTCGGTGTGGTCTCACGTGCGCATTGCCGATAGCCAGGAAAAACTGCACGCGGTGCGCATTGCCGCTGGCGATGCCAACCTGGTGCTGGGCTGCGACCTGGTGGTCACCGCCGCCGAGGAAGCACTGGCCAAGATGCGCGAAGGCTTCAGCCACGTGGTGGTGAACAACTACGAATCGCCGACCAGTGCCTTCCTGAAAAACCCGGACGTGCGCTTCCCGGCCAAGGCCATGAAGGAAGCCATTATCGAGTCGGTAGGCAGCAGCCGCTTTGCCGAGGTCAACGCTACGCGCATTGCCACCGCGCTTATGGGCGATGCTATTGCGGCCAACATGTTCATGCTGGGCTACGCCTGGCAAAAGGGCCTGGTGCCGGTATCGCTGGAAGCCATCATGAAAGCAGTAGAGCTGAACGGCGCTGCGGTGAAGTTCAACCAGCAGGCTTTTGTCTGGGGCCGCCACGCCGCACACGACCCGGCGCGCATCGAGACCCTGGTCAGCCCGTCGGCCGTGGTGCAGTTTGTACCGCGTGACACGGTAGAAGGGGTGCTGCACCACCGTAGCAAAGAGCTGGTGGCCTACCAGGACGACAAGTTGGCCGCCCGCTACAAGGCGCTGGTAGAGCAGGTAAAAGCCGCCGAAGAGCGCGTAAAACCGGGCAGCAGCGCGCTGACGCTGGCAGTAGCCCGCGCCTACTACCACGTGCTGGCTTACAAGGACGAGTACGAAGTGGCGCGCTTGTATAGCGATGGCGAGTTCCAGCGCGCGCTGCACGAGCAGTTCGACGGTGACCTCAAGCTCACCTTCCATTTTGGCGCCAGCTGGATGACCGGCCACCAGCCGAAAAAGGTGAACCTGGGTGCGTGGGCGCTGAAGGCGCTGGGCGTGATTGCCCGCTTCAAGGGCCTGCGTGGCAGCGCGCTGGACCCGTTTGGCTGGCAGGCCGACCGCCGGCTGGAGCGCGCCATGATAGTCGAGTTCGAGACGCTGGTAGTCCAGCTGCTGGGCGCGCTGTCTGCGGCCAACCTGGGCACCGCTACCGAGATGGTGAAAGTGTACGAGGGGATTCGCGGCTTTGGCCATGTGAAGGAAGCCGGCCACCAGGCCGCACAAGCCAGACTGGCCGAGCTGCGCAAAGCGTTCGACACACCGCCTGCCCACAAAGGCGCGGCGGCGTAACGGGCATTGTTTGAGGGTGTTTAACGGGCCGCAAGGCCCGTTTTTTTATGCCTGGCCCACGCGGTGGGGCGTATCAGCCGACATCAATGCTGTTGTGCTGTTTGTAAGCTGAAAGAAAGAATTAATGAAAAAATGAGACATTAATAAGTCATTCCAGAAATACAGGCGTGGCCAGCCGATGAACCGTGTCAGAAAGCATATAGGTGTGTTTGCCACCAGCTACGGTATCGCCAGCGGCGTGCTGGCAGCCTTGCTGTGCCTGTTGCTGGCCATGCTGCTGTTTGTGGTGGTAGAAAGCCGCAAGCTGTACGCCACCCACCAGCGGCTGGCCACCCAGATCAGCGGCATCACCCGCGAGCAGGAAGACATGCTGGCCGGCCTCAACCGCCTGGTGATGCCGGTATGTGACGACGCTACCCTGGTGCGGCTGCGCACCCGGATCTTTGCCAGCCGCCATATCCGCGATGTCGGCATTTTCGACCAGCAAAACCGGCTGGTGTGTACCAGCAGCGAAGGCCTGCTGGCGTCCCCGCTACTACCGCTTACCCCTGCCCTGCGCGAAATCCGCAACGGGGTAGATCAGTCCATCTGGTTCAATGCGCCCATTCTGCTGGGGCAGTGGCGCTACCGCGCCATGGTCATGCAGCAGGGCCGTTTCAACGTGGTGGTGAACCAGGACAGCTTGTCGGCCTTGTTGCGCGATGTGGACGTCCTGGGGCTGCAGCTGGCCGATGCGCTACCGGGCCGTGTCTTTGTCAGCGGCAGGCTCACCCCGTACTGGTCGCGCTACTTTGACGAACAGACCGCGCTGAAACGGCCACTGAAAGGCTTTGACTGGACAGTGCACGCCCTGGTGCGTACCGACTACATTCCGGGCACGCCGTGGGTAGTGCAGTCCTACCTGACCCTGCCGGAGATCCTGCAGCGCCAGGGCCTGATCCTGCTGCTGGTAGCGGTGGCGGCCTCGCTGATCGGCTTGCTGGTTACCGGTTTTGTCACCCCCATCCTGGCCAGGCAAAAGCGTATTGGCGCCCGTATCCGCAACCTGCTGGAAGAAGGCTGCGTGCAATGTTACTACCAGCCGATTGTCGCGCTGGGCACGCGGCGCTGGGTGGGCTGCGAGGTGCTGATGCGTATCCGCGATGGCAACGAGCAGATCTCCCCGCAGCTGGCGCTGCCGGAAATCGAAAAGCAGGGCCTGGGCTGGGTGCTGGATAGCTTTGTGCTGCAGCAAAGCCTGCGCGAGCTGGCCCAGGCGCTGCCGCCTACCGATGGTTTCAAGGTGGCGGTGAACCTGTTTCCCGACAATATCCAGTTCCGCCGCCTGGACGCGCTGATTTCCCCGCTACAGGCCATGCTGCACCGGCCCGACCTGCAGCTGGGGCTGGAAATCGTCGAACAAAGCTACGACGACACCGTAGTGCACGAGATCGCCGCCCTGCGCCAGGCGGGCTACCAGGTCTCGGTAGACGACTTTGGTACCGGTTACTCCAACCTGGGCCGCGTCAAGCGCATGGCGCCGGACGTACTGAAGATAGACCGCTCTTTTGTGTTCGAAATGGAAGACCTGTCGCTGCGTTCCAGCCTGATACCGGAAATCGTCAGCATTGCCCGCGCCATCGGCTCCAGCCTGGTGGCCGAGGGCATAGAAAACGAGCTGCAAGCCGAGCAGCTGGCCAGCATGGGGGTAGAGTACGGCCAGGGTTACCTGTTTGCCCGCCCTCTGCCCATTGACGCGTTTGCAGAGGCCTTTGCCGCCCAGCTGCGCTGGCAGCAGGGTACCGTTCGTGGGGGCTAAGTGGTATTAATAAGGTTTGCCCTAGCCACAGCGA
The DNA here is from genome assembly GCA_027484385.1 of Neisseriaceae bacterium. Taxonomy (GTDB): domain Bacteria; phylum Pseudomonadota; class Gammaproteobacteria; order Burkholderiales; family Chromobacteriaceae; genus Vogesella. The sequence continues at coordinate 34,529 of JAIXTB010000133.1, read as the reverse complement.
GCCGCCATGCCTGCCGATATTCTGGTCAAGCTTTATGAGCTGCCACCCTGCCCTGCCGTACCCGACGGCGTCGTATTGCGCCACCCTCTGCCACACGAGCGTAGCGCCATGCGCATGTGGATAAGCCGTGAGTTTTCTGATGGCTGGGCCGATGAATTCGATACGGCATTTCGCAGTATGCCGCCTACCGCCTGGGTATTGCAGCGGGGTGGCGAGCTACTGGGTTTTGCCTGCTATGACGTGACAGCGCGGGGATTTTTCGGGCCGACAGGGGTAAAGAAAAGCCATCAAGGTCAAGGATTTGGCCGTATTTTGCTGCTGGCCAGCCTGCATGCGCTACACCAGCGTGGTTACGCTTACGCCATGATCGGTAGTGCAGGGCCGATAGACTTTTACCTGAGCCAGCTGCCCGCCATGCTGATACCCGATAGCCACCCCGGTTTTTATCCACAGCCTGTTGATAAGTGCTGAGCGCCAGCCGTGGCGTGTACCCTGTGGCTGGCATCACGCGGATGCGGCCAACTTGTGGCCATGGCGCTGACACACACCAAACCAGCTTGATACCAATCAGGCCACGCGTACGCCAGGAAACAGGCTGAGCCGCCGTGCGTCGTCCACGGCCTGTTCCATATCGCTGGTTTCCTGTTGCCACACCCACACCTTGTGCAAGGGGTCGAAGGTTTCTACCAGCCACAGCTTTTTGCCGGTGCCCAGTGCCACCAGGCGCGCGCGGGCGGGCTGCTGGTAGTTGAAGATAACGGCGTCGCTGGTGACAGGGGCGGCAGGTTTGGTAAACAGGGTACGCATGGTGGTGTCCGTAATAGGGTCGCCCGGTTCTGTTTGCAAATGCCATGCCAGCTTCAGCATTTTGCGGGCTGCGCTACCAGCCAGCGCGACAATGGCTCGGCCAGCAGCAGCACCATCACCAGCCGGCATAGCTGGAAAGCGATGATGGTGGGCACGTCCAGCCCCATGGCGCGCGCGGTCAGGCACATTTCGGTAATGCCACCCGGTGCCATGGCCAGCACGGCCAGTGCTGGCGGCAAACCCGCCACCATAGACAACAGGCAGGCGCCGGCTACCGCCAGCAGCAGCAAGAGCGCCAGGCTAGCCAGAAAGGCGACAAGAAAGCGCGGTGCGGCCAACATCTGCTGCCGGTCGAAGCGCACGCCCAATGCAATGCCGATCAGTAGCTGTGCCAGCTCTACCCAGCCAGCCGGCAGGCTGCCGCTCAGCGTACCGCTGCTGGCCAGCAGCAGGCTGATGGTGAGCGGGCCGATAAACCACGGGTTGGGTATGCGCCGCCATTGCAGTAGTGCACCCAGTGCCAGCGCAGGCAGCAGCCACGGCAAGGCACTGCTGCCCAGTGGTGCAAGCGTGGTGGCAAACGGTGCAGCGCTGTGCCCGAACAGGGCAAAAGCACCGGGGTACAGCAGCACCACAATCAGCACGCGCAGGCTTTGGCCCAGCACGATCCATTCGCTTTTTGCCCCGCGCCGGCTGCCGATGGCGGTCATTTCCGACGCGCCGCCAGGCAGCGATACCAGCCAGGCGGTTAGCGGGTCCAGCCCGGGGCATAGCCGCCGTAGCAGCTGCATGGCCAGCCACGCCAGCAAGAAGGCAAACACCACGGCTATGGCTATCCACGGTGCCAGTGCGACGGTGCGCAGTAGTGCGGTGTGGCTGAAGGTCAGGCCCAGCGCCAGGCCGACAATGGCCTGGCCCAGCTCGCGGCTATGGCGGATGCTGGCCAGCGGCAGGCCCAGCAGGCGGCCGCACAGCATGGCCAGTAGCGGCCCCAGCAGCCAGGGCAGCGGGCCACCGGCGGCGTGCCAAAAAAAAACGCCAGCTAGACTGATGACGAGTCCACTGGCGTGTGAGAAGTACAACATCGCTTGTACCGGGAGTACGGGGTGAGCGGCCGCTTCTGACGGCGGCCATCAACAGGCGGGTCAGGCTGCTTGCAGCATTTTCTGGCGGCGCTTCATCAGCGGCGGCACGATCAGGATGGCGGCGGTCACCACCAGGATGGCCAGCGAGATCGGGTGCGTCAGGAATACGGTCAGGTCGCCCTGGTGGATGGACATGGCGCGGCGGAAGTGTTTTTCTGCCATCGGCCCCACGATCAGGCCGACGACCAGTGGCACCACCGGGAAGTCGAAGCGGCGCATCATGAAGCCCAGTACACCAATGATGTACAGCAGCATCAGGTCGAACCAGCTCTGGCGCAGCGCGTAGGCACCCATGGTGGCCAGTACCACAATGCCACCGTACAGCAGCGGGCGCGGTACTTTCAGGAACTGTACCCACAGGCCGACCAGCGGCAGGTTCAGCACCAGCAGCATCACGTTGCCGATGTACAGCGAGGCGATCAGGCCCCACACCAGCTCGGGGTTGGTATCGAACAGCAGCGGGCCGGGCACGATGTTGTACTGCTGGAAGGCAGACAGCATGATGGCTGCGGTGGCCGAGGTGGGGATACCCAGTGTCAGCAGTGGCACCAGGGTGCCGGTGACGGCGGCATTGTTGGCCGCTTCCGGGCCGGCTACGCCTTCGATGGCGCCTTTGCCAAACTCTTTCTGTGCCTCCGGGCTCGCCAGCTTGCGCTCGGCCGAGTACGACAGGAAGGTCGGCATTTCGGTGCCGCCTGCCGGCAGGGTGCCAAACGGGAAGCCGATGGCGGTACCGCGCAGCCATGGTTTCCACGAACGTTTCCAGTCTTCCTTGCTCATCCAGAAACTGCCTTTGAGCGACTCGATACGGCCGGCGATCTTGTTTTCGTAAGTGGCGGTGTACAGCGTTTCGCCAATGGCAAACAGGCCCATGGCCACCACCACGATGTCGATACCGTCGATCAGCGGCATCAGGCCAAAGGTAAAGCGGCTCTGGCCAGACTGCGACTCGATACCGATCAGGCCCATGGACAAGCCCAGTAGCAAGGCGATAAAGCCTTTCAGCGGCGAGTTACCCAGCACAGCCGACACGGCAGCGAAGGTGAGCATCATCAGGGCAAAGGTTTCTACCGGGCCCAGTTGCAGGGCAAAGCCGGCAATCACCGGGGCCAGCAGGGTGAGCAGCACGGTGGCAATGCTGCCGGCCACAAACGAACCGATGGCGGCGGTAGACAGCGCCGGGCCGGCGCGGCCGGCTTTGGCCATCTTGTTGCCTTCCAGCGCCGACACGATGGAGCCGGCTTCGCCCGGGGTATTCAGCAGGATGGAGGTGGTAGAGCCGCCAAACATGGCGCCGTAGTACACGCCGGCCAGCATGATCAGCGCGCCGGTTGGGTCTACGCTTTGCGTTACCGGCAGCAGCAGGGCCACGGTCACGGCCGGGCCTACGCCGGGCAGCACGCCAATTGCCGTACCCAGGGTACAGCCCAGCAGCGCCCATAGCAGGTTGGCCGGGGTCAGTGCGGTAGCAAAGCCCAGACTGAACAGGGCATTCAACGATTCCATTACAGTACTCCCCCCGGCATCAGCGCCGGCAGGTTAAGGCCCAGCGTCTTGAACAGGTGAAACAGGCCCAGGGCCAAAACAAAAGACAGCACCAGGTCCAGTGTGGGGCGGCGTGTCTCCAGTGCACGACAAATACCGAAGCACAGCAGGGTGCCAGCCAGGGTGAAACCCACCAGGCCAATCAGTGCCATATGCGCAATGAGGCTGCCACTGGCGATGGCGAACATGCGCCAGTCGGCGTCGCCACGGGCAAATTCGTCTTCGGCTTCTACTTCTGCCGCGTCGTTCTCGCCGTCGCTGAGAATGGTATCCGGCCCGTTACTGTGGCGACGCTGCATCAGCAACGCGCCACCGGCAACGATCAGACCGGTTACCACCAGCGAAGGAAAGAAGCGCGGCCCGATGCCGGCATAGCCGGCATCGTTCGGGATGTCCTGCAGCTGCCAGGCCATGAACAGGCCCAGCAGGATGATCCCGAAGGCGAGCCACTGCTCGCCGGATACGCGCTTGATCATGACTTAGTTACCCAGCTTCAGTTTCTTGACAGTCACGGCGGTGCGCTTGATGTCTTCGTTCAGGAAGGTCTGGAAGGTGTCGCCGCTTTGCAGCATGTCCAGCCATTCCATTTTCTCGGCTTTGGCTTTCCAGGTAGGCGACTTCACCGCGGTTTCCACCATCTTGATCAGCTGGGCTTTTTGCGCGGCATTGATGCCGGGGGCAGCAAACACGCCACGCCAGTTGTAGACCACCACGTCGGTACCCTGCTCGCGGATAGTCGGCACCGGAATGTCCGGGTTACGGGTGGCGGCGGAAATGCCCAGCGCACGCACCTTGCCTGCCTTGATCAGGTCGGCCAGCTCGCCGTAGCCGCTGATGTAAGCGGTAATCTGGTTACCCAGCACGGCAGCCTTGCCCTCGCCACCACCGGCAAACGGGATGTAGTTCAGCTTGTCCGGGTCAACGCCGGCTTTTTCCGACATCAGGCTGGCCATGATGTGGTCAATACCACCGGCCGAGCCGCCACCGATGCTCACGGCACCCGGGTTGGCCTTGTAGGCGGTCATCAGGTCCTTGATGGATTTGTACGGCGAGGCGGTCGGTACCACGATCACGTTGAACTCGCCCATCAGGCGGGAAATCGGCGTCACCATGCCGAAGTTCACCGGCGATTTGTTGGTTTCTAGCGCGCCCACAGTCACGGCACCGGCTACCAGCAGGGCGTTAGGGTTGCCCTTTTCGTTGTTCACGAACTGCGCCATGCCGATAGCACCACCGGCACCGGCCTTGTTTTCTACGACCACGCTTTTAACCTGGCCAGACGCTTGCAGCGCTTCGCCCAGGGTACGGGCGATGGTGTCAAAGCCGCCGCCCGGGTTGGCCGGGGCCATGATCTTGAATTGTTCAACTTGGGCCTGTGCGGCCATCGGTGCCAGGGCTACCAGGCAGGAAACCAGCAGGGTTTTCAATTTCATGAGTCTCTCCAGTGTTGTGGTACAGCGAGTAATACGTCCTCGGGGCGGGACGATGTTTAAAGCTTATTCAGTGTGTCGGGCGCGTTGCCGCCGGCAGCTGCTCGCGCCAGCGTTTCAGGAACAGGCTCTTTTTGGCCGTATCCAGATACACCAGCAGCCCGCTACCCACCTGAATCGGCCGAAGGTTGGCCGCATTGCGTTTCAGGTCGATATGGCCCAGCTGCCGTGGCAGGTCTTCCCGTATGGGCGGTAGCCCGCTGCCTTGGGACAGCACCTGCTGGCCGTCGCGCGACAGCACAAAATCCGTCCATAGCTTGGCCGCTGCCGTGTGGCGGGCGGCCTTGTGTATCAGCATCAGCCGGGTCACCACCAGCGCGTAGTCTTGTGGCAATACCCAGCGCACCCGGGGCTGGTGGCGGGTAAAACTCACCGCGTACGGCCCCAGCACGTTATAGGCAATATCCGCCTCGCCTTGCGACAGCCGGCGCAGCAGGGTCAGGCTGTTGCCTTCCTGAAAGCGCACGCTGCGGCCCAGGGCGGCGGCCAGGTCCCAGAACTCGGCGTTATGCCGCGAGTCCTGGCTGAAAAACAGGTAGCCCGCGCCAGAGGCTTCCACGTCGTACGTGGCTACCCGCAGCTGGCTGGGCTGTGCCCGCAGCATGCGCCGCAGGTCGGCATGCGTGTGTGGCATCTGGGCTACCCGCTGGCTGTGGTAGGCAAATACCACCGGCTCGAAAGTGGTGCCGTACACCTCATCCCGCCACGAGGCCCAGTCCGGCAGCGCGTCTTTTTGCGGCGAGCGGTAACGCAGGGCGTAGCCGTCGTTCACCAGCTTGATCTGCAGGTCCATGGCCGAGCTCCACAGGATGTCGCCGCTGGCGGCGTTATTGCCCAGTGCGCGACGGTAGATGTCGGCGCTGTTCAGCTCCTGGTACTGGACGCGGATAAACGGGTAACGCTGCTGAAAGGCTTGTAACAGCGGGGCCACTTGTTCGCGGTCGATGGTGGCGTGCACCAGCAAAGTGCCCTCGTGTCGCGCCGCTTCGGTGAGCCCGCTTTGCATGCCATTGCCTGCCAGCAACAGCGGGCTGGCGGCCAGGCAAAGCCAGGTGAGCAGAAAACGGCGCATTCACAACTCCTTACAGTTGCACCAAGTCTAGGCAGCGCTAGCTTTCATTTCCCTTTCACTGTCTGACAGCCGGGCAGCAGTGGTGCAAGAAAGCCGCAATCTGCCCCTGACAGGTGCTTGGCAGGCCGCTATCGGGTGATACGATGAAAAGACAACACAGCAATACATGCGGCCAACCCCGGCCCGGCACCGCCGGCAGGGCCACAGCCCACAGACAGAGAGCACGATGAGACTGCTGCTAGTAGAAGATAACCACGACATTGCCACCTGGCTGCAAAAGGCGCTGAGCGCTGCCGGCCACGCGGTGGATATTGCGCCGGATGGCGTACAGGCCGACCAGCTGCTGGCCTACGAGCCCTATTCGCTGGTGATTCTGGACATCGGCCTGCCGCGCATGGACGGCTTCGAGGTGCTCAAGCGCCTGCGCCGCCGTGGCAACCGCGTGCCGGTGCTGGTGCTCACCGCGCAGTCCGGCATCGACGCCCGCGTCCACGGCCTGGACCTGGGTGCCGACGACTACCTGGGCAAGCCGTTCGAGCTGGCCGAGCTGGAAGCGCGCGTGCGTGCCCTGCTGCGCCGCGCCCAAGGCAGCGAAGGCGGCGTGCTGCAGTGTGGCGAGCTGGCCTTCGAGCCGGCGCACAAGCGTTTTACCGTCTGCGGCCAAGCTTTGGCCCTTACGCCGCGCGAGATGGCCGTGCTGGAGGTGCTGCTATACCGCCAGGGCAAGCCGGTGAGCAAAGAGGTGCTGGCCGACCAGATCGTGCGGCTGGACCAGGACCTGAGCCCGGACGCCATGGAAATCTACGTGCACCGCCTGCGCAAGAAGCTGGCCGGTAGCGGCGTGGCCATCCTGACCCTGCGCGGGCTGGGTTATATGCTGGACGTGGCCAAATGACACTCTCGCTGCGGCGCCAGCTGGTGCAATGGGTGGTGATCCCGCTGATCCCGCTGGCGGCCGCCACCGCCTGGCTGGCGCAGGACAACGCGCGCGAGGCGGCCAACGCTGCCTTCGACCGCACCTTGCAAGCCTCGGCGCGCAGCATTGCCGAGCGCATCGTGGTGCAGGACGGCGAGCTGGTGGTGGATATCCCGGTGGCCGCGCTGGAAATGTTCGACCCGCATTTCCAGGACCGCGTGTTTTACCGCATCGGCTTTGCTGGCGGCTCCACCATTACCGGCGACGCCGACCTGCCGCTGCCCGCCACCCTGCCCGGCGCCGGCGAGCTGCGTTTTTACGATGCCAGCTTTCGCGACGAAGCCATCCGCAGCGTGGCGCTGGCGGTACCGCTGTACTACGCCGGCAGCCAGCGCTTGCTGCTGGTGCAGGTAGGCGAAACCACGCTGTCGCGCGCCTCGCTGGCACGGCGGCTATTTACCGAATCGCTGGCGCAGCAATGGCTGATCGGCGCCGTGGCGGCGCTGTTGGTGGCCATAGGCATCAACCGCGCCCTGCGCCCGCTGGGCCGCTTGCGCAGCACGCTGAAAGCCCGCGCCGGCGACCCCTCGCTACAGCTGGATGTCGGCAGCGTGCAAAAAGAGCTGCAGCCCTTGGTGATGGCGCTGAACACGGCGCTGTCCGAGCTGGAAAACCAGCTGTCCATCCGCCAGCGCTTTATTGCCGATGCGGCCCACCAGTTGCGCACGCCGCTTACCTTGCTGAAAACCCAGGCCGAATACACCCAGCGCCAGCCCGACCCGGCCGAACAGCAAGCCGGCCTGGCCGCGCTGGTGCACTCTACCGACCAGGTGATTCGCCTGGCTAACCAGCTGCTGGCGCTGTCGCGTGCCGAGCCCGGCCCGGCGCAGCACGAAACGCGCGAGCTGGATGTGGCCGAGCTGGCGCGCGAAGTGACCATGGACTTTGTCATGGTGGCGCTGGATAAGGCGCTGGACCTGGGTTACGAGGGCGACGACAGCGCCCTGCTGTGCGGCCAACCTTTGTTGCTGCGCGAAATGCTGTCCAACCTGATCGATAACGCCGTGCGCTACACCCCGGCTGGCGGCGAAATCACGGTATCGGCCTGGCAGCGCGGTAGCGAGGTCGAGCTGGTGATCTGCGACAGTGGCCCGGGTATCCCGCCAGAAGAACAATCGCTGGTGTTCGAGCGCTTTTACCGTGGCCAGCAGGCCGGTGGCGATGGCTGCGGACTGGGCCTGGCCATCGTGCGGGAGATCGTGCGCGGCCATGCCGGGCGCATCACGCTGGAGTCTGGCAGCGTTGGCGGTTTGCGCATCGTCATTACCTTGCCACGCCAGCCGCCGCCACTAGCGGGCGACGCGTTACACTCGGGGCTGCATTGACTCACGGAACACCTTTACACCATGCCCTTGCGCCCACGATACCTGCTTGCCACCCTGCCCTTGCTGGCTCGCCCCGGCCTGGCGGCAGAGGCGGGCGCGCCGTTGCAGGGCCCATGGCTGCTTAGCGCCGTACTGGCGCTATTGGCGGGGGGATTGCTGTGGCTGGCATGGCGCCGCCACCGCCATGCCCAGGCCCTGCAAGCACAGCATCGGCGCATGCAAAACCAGCAGGCTACCTTGCTGCAAAGCCTGGGTGAGGGCGTATGGGGCTCGGATATGGACGGGCGCTGCATCTTTGTGAACGATGCCGCGCTGGCCATGCTGGGTTATACCCGCCAGGAGCTGGCACTGCGTACCGCCCACGAGCTGGTGCACCACCATTATCCGGACGGCCGCCCCTATCCGCTGGCCGACTGCCCGGTGACGCACACCCTGCGAGACGGCCAGCCGCGCTCGTGCGACGAGTACCTGATCTGCAAGGATGGCAGCTTTCTGCCGGTCTGGCTCACGGTAACGGCGCTGTGCGAGGACGGCCGGCAAACCGGTGTGGTGACCACCTTCAAGAATATCCGCGCCCAGAAAGCCGCCACCCAGCAGATACACCGCTTGAATCAGGCCTACGCGGCACTATCGTTTACCAACCAGACCATCGTGCGCGAGCAAGACCCGCAGCGCTTGTTCGAGCGTATCTGCGAGATTGCCGTGCAGCACGGCGGCCAGCGCATGGCGTGGATAGGCCGGCACGATGCCGACGGGCAATATCTGCAGCCGCTGGCGGTACACGGCAGTGGTGCCGGCTATCTGGAAGAAATCACCGTCTGGACGCGGCCGGACAAAACCGAAAGCCACGGCGCGGCCTCGCGCGCGGTGATCGAGCAGCGGCCGGTGGTGATTCCCAGCTTTCGCGAGCTGGCGCGCCAAGTGCTGGCCGGGCAGCCGGCACTGGCCGAACAGTGGGTACAGCGCATCGCGCGCTTTGGCTGGGGCGCTACCGCGGCCTTTCCTATCCGCCACGCTGGCGATGCGCAGCTGGTGCTGGCGGTGTACTACGGTGCCGATTTCGAGTTTGACCAGCAGCTGGTAGACCTGTTCAGCGAAATGGCCAGCGATATCGGCTATGCGCTGGACCGCATCGCCATGCAAGAGGAGCAGGTGCGCAGCCGGCGGCTGGAAGATGCCCGTGCCTTTTTGCTGGAATGCATGAACAGCGACCCGCCGCTGGTGCAGGGCCTGCAGCGGGTGGCCAGCTATCTGCACACCCTGCTGCAGCGCCGTTGCACCTTCCGTCTGCCGGACGATACCGCCCCGCCACCGGCAGGCTGTTTATGTCTGCCTGTCCCCGCGCTGGATGGCCATGTGCTGGCCGAGTTGTATATCGAGGGCCAGGCAGACGAGCCGCTGGACCCTCACGACGAGCACTTGTTGCACAGTGTGCAGCACCTGGTGGCACTGGCCATCGAGCGCAAGCAAGCCGTGACACACCTGCAGTTGGCCGCCAGCGTATTCAGCCACTCCAGCGAGGGCATCATGCTCACCACGCCGCAAGGGCTGATCGTGGAAGTGAACCCGGCGTTTTCACGCATTACCGGCTACCCGCGGGAAGAAGTGCTGGGCCATAACCCCAGCATGCTGTCATCCGGCCGCCAAGAGGCCGGCTTTTACCAGGACATGTGGCAGGCCCTGCGCCAGCAGGGCTTGTGGCAAGGCGAAATCTGGAACCGCCGCCGCGATGGTACCTGCTACCCCGAGATGCTGACCATTTCCACCGTCTATGACAGCAGTGGCCAACTCAGCCATTACCTGGGCGTGTTTTCCGATATTTCCTTGCTGAAACAGCAAGAAGCCCGCCTGCAAAAAATGGCCTACTACGACGCCCTCACCGAGCTGCCCAACCGCGTACTGCTGGCCGACCGCATGCAGCAGGCACTGGCGCACACCCGGCGCAGCCAGCGCCTGCTGGGCGTGTGCTACCTGGATCTGGATGGTTTCAAGCCGGTCAACGACCGCTACGGCCACCAGACGGGCGACCAGGTGCTGGTGGCGCTGGCCGACCGTTTGCGCCAGCTGGTGCGCGGCGGTGATACCGTCGCGCGGCTGGGTGGTGATGAGTTCGTGATCCTGCTGACCGAGCTGGCCAGCCCGGCGCAATGCGAGCACGCACTGCAAAGCCTGCTGCACGAAATTGCCCGCCCGCTACAGCTGGGCGAGCTGCAGCTGCAACTCACCGCCAGCATCGGCGCCACGCTGTTTCCCTACGACGATTGCGACGCCGATACCCTGCTACGCCACGCCGACCAGGCCATGTACCAGGCCAAGCAAGACGGCCGGCAGCGTTACCAGCTATTCGACAGCCAGCAGGCACGCCAGCAGCGCGACCACAGCGAGCAGCAAGCCCGTGTGGGCGATGCGTTGGCCGCTGGCGAGCTATGCCTGTACTACCAGCCCAAGGTAAACATGCAGGATGGCCGTCTGGAGGGGGCCGAGGCGCTGCTGCGCTGGCAGCACCCTGAGCTGGGCCTGCTGTTGCCCGGCGCGTTCTTGCCCCTGATCGAAGACAGCCCGCTCATTAGCCGGGTCGGGCAATGGGTGATCGACACCGCATTGGCCCAGCTGGCCGTATGGCAGCGCGACGGCCTGCAGCTGACGGTGAGCGTGAATGTGGCAGCCCGCCAGCTGCAGCAGCCCGACTTTGTCAGCCAGCTGGCGCAGAGCCTGGCGCGCTACCCGACCCTGTCACCGCAGTATCTGGAGCTGGAGATTCTGGAAAGTGCTGCCCTGCACGATATGGGCCAGGTATCGGACGTGATGCAGGCCTGCCAGGCATTGGGCGTCAGTTTTGCGCTGGATGACTTTGGTACCGGCTATTCCTCGCTGACCTACTGCAAACGCTTGCCGGCATCGCTGTTGAAAATCGACCAGTCGTTTGTGCGCGATATGCTGGAGAACAGCGAAGACCGCGCCATCGTGGCCGGGGTGATCAGCCTGGCGCGTGCCTTTGGCCGCGATGTGATTGCCGAAGGGGTGGAAACCACCGCCCACGCGCACGCGCTGCGCAAGCTGGGCTGCCAGCTGGGCCAGGGTTATGGTATCGCCCGGCCCATGCCCGCCGAGCTGCTGCCGGGCTGGGTGGCGGCCTGGCCGGCATCGGCAGAATGCCACGCCATGTTGCAAGGCTAGCCGCTATCTGGCGGGGTTGGCCGCAAAACAAAACGCCACTGCCGGCCGGCAGTGGCGTTCGTCATGTTGTCACCGCTATCGCATCGTGGCGGTAGCTGGCTATCTATTTCCCTCTGTACGACTTAGCGCACGGCAACAACAATATCCTTGCTGAACACCTTTTCGCAATACTTGCACTTCATTTTGGTGTCGTGTTCGGTGACGCGCACGCTGAAATGGCTCTGTACCGGCTCCACGTGCGACACGCAGTTGGAGTTGGGGCAGGCAAACAGGTCGGTCACTTCGGCCGGTATCGCCAGCTTCTGCTTGCGCACTACCTCGAAGTTTTCGATCACGCTGACGGTGCACTTGGGCGCCAGCAGCGCCAGCTCGTTGGCCTGGCCTTCGGTGAGCACCAGGTTTTCCACCTTGATCAGGTCCTTGTTGCCCATGTGGCCGCTGGACAGGTTCAGGCCCACGGTCACGCGCTCGCCGTAGCTGGTCAGCTCGAACAGGTCCAGAATGCGCAGGCCCAGGCCGGCAGGGATATGGTCGATCACGGTGCCGTTTTTCAGCGCCTCGACATTACGGGCGTAGACTTTTTCGCTCATGGTTTTTCCTTTCACACCGTTTCGTTCAGTACCAGCGACAGCAGCGCCTGTCGGGCGTATACGCCGTTTTTCGCCTGCTCGAAATAGTAGGCGTGCGGGGTGGCGTCCACATCGGTGGCGATTTCATCCACGCGCGGCAGCGGGTGCAGGATCTTCATATTGGGGCGCGCGTTGCGCAGCATGTCGGCGCGCAGCACGAACTGGCCCTGTATCTTCTGGTATTCCGCCTCGTCAAAGCGCTCGCGCTGTACACGGGTCATGTACAGGATATCGATGTGCGGGATCACTTCTTCGATGGTGCTGGCAATGGTGTAGCTGATGCCGCGCTCGTCCAGCTCTTCGCACAGGTAGTCCGGCATGGCCAGCGCCTCGGGGCCGACAAAGTAGAACTTGGCGCCGAACAGCGACAGCGCCTGCGCCAGCGAGTGCACGGTGCGGCCGTATTTCAGGTCGCCGACAAAGGCCACGGTCAGGTTATCCAGCCGGCCCTGGGTTTCGCGCAGGGTGAACAGGTCCAGCAGGGTTTGCGACGGGTGCTGGTTGGCGCCGTCGCCGCCGTTGATGATGGGCACGGCGGAGAATTCGCTGGCCACGCGGGCAGCGCCCTCTTTCGGGTGGCGCATCACGATGGCATCGGTGTAGCTGCTGATGATGCGCACGGTGTCGGCCAGGGTTTCACCTTTTTTGGTGGAAGTGCTGGCGGCGTCGGAGAAGCCGATCACGGTGCCGCCCAGGCGCTGCACGGCGGTTTCGAACGACAGGCGGGTGCGGGTAGACGGCTCGAAAAAGCAGGTGGCGATCAGACGGCCCTGCAGCAGGTCGGCGCGCGGGTTGGCTTTCAGGCGCGCGGCGGTTTCTACCACCAGCTCCATTTCAGCCCGGCTGAAGTCCGGGATGGAGATAATGTGCTTGCGATAAAGCGGGTTGGGCATGGCGGGTCGCTCCGGCAGATGACAAAAACAAGGCTGTAAAAAAAGCCCCTGAGCAATCAGGAGCTTTTTTTACAAAAACGGTCGGGCCCGGCAGCATGTCGATCACGGCCGGCAACGGCAACGCCTCGCGCCAGGGCGACAAAAGCGGCAGTGCGTGGGCGGGAAGGAATCATGATGCGGCTCGCGAACAAAACTGCGGGATTATACGAAATCCACCGCGGTGTGGGTAGGGGTTAGCTGGCGATCAGCCGTGCGGCCAACAGTACGAAGCCTGCGGCCAACCATGGCCGCCAGCGTGGGCCCATTAGCTGGGCGGGTGCCCCCTGCAGCAAGAGCAGCAGCCACAGGCTATTGAGCAGGCAGAACAGTAAACCCGGCAGCAGCAGGCCGCTGATACCACTACCGGGTGGGGCAAATGGCGGGAAGAACACGGCAAAAAACAGAATGGCTTTCGGGTTCAGCAAGGTAAGCAGCAGGCTGTGGCGGAAGGCATGATGTCCTGCCCTTGTGCTGACTGCTGTCGGTGGGCGCCACAGTGTTGCGGCCAACCATAGTAGATACAGGGCACCTGCCCAGCGTAGTAGCAGCTGCGTTGCGGGCCATTGCTGTAGTACGCCGGCCAGGCCGGCGGATACCGCAACGACCAGTATCAGGTCACCACACGCCAGGCCGGCGATGGCGATGAGGCCGGCGCGTTTACCGCCGTGAGCGCGGGCGCCCAGTACCGACAGGGTGCCGGCACCTGGTGTCAGGATTAGCGTAGCGCAGGCAAACAGGTAGGCGGGCCAGTCCATGGCGGCTTTCTTGCGGGGGATGCCACATGGTAAATCAATAGGGTGTCATGCAAAAAGCCACCCGTTACCGGGTGGCTTTTGCTGGGGGCTAGATTCTGCTGCTTGTCTTATAGCCGGAAATTGCTCACCAGCCGCTCCAGGTTGCCGGACAGCTCGCGCAGCTGCTCTACCTCGCTGCGCACCTCGCGTGCGATGTCGCTGTTGGTGTGCGCCATATTGCTGATGCGCTCCACGTTCTGCGCGATCTCGGTGGTGGCGCTGGACTGCTCGCGGGTGGACGAGGCAATGTCGCCAATCGACATCACCAGCGTGTGGCTCTTTTCCTGCACCGTTTGCATGGCCTGGTTGGCCGCATGGGCAATGTCCACGCTCACCGCTACCAGGTCGCGGCTGTGTTTCACGTCGGCCACCGCATCGCTGGTTTCGCTGCCGATGGCGTTGACGATGCGGCTGATCTGCACGGTGGCTTCGGCAGTGCGCCCTGCCAGGTTGCGTACCTCGTCGGCTACCACGGCAAAGCCCCTGCCCTGCTCGCCGGCCCGGGCGGCTTCGATGGCGGCGTTCAGCGCCAGCAGGTTGGTCTGGTCGGCAATGTCCTTGATCACGTTGACGATGGTGTTGACCTCTTGCGAGCGCTCTCCGAGCGCGCCCATACGGTCGGCCAGTGCTTGCATGCTGCTGGTCATGCGCTGGATTTCGTCGGTGACCTGGCCCACGGTGGCCACGCTCTTCTCGGTAAGCTGGCCGGTTTCGCGCACGATGCTTTCGGCGTCGCTGGCCGAGTTGGCAATGTGCTGCACGCTGACGGTGACCTCTTCCACACCGGCGGCGGTGGCGCTGGCCGCGTCGGACTGCTGCGCCGAGGCCTGTTCTACCTTGATGGCACTGTCGGCCAGCTGCCCGGCGCTACGGCTCACGGCCAGGCTCTGCTCGCGCACGTCGATGAACATCTCGCGCAGGCTGTCGATGAAACGGTTGAAGGCGTCGGCGGTGTGGCCGATTTCATCACGGTTGCTGACATGGATGCGTACAGTCAGGTCGCCTTTGCCGCTGGCCAGCTGCTCCATGGTGTTGGCCAGGGTGTTCAGCGGGCGGGTCAGTGCGCGCACCACGGCGGCCAGTACCAGCAGGATGATGATCAGCGCCACGATGCCGATGACGATGGCCATATTGCGCTGGCTCACGGCCGATTCGGTAATGGCTGCGGTGGGGATGGATACGCCCGCTGCCCAGTACTGGCCGGTTTCGCCTACCTTGATCGGGTAAAAGAAGTGGGTGAAGCCGCTATCTTCATAGACGAAGCTTTCGCCTTTCTTGATCTTATCTGCGTTGGCCGCCAGCGGGTCTTCCTTGGCCAGCGGTTTGCCTACCAGCGCGGCATCGGGGTTCACCACGTACAGGCCACCTTCGGACACCATGCGTACATAGCCGGTGTCGTACAGCTTCACGCTGCCATACTTTTTCTGCAGGGTATCCAGTGCCAGATCGGCCGCGGCGACGCCAATGAATTTGCCGCTGGCGTCCTTGATGACCACGGCCAGCGAGCTTTCCAGTACCTGTTTGCCCTGTACTTCGTAAAAGAACGGCTCGGTAATGGTGTCGCGGCCACGGGTTTTCGGCACATAGTAAAAGTCACCCCAGCCCGGCTTGTCGTAGTCCGGTACGTATTCGGTGAGTTTGTCTTTCCATTCCGGAAACTTCTCGACCCGGTCTTTGGACATCATCACGTCTTGCGCCGCTTTGCCGTCTGCGCCCCGCGTCATATAGGGGCTGTAGCGCCCGGACGGGTCGTGCCGTGGCCAATCCAGACGGAACTGGTCGTCTTTGCCATCCAGGGCATTGGGTTCATACAACATCCACATGCCGATGATTTGTGGCTCGGCATCCAGTACGCTAAGGATGGTGTTATCGATGACTTTGCGGTCTACCACGCCGGCACGCTGCATGCCGGCTACCGCATCTGCCAGGTGTTTGGGCGTGGCAAAGCCGCGGCTCAGGTCCCCCGTTACGGCATCGGCAAAGCGCCCGGCTTGTTCGGATGCCAGCTGGTAGCCCTGGTTCTTGGCCGAGTCGTAGCTTTGCTTGGCAATCAGGCCGATCATGCTGCTGAAACCTACCGCAATCGCCACCCCGGCGACCAGGATAATGCGGTTGCCCAGGTGTCCCCACTTGGCTGTTTTTCCCATATGGCATTCCTTGTGCTGAGTCAGGGCGGTGCTTGGTTTAAAGAATAGAAGCCCGCCGTAAGTATTTCTACGTATCCTTTTAGAAATACCTTACGCCCGACGGTTGCTGTTGGATAGAAAATGATCAGCACCGGGCGGGGTCGGGTGGACAATGCACATGAAATACAACAGACTTTGTCGGGTCTGCCCGTGCATTCGTCTGCGCAAAGTCTTAAATGAAGCTTGGCATTACGTGCCGATGGCTTCGATAATTAACTACTGCAATGCAGGTAGCTGTTTCGGTTTGATGCCTGTAGCCTTGGCGATCCGTTTGGTGCGCCGCCTCACTCTTTTTATAGCTGCCAGTAATTAAATGATTAAGTGTATAGATGTCTCGGATCTGAAAGTCGGCATGTTCGTGCATGACCTGAACTGCGACTGGGCTTCTCACCCGTTTTTTCGCAAAAGCTTTTTGCTGAAGCAGGACAGTGAGATAGCCAAGATTATCGAAGCCGGCATCCATGAGGTGTATATCGACACCCAGAAGGGGCTGGACGTTCGGTACGCCCGTACCGAACAGGAAGTCAAAGAAACACTGCAGCAAGAGATGCTGGACATCGCCAGCAAAGAGCCCTCGCCCATCATCCAGGTGTCCTTTGCTGACGAAATGGGCCGCGCCGCCCGCATCAAGACACAGGCACAGACGCTGGTCAAAACAGTGATGCAGGACGTGCGCCTGGGCAAGGCGGTGGAGCTGGAGCAGGTGGACCCGATGATCGAGTCCATTACCGAATCGGTACTGCGCAATGGTGGCGCACTGACGACCCTGCTGCGCATCAAGAACAAAGACGATTACACCTTTTTGCACTCGGTCAGTGTCGGTACGCTGATGATTGCCTTTTGCCGCTCGGTAGGCATGGACCGCGAAGCCATCCGCCAGGCAGGCCTGGGTGGCCTGCTGCACGATACCGGCAAGGCGCTGGTACCGGACGAGGTGCTGAACAAGCCCGGCCGGCTCACCGACGAAGAGTTCGATATCATCCGCCGCCACCCTGGCGACGGCCATGCCATTTTGCTGAAGACACCAGGTATTGGCGAGATTCCGCTGGATATCACCCTGCACCACCACGAGCGGGTGGATGGCAGTGGCTACCCGCACAAGCTGCCGGGCGAGCAAATCACCACCATGGCCAAGATGGCCGCCATCGTCGACGTATACGACGCTATTACTGCGGATCGTTGTTACCACAAGGGTATGTCGGCTACCGACGGCCTGCGCAAGCTGTACGAGTGGAGCAAATACCATTTCGACCCCAAGCTGGTGCAGGCTTTCATGCGCTGTGTGGGGATCTACCCGGTAGGGACGCTGGTGTTGCTGGAGTCTGGCAAGCTGGGGGTGGTGGTAGAGCAGAACGAAGGCAACCTGCTGCAGCCGACGGTGAAAACGTTTTTCAGCACCCGCAGCGGCGTGTACCAGACCCCTGAGCTGGTGAATCTGGCCAAACCACTGGGCTTTGGCGGGGGCGACAAGATTGTCAGCCATGAAGACCCGGCAAAATGGAAGGTAAACCCGCTGCGCTTTTTATAAGCGCGCAATAGCGTTTGCCAAGACAATGCGGCCAACCTTGTTACCAGGGTTGGCCGCATTGTCTTGGGGCGCGCCGGCTTACAGTCTGACCAGCTCGCGGTCGTTGCCGCCACGGCGTTTGGCGCGGTACATGGCGCTATCGGCCTGGGTCAGGATATCGCGTGGCATGACACTGCCGCTGGTAAACAGGGTGATGCCCACCGAGGCGCTGACGCTGTTGGGCAGGCTTAGCCCCTCTACCGGGCCGGACAGCGTGGCGATGATCTTGCTGGCGACGGCGCGGGCACCGCTCTCATTGGTGCTTTCCAGCAGGACGGCAAACTCGTCACCGCCTACGCGGATCAGCAGGTCACTGGTGCGGACGACACCGCGCAGGCGCGCGGCCATGGTAGACAGCACGCGGTCGCCAATGACGTGACCGTGCACATCGTTAATGGCCTTGAAACGATCCAGGTCCAGAAACAGCAAGGCGCACAGACGGGATGCGGTGTCCTTGGCTAGGTTGTCCAGCTTCAGTTCCAGGTAACGACGGTTGGCCAGCCCGGTGAGCGAGTCACGGTGGGCCAGCTCGGTAAGGTGGCCTTGCAGCAGCTGCAGGCGCTGGGCTTCCTGGCGGCGGGCGGTGACATCGTGGTGCGTTTCCAGCAGGCCATCCAGCTCGCCTTGTGCATTGAATAGCGGCGCCAGGGTAATCTCAAAAAAGCGTTGCTGGCCAAAGCTGTCGGTACAGGTTTGTTCGGTGGTGACAGGTTTGCGCCATTCGATTACCTGCTGGCGCGGGCAGGGTTTGTCGTCGTCACAGGGTTGGCTGCTGCCGTGGATATAGTGATGGCATGGCCCGTGTTTTGGCTCGCCATACTGGCGACGGGCTTCGGCGTTGGCGTATTCCACGGTATGGTCTGGCCGGAACAGCATGACGGGATGGGGCAGTAAATCCAGGATTTGCTGCAGCCGTGCTGCGTCCGGGTGGAGCTGGCCGGTTGGCGGGGTAAGCGAGTGGTCAGATAGCGTCATGTCCGCTCAAGTGGCTGTCTACAAAAAGAAATAGGTTAACAGTTGCTTGAAATCGTCATGACTTGTGTTTTAAATTAAATGACAATTAGTGGATATTTGGTAAAAAATAGCTGCATACCTTTATAAAAAAGGCTGATCAATAGACCAGCCTTTTGTCATTTATGCAACACTGCTATTTGATCAGCTCGATACTGAGTGAGCCGTCCCCGTTATCGCTTGCCAGGGTGAGTTCCGGGTGGCGTGCCAGCACGGCGCGGGCACCGGCACCCGTGCTAAAGCGCAGGCCGACACCGGCTACCGGCAAAATGCGCCAGTTGTTGTCGCGGCTGGGGTTCACGGTGCCTTTGCTGGCCAGGTAGCGCGCCAGTGCTTCACGGTTTTCATCCGGGGCATCAATGACGATCTGCTTGCCGTTGAGGCCGGCAAAGTTGCCACCGCCGCTGGCGCGGTAGTTGTTGGTGGCTACCAGGAAGGTCTGGTTGTCGTCCAGCGGCTGGCCGTTGTAGCGCAGGTTCACGATGCGGCGGGCTTCTGCCGCGACCAGCTTGCCATCCATGTCATAGCGCGAGGGCTGGGTGACGTCGATGTCGTAGCTCACGCCGTCGATGGTATCGAAGTTGTACGAGCGGAAGTCCGGGTTGATCAGCGCCTGGGTGGCCGGGCCTTGCGGGTCGATGCGGTTGAACTGGCCGGCGGAGCGTTCCAGCCATTCGCGTACGTCGCTGCCTTTTACCTTCACCACTTTCAGGGTGTTGGGGTAGATGTACAGGTCGGCCAGGTGCTTGATGGCCAGCGGGCCGGCCGGAATATCGGTGTAGTAGCCCCAGCCCTGGCGGCCGCCCGCCTTGAAAGGCGCGGCGGCAGACAGCAGCGGCAGCTTTTCGTATTCGGTGCCGCGTACGGCGTTTTGCACATACCACAGCTGGGCTTGCGACACGATCTGTACCGACGGGTCATCCGCTACCTGGGCAAAGTAGCTGTAGATGGGGGCGGTGCTCTCGGCCACGCGGCCGCGCACGTAGGTCAGGGTATCGTCGTGCACATGGCCAATCAGCTCGCGCACCATGGGGTCGGCGTCTACGGTGGGCTTTTTGGCTTTCTTGTCGAAGATGGGGCGCAGGCTGGCTTGCTGGTCGACCACTTTCCAGCTGCGGCCAACCTTGTCCAGGGTGAGGTCGATGACGCCCAGGTGGTCGCCCCAGCGGCCGGGCATGGTGGCGGCCACGCCGTTGATGGTGCCTTTGTCGATATTCACTTTGGGGTAGTCGGCAAACGCCTTGGATGGAAACTCGGCGTGGGCGTGGCCAAACAGGATGGCGTCAATGCCCGCTACCTCGGCCAGGCCGGCTACCGAGTTTTCGGCAAAACGCGGCTGTTCGCTCTTCTCGAAGCCGGAGTGCGCCACCGCTACCACGATGTCTGCGCCCTTTTTCTTCATTTCCGGCACGTAGCGGCGGGCGCTGTCCAGGATGTCCTGCGCCTGCACGCGGCCTTCCAGGTTGGCCTTATCCCACATCAGGATCTGCGGCGGTACGAAGCCGATCACGCCGATGGTCAGCGTGTGCGTCTTGCCGTCTTCGTCCTGTACCTTGCGCTTGAGCAGGGTGTAGGGCTGCACCAGCGGCTTGCCGGTTTTGGCGTCGGTGACGTTGGCCGACACATAGGGGAAGGCAGCACCTTTCAGCGCCTGCTTGAGGAAGGGCAGGCCGAAGTTGAATTCGTGGTTGCCGATATTGCCGGCGTCGTAGCGCAGCGCGTTCATCACGGTGTAGGCCGGGTGGGTTTCACCCTTTTTCAGCGGTTTGACCTTGGCCACCAGGTCGCCCATCGGGCTGCCCTGCAGCAGGTCGCCGTTGTCGATCAGTACGCTGTTTCTGGCTTCGCTACGCGCGGTCTTGATCAGGCTGACGGTTTTGGCCAGGCCAAAATCATCGGTGGCTTTGTCCTGGTAGTAGTCGTAGTTCACCAGGTTCATGTGGATATCGCTGGTTTCCAGCAGGCGCAGCTTCACCGGGGCGGCCCAGGTGGTGCTAACGGCCATGGCCAGCAGGCTGGCGGCAAACAGTTGGCGTGTCATGGTGTGCTTACTCGTGTTGGTAGCCGGTCGGGTGCCGGCTGATGGCGCGAGTGTGCAATAAGTGCCGCCTGCCTGACAACGCAGCTTTAGCCCAGTGCGCGGCTGCCGTCGGCCGGGTACTTGCGGGCGTTCTTCTGCAGCTTGTCTGCCACGGCGGCGTTCAGGTCTACGCCTGTCACATCGGCCAGTCGCACCAGGTACATCAGCACATCGGCCAGCTCTTCCTGCAAGTGGGTGTAGTCGGCTGGGTTGGCCGCAAGGTTGGCGGCCTCGGCGTCGGTTTTCCACTGGAAGATCTCGGCCAGCTCGCCGACTTCGCCGGTCAGCGCCAGCATCAGGTTGCGCGGGGTGTGAAACGGCTGCCAGTGGCGGGCGGTGGCAAACTCGCGCTGGGCGGCGATCAGGCCGTCTACGTTCACAAGGTGGGTCATGCGGTGTCCTTCATGGGGCGGGTACAAGGCAAAACGCCCTGCACAGGCAGGGCGTGGTGGTGTCGGCCAAGTTGGCCGCTTACAGCAGGCCTTCTTCTTTCATCGCTTGTTGCACCGCCGGGCGGGCAAAGATGCGGGCGCTGAACGCCTGCAGCGCCGGCCAGGCATCCAGGGTGCGGCCAACGTATTTGGTCCACGACAGGCACACGAACAGGTAGCCGTCGGCCACGGTGTAGCTGTCGCCCAGCAGGTAGTCTTGCTGGCCCAGCGTGGCGTTGAGCGCGTCAAAGCGGGTGGTCAGGCGCTGCCAGGCGGCTTCTTTTACCGCCTCGTCCTGGCTGTGGAACAGCGGGGAGAAGCCTTTATGTACTTCGGTGGAAATGAAGTTCAGCGCTTCTTGCAGGCGGTAGCGCGCCAGCGTGCCGTTGGCCGCGGCCAGGTTTTTTTCCGGCGCCTGGTCGGCAATGTACTGCACCAGCGCCGGGCCTTCGGTGAGGATCTCGCCGTTGTCCAGCTGCAGTGCCGGTACATAGCCCTTGCTGTTGATGGCGCGGAAGTCGGCGCCGCTTTCGGTGAGGCGTGGCTCGGCGCGCAGGTTCACTTTTTCGAACTGGTACGGCAGGCCGCTCTCGGCCAGGGCAATGTGCGGGGACAGCGAGCAGGCACCGGGGGAGTAGAACAGTTTCATCTTGTATCCTCAACGAAGGGGGCCGTATTGCCCTCCCGACCGGGCGGGCAATGGACTAACCCATCATGGTGATGGCAGTGGCCGATTTCAAGTCTCGTCCATCTCCACGTGGCGCAGGTCGTGGTATTCGTGCTCGGCCAGGCCTTGTTTCCAGTAGCCCACCAGCCGCGTGCGGGCACGGCTGCTGCGGCCGGCGGCGATGAAGTGCGCGCGGATGGCTTTTACCACGCCGGACTCGGCCGCGGCCCACAGGTAGGCATCTTGCCACTGGCTGGCGGGCAGCGCCGCCAGCGCCGGTAGCAGCGCGTCTACAGCGGGGTTCACTACCCATTGCACGGCAATACCGGCCGGGTGTTGCAGCGCGATGATCTCGTCCTCGGCCGGTACTGCCAGCAGCGCGTGGCCGCAGGTGTCGGCGGGCAGGCTTTCCAGCAGCGCGCTGGCCGCAGGCAGTGCGCACAGGTCGGCCAGCAGCAGTAGCTGCTGTTCGCCGGCCAGGTCTAGTGGTGCACGCGGGCCCATGATGGCCAGCGTATCGCCGGGCTGGGCGTGGCGTGCCCAGTGCGAGGCCGCACCGTCCGGCTCGTGCAGCAGGAAATCGACATCCAGCTCCAGCGCATCACGGCGAAAGTGGCGCACGGTGTAGGTACGCGAGGTACGGCCACCGCCGGGTAGCGCAAAGTACAGCTTGATGTTGGGGCCGTTTTCCACGTGAAACACGGCCAGTTCCGGGCAGTTTACCGTGATGCGGCGCATGCGCGGTGTGAGCTGGGTGATGCGTACCACCTGGGTGTCGAAGTGGTACTGGCGGTCGGTGGGGTGGCTCATGGTGGGTTCCTGGTGGGGTGGTTCAGGCGATGACGCCGTCGATCAGTACATTAAGGCGGCCACGCGAACACGCTTCAACGCGGCTTTGCACGCCGTAGACGCTGGCCAGCGTAGCCGGGGTAATCACACCGGCAGGTTGGCCGCAGGCCAGCACGGCGCCGTCTTTCAGTAATAGCGCACGGTGGCAGTGATGCAGCGCAATATTGAGGTCGTGCAGTACCACTAGCGTCACCATGCGGCGGCGGCGGGTTTCCTCGGCCACCAGCTGCATCACGTGGCACTGGTGGTTGAGGTCCAGTGCCGACAAGGGTTCATCCAGCAGCAGCACGTCGGGCTGGCGGATCAGCGCCTGCGCCAGGCCCACCAGCTGTTTCTGGCCGCCAGACAGTTCGTCCAGGTAGCGCATGCCCAGTTCGGCCATGCCCAGCCGCGCCAGCAGGGTGTCGATGTCGGCTGCCGCGTGGCGGCTGGCCAGCCCCAGGCCGCTGGCGTTGGCCGCTACCATCACCGACTCTACCACCCGCAGGTGCAGCGCCGGCGGCAGGCTTTGCGGCAGGTACACCACGTGGCGGGCGCGCGCTTCCAGCGGTAGCGCGCCCAGCGCCTGGCCATCCAGCGTCACACTGCCGTGCAATGGCAACAGGCCGGCCAGTGTTTTCAGCAGCGTGGACTTGCCGCAGCCATTGGGGCCCAGCACGGCGGTGACTTCGCCACGTGGTAGCGGCGGGCAGCTGATGTCGGCCAGGATCTGGCGGCGGCCGTAGCTGGCGGCCACGCCTTGCAGTAACAAGCCATCGTTCATGCGCGTTCTCCGTGGCGGAACACCACCGATACGAAAAAGGGAATGCCGACCAGCGCAGTGACTACACCTACCGGAATGATGATGCCAGGCAGCAGGTTCTTGGACGCCAGCGACGCCCACGACAGCACCGCGCCGCCGATCAGCATGGAAGCTGGCAGGTAAAAGCGGTGATCTTCGCCGAACAGGCGGCGGGCGATGTGCGGGGCAATCAGGCCGATGAAGCCGATAGTGCCGGCAAAGGCCACCGCCAGGCCGGTGAGGAGGCTCACGCGCAGCAGGCTGGCCAGGCGCAGGCGGCGCACGTCGATGCCGAAACTTTGCGCCCGGTCTTCGCCCAGCCGCAGCGCGGTCAGGCGCCAGGCGCTACGCAGCGATAGCGGCAGCACCAGCAGCAGCGCCCCCGCCACCAGGCCCAGCACCGGCCAGTTGGCGCGTGACAGGCTGCCCATGGTCCAGAACACCATGCTTTGTAGCGCCTCCGGGCTGGCCACGAACTGTAGCAGCGAGACTAGCGCGTTGAAGCTGAACAGCATGGCAATGCCCAGCAGCACCACGCCGTTGCCGGACAGCCGCGCGCGGCGCGCCACCGCGTCCAGCAGCAGCGCGCTGCCCATGGCAAACACAAAGGCGTTGGCCGACACCATCCACGGCCCGCTGACACCGGGCAGGCTGGCCTGCAGCACGATGGCCAGCGAGGCGCCCAGCGCCGCCGCCTGGTCCAGCCCCAGCGTGAACGGGCTGGCCAGCGGGTTGTGCAGCACGGTCTGCGTTTCGGCGCCGGCCAGGCCCAGCGTCATGCCCACCAGCACCGCCATCAGCGCGTACGGCAGGCGGATGTCCCACACGATGATGTAGTTGGTCATGTCGCCCTGCTGCCACAGCGCCTGCCACAGCTCGCCCAGGCTCAGCGCGGCCGGCCCCAGCGTAAAGTCGGCCAGCAGCGACAGCACGATGATGCCGGCCCAGAGCGCCAGCCACAGCAGGCGCTGCCACTGCAGCGCCTGGTAGGCCGGCGCGTGCCCGGCCAGGCTTGCCTGCCCTGCCCTCATCGGCTGCCTACCCAGTAGGTGCCGGCCGGCGTGAAGGCGGCAAAGCGCTGGTGCATGTCCTGCCAGCTGCGTGCCGGGTCCACGTCTTTAAAGTGCGCCGGGTGCAGCCACTTGGCCATCGCCTCGGCCAGAATAATGTGCTGCGGCATGATGTAGAACATGTGCCAGCCGGCAAAGGTGTTGCCGCTGCGGGCGGCAGGCAGCCGTTTTAGCTGCTCGCGCTGGCCCATGGCGGCCAGCGACGCCAGCGCATCGGCGCGGCTGACGGCGGCACCGAATTTCACCCCGGTCTTGTCGCTGGGGCCCACGGCACCGGTGGCAAAGTAATGCGTGGGCTTTTGCACCAGTACGTGTTCGGGGTTCACCTGGCCCAGCGGCGCATCCAGCAGCGCGCTGCCCAGGTTGCGGCCGCCGGCCAGCGTAATCAGCTCGCCAAAGCTGCCCTTGCCGGCGGTGGTGAGCTCCTCGATGGTGCCAGCGCGTACGTCGGCAAACACCAGTGGGCGCTGCGCAGCCGGTACCGTCGCCAGGCGGCGCTGGATGTTGTTGCGCTTGTCTTCATAGAAGCGGATGAAGCTTTCTGCCTGCTGGCTGCGCCCCAGCGCCTTGCCCATCAGGCGCAGGCTGGGCACGGTGTGTTCCAGCGGTTTGTCGCGGAAATCCACAAAGATCACCGCCACGCCGGCCTGAGTCAGCTGTTTGACGATGGGGTTGTCCAGGCTGGGGCCATGGCCGGAGGTGCTGAAAATGGCCAGGTCCGGGCGCAGGGTCAGCACTTTTTCCGGGCTGATGCTGGCTTCGTTGGTCTTGCCGATCAGCGGGATCTTGTCGATCTCGGGAAAGTGCTGGCGGTACTCGGCGTAGCCTTGCGGGTCCAGCAGGCGGAAGTCGCCCTGCCAGCCGGCTATGCGCGCCAGCGGCTGTTTGCCTTCCAGCAGCGATAGCGCATAAAACAGCCGCCCTTCGCCCAGCAGCACGCGTTCTACCTTGTCCGGCACCTGGACGCTGCGGCCGGCGATATCGGTTACCACCACGGCGGCGGCGTGCTGGCTGGCCAGCACGGCCAGCAGGGAAAGCCCGAGGCGGGCGGTGCGCGGCAGGAGGGAAATCATGGCTTGTTCCTGAGAATGATTTGCAACAAAGTGGCAGTATTTCACTGCCGCTGGCGTGGGGCGTTTGCGAAACGCGCAATCTGTTTTGCTGCCGTGGCAAGGTGTGCGGCCAACCTGGCCGGGTGGCGCAGGTTGGCCGCAGCGCTTACCAGCGGTAGGCCAGCGACGCCTTCGTGGCGCGGCCAAAGCCCGGCGCGCAGAAGGTGCCGTCGCACAGCGTCAGGTAGTGCTGGTCGAACACGTTGCTCACGTTCAGCGCGGCACGCCAGCTGCGGTTTTCCCACGCCAGCATGGCGTCGGTCAGCGTGTAGGCATCGTTGTGGCTGGCTCCACCGCCTTGCGACGTGGCAGCGTGGCGCACGCCAACGGCGCTGCTGATGCCTTGCAGTGCGCCGGCAAAGCGGTACTTGGCCCACAGCGCGGCTTGCCAGTCGGGCACCATTTCCACGCGGCGGCCCACTTCATTGGCCTTGTTGCTGCGGGTAATGGCGGTGTCGGTATGGCTTAGTGCGGCCAGCAGGTCCCACTGCCGCGCCAGGCGCAGGCTGGCTTCCAGCTCCACGCCGCGGGCGCGTACCTGGCCGGTTTGCACATTGCCGCTCAGCGGGGCCGGCGCGGTGGTGGTGACGTTGTCGCGCAGCAGCTGGTACACGCTGGCCGCCAGCGTGGTGTCGCTGTCTTCCGGCTGGTAGCGCACGCCGGCTTCCCACTGCTCGCCTTGCTCCGGTTTCATGCGCTGGCCGTAGGCGTCGTTGCCGCTGATGGCCTGGAACGAGGTGCTGTAGCTGAGGTACGGCGCTAGGCCGTTGGCGGCCAGGTACACCACGCCCAGGCGGCCGGTGGTGGCGCTGCTGCGGTCGGTGGTGGTGAGCTTGGCAACCAGCTGCTCGTTGCTGTCACGCACTTTGTCGTGGCGCAGGCCGGCGGTTACCGCCCAGCGCTCGCCCAGCTTGACCTGGTCTTGCAGGTAGACGCCCAGCTGGCGCGAGGTGTCTTTGTCGTCCCACAGCAGCGGCAGATTTTCCCAGGCCGGTACGGTGAACACCGGGTTGAAGATGTCTACCGCGTTGGCCGCACCACGGTAGGTGGGGTGGCGGAAGGTACTGCGGCGCCAGTCCACGCCGGCCAGCAGCGTGTGCTGGATATCGCCGTGCTGCAGCCGGCTTTCCAGCTGAGTGTCGGCGGCCAGCGAGGTTTCCTGGTTCAGGCGGTACCAGGCGCGGCGGCTGAGCGTGCGGCCGTCGGCGGCCAGCGCCAGCGGGCGTACCTCGCGCCGGGTGTTGTCGCCGTCCAGGTAGCGCACGTTCTGGCGCAGCGTCAGCGCCGGGTTGAAGGCGTGGCTGAACTGGTAGCCCAGCATGCTGCCCTTTTTGTCGTGCAGCGTGTCCGGGCCTTGCAGGTTGGTGCTGGCATCCGGCTGGCCCAAGGCGCCGGGGCTGACTAGCTGGCTGGGTACGGCCCAGCCGTTTTCGTCGTGCTGGTACTGCGCCTGCAGCAGCAGGCTGGTGGCGTCGCTGGGCTGCCAGCTCAGTGCCGCCGCCAGGTAGCGGCGGTTGTCGGGCAGGTATTGCCACTGCGTATCGCTGTCGCGGCCCAGCGCGGTGAGGCGGTAGCGCAGCGTGCCGGCGTCGTCCAGCTGGCCGCCGATGTCAGCGGCCAGCTGACGGTGGCCGTGGCTGCCGCTTTCCACCACGATTTCGTTCTGCATGCCGGCGCGGGGTTGCTTGCTTACCATGTTCACCATGCCGCCGGGGGTGGCACGGCCGTACAGCACCGAGGCCGGGCCGCGTACCACTTCTACCCGCTCCAGGCCGTAGGGCTCGCTGCGGCTGATGAAGGCGTTGTGGTACAGGCGCAGGCCGTCGCGGTACAGGCCGTCTTTGGACACACCAAAGCCACGCAGGATGACGTCGTCGTCGGTGAGCGCGGTGGGGTACACCGCCACACCGGGGGTGTAGCTCACCGCCTCGGCCACGGTGGCGGCGCGCTGGTCTTGCAGCTGTAGCGTATTCACCACGCTGACTGCCTGTGGCACCTCGGCCAGCGGGGTGCGGGTCTTGCTGCCGCTGCGCGCGGCGCGGCTGTGGTAGCTGGCAGGCAGGCCGGGGTTGGCCGCTGTGTCGGCGGTGACCTGCACGGTGGGCAGCGTGGTGGTGGCGTGTGCTGCGCGGGGGGCCGGCAGCACGGTAACGGTATTGCCATCCACGCGCAGCTGCAGGCCGCTACCTGCCAGCAGCTGTTGCAGGGCGGCTTGCCAGCTCATCTGGCCTTTCAGCGCCGGGGCTTGTTTGCCGGCCAGCAGGCTGCTGTCCACGATCAGGGTAATGCCGGCCTGGCGGGCCAGTTGCTGCAGGCTGCTGGCCAGCGGCTGGCCGGCTTGATCCAGCTGCAGGTCTGCTGCCTGGGCGCTGGCGAAGGCGGCGGCCAGCGTGGCCGCCAGCAGGGTGTGGCGAGGTGTCATGCGAGTGCTCCGTTCAGGGTGGGGGCACCTGATGGCGGCGGCTACGGGTGCTTGTCCTGTGTCTGACGTTTGGCCGACGGTTTTCCCTGATGAGTTGGCCGCAACTTTTTTTAACGGCGTTGGCGCAGCACGGTGGCGGTGGGGGTGTCTACCAGGCTGACCGGCAGCACTTGCGGCAGGCGTTGCAGAAAGGTGGACAGGTCGCGCAGCTGTACCACGGCGGTGAGGCGCAGCTGCGGGCTGGCTTCTACCCGGATAGTTTGGTGGTGGTACGGCGTCAGCGTGGCGGCTACTTGCTGCAGGGTGGCGTTGTGGAAGGCCAGCGTACCCTGCGCCCACAGGAAAGGGTCTACCGCCGGCGCCGCTGTACGCTGTGCACCGGCTGGCCCCAGCGTCAGGTAGTCGCCCGCTTGCAGTACGGCCAGGCTGTCACCGGCGTGGCGGCCAACCTTTACCCGACCGCTGGCCACCGCCACATGCAGCTGCTGGCCGTCCAGCTGTACGGCAAAATGGGTGCCCAGCACGGTGACCTGGCCCAGCGGGGTGCTAACCACAAACGGCCGCTCGCTATCGCGCTGCACGTCAAACAGCGCGCGGCCGGCGTCCAGCTGCACGTGGCGCATGGCGGCCAGGTAGCGCACGCTGGCGCGGCTGGCGGCGTTCAGGGTGAGCACGCTGCCGTCGGGCAGGGTTTGCCTTAGTGGTGCGCGGCGGCTGGCTAGCGTGGTTTGCCATTGCGGCTGCGCGTCGCGCCAGGCCCACAAGCGCCAGCCGGCCACGCCCAGCAGCACGCTGGCGGCGCTGCCTTTGAGCAGCTGGCGGCGTTGCTGGCGGCGGATTTCGGCGGCGCGGGCCAGCTGTTGCAGCGTGTCGGGCCGATCCAGCCCGTGCCACAGGCTGTCGAACTGGCGGTATTCGTGGGCGTGGCGCGGGTCGGCCAGCAGCCAGGCCTCAAAACGGGTGCGCAGGCTGTCGTCGTCGGGCCGGGCTTGCAGGCGCAGGAACCAGCGTGCCGCTTCTTCGCGTAGCCCGCTCATGCGCCCTGCTCTTGCAGCGCGCGCAGGTCCAGCATGGCGCGTATCAGGTGGCGTTCCACCATATTGAGGCTGATACCTAGCGCGGCGGCTACCTCGGGCTGGCTACTGCCTTCTACCCGCACGCGCCAGAACACCTCGCGGCAGCGTGGCGGCAGGGTGTTGATCACGTGCTGCAGCAGCGCCAGGCGCTGGCGTAGCGCGGCCAGGTCGGCGGTGTCGGGGGTGGCGGGCAGCCGCTGCTCATCAGGCGCGGCCTCGAAGACATAGCGCTGGTCGCGCCGCAGCTGGTCGCTCAGCACGCTTTGTGCCACGCGGCGCAGGTAGGCTTGCGGCTCGGCTACCTGGCTGCGGTGCTGTAATAGCGCGTAGCGCAGCAAGGCGTCGTGCAACACGTCTTTGGCGCGCTGCGGGCAGCCGCACTGGCGACGCAGTGCCGACAGCAGCTCGGCGTAGGCCCAGTGCAGGTCTATGCCGAACCAGTGCTGTGGCGTGGCGGCAGGCGGGAGCAAGGCAGCAGTCATCGCAATACATTACTATTGATAACGGTTATCAATAGTAATGTATTGGCTGTGTAGCTGTCATGCTATCGGCTGGCAATATGCCCGCCCGGGCAGGGTTTAGCTGGCGTCCGGCTTGCGGCCAAACAGCACGCGCGGGGCGTTGCCCTGGCTGGTGTGTGTGCGTGGCGGGCGGGCGGGTTTGGGTGTTTTCAGCTGGATGTACAGCGCCTCGACTTCGGCCCGTGCCCATGGCGTGCGGCGCAGAAAGGTGAGGCTGGACTTGATGCTGGGGTCGCTGTTGAAGCAGCGGATCTTCACCAGCCGGCCCAGCTGCGGCCAACCATAGTGCGCCACCAGCTCGTTCAGCAGCGCTTCCAGGGTCACGCCTTGCAGCGGGTCTTTAGGGGCGGGTTTGTCGCTCATCAGGTGCTCCGGCGGCCGTGATTGGGGTTTTTGGTATAGGCGCAGTAGCCCGGGCGCGGGCCGACCTTGGGGTGGTTACGGCAGGTATTGGGGCGCAGTTCGTAGATGGTGCACAGCCGGGTTTTCTGGTCCAGGTACATACAGTCGCCGTTGGCGCGGCGGCTGAGAGTGAATACTTCGTACTTGAAGTTGAAATGCTGGATGATGCGCTGCTTTTCCAGACGTTTGGCAATGTTCTTCACCGGCTCTTGCAGCTCGAACTCGTCCACAATGCCCATGCGCACCAGGTCTGGCAGCTTTACCTCTACCGGCATGCTGCAACAGGATGCCATGCAGTCGCTGCACAGCCCGTTTTTGTATTTCACCCAGGTATCCAGGCGCTCGATATCAGACACACATCACCCTTAAAGCATTGAATTCAAAAAACAATCCGCCAGCTGGCGAAAGCTGCGCATTCTACGGGCTGGGATAGCGGGTGGCAAGGTGACGGGTGCGGCCAGCGCCTTGTACTGGGGAAATCCCACATTGCTCATGGGGCATTTTCACCGTATCTCTGGCAGGGCTTGCACAATAAAAATCAGGCAATAGCCATTCCGGTGAGAGAAAACATGAAAATCGTATCAAAAATAATAGCTATTATTATCAGTAGTAGTCTGGCATTAGCACTAGTGGGTAGTTTGGGTGTCTGGAAAATCAATGAGGCCGAAAAGCGCTTTGATTATTTTACCGACAATATCTTGCCCAGCATTCATATTCTTAATGATTCCAAAAATGATATCTGGCAAGTACGCGTATTGTTCTGGAAACACCTGGCAGAGCCAGATGTGAACAGGAAAAAACAATATGAATCAGATATTTATGCACTGTTTGGTGATATAGATAAAAACTTTTCGCAGTATGCCAATTACGTGGTGGACGAGCAGGACAAAAACCTGTTCGAGCGCAGCAAAGCCATTTATGCAGTATATAAGGCGGAACTCAAACCCATGCTGGATTTATCACGTGCTGGCAACATGCAGGCGGCAGTGCAGATTGCCAGTGGTGGCCACGGGAATGACCTGATCAAGGTATGGGAAGAACATATTGCGTATAACGACCAGCTCAGCAAGCAGACCGACGATGCCAATGCCGATGCCGCCCAGCGTGCAAAGCTGCAATTTGCCTTGATCGTGCTGGCGGCGATTGTGTTGCTGGCGACCGCGGGTGGTTTGCTGTCACGTTCCATTCGTCTTGGCTTGGCCCGCTTGCAAAGCGCGATCAGTGATATCAGCCGCGACCTGGATTTCCGCCGCCGTGTGGGCTGCGATGGTCGCGATGAGGTTAGCCTGGCGGCGGGTGATTTTGATGGCCTCACTACCCGACTGCAGCAAAGCTTGCAAAGCCTGCAAAGCGGTATTGTGCAAGTCTCCGCAGCCTCGCAGCAGTTGCAAGATGCTTCGCAACAGGTGGCCAGTAGCGCCAGCCAGCAAAGCCACGCCTCGGCGCAGATGGCTGCCGCTGTAGAGGAAATGACGGTCAGCCTGAGCCACGTGGCAGACCGGGCCAGTGAAGCACAAGCCTTGTCTGCGGCCGGCGCGCAGCAAGCGAGTGAGGGCGAGCGCGCGATCGAGCAGGTGGTCAGCGATATCGGCACCATTGCCAGTACGGTGAGCGATACCGCCACGCAGATGACGGTCTTGGCCGAACGCAGCCAGAATATTGCCTCGGTGGTCAGCGTGATTCGCGATGTCGCAGACCAGACCAACCTGTTGGCCTTGAACGCGGCGATCGAGGCTGCCCGCGCGGGCGAAAGCGGTCGCGGCTTTGCCGTGGTAGCGGATGAGGTGCGCAAGCTGGCGGAGCGCACGGCGGCGTCTACCCAGGAAATCGGCCAGATCATCCAGGCAATTCAACAAGTCAGCAGTAATGTGGTGACACAGATGGACCAGGCAGTAACGCAGGTCGCACGCGGCCAACAGGGGGTGGTGTCGGCACGCGTCAACATACTGCAGCTGCTGGAGGGCGCCCGTCAGAGTGCCTGTCTGGTCACGGACATCAGTAATGCCATCCTGGAGCAAAGTGCGGCAACCAATAGTATCGCCAGGCAGGTAGAGCACGTTGCACAGGGTGCCGAAAGCAATAGCGAGGCGGCGGGCAGGGCCGCAGGCCTGGCCGACACGCTGGGCACGGTGGCGGTGCAAATGCGCGAAGAGGCCAACCGCTACCGCGTGTAGTGTACGCAGCAGGCTGGTGGCGAGTGGCCAGCTAGGTTGTTTCTCTTTCCACTCATCAGGCCGGTGCGCATGCACCGGCTTTTTCACGCCTACCTGCCTGGGTTGTTACGACGTGGTGTGCGTTGAAGCCACAACGGTCTGTCTGCTTAAATCTTTGAAAGAACAAGGTAAAAGCAGACGGGTGTGCTGCGGCGCTTCTTCACACACCTCTGCGCGCTGGCCACACCTGCATCTAGTTCGATAAATGAACACTTCATGACATGATATATTCCTTACGCTTTTTTGCGCCTTATAAGATATGCAATAAGAATCAATAGCCTATAGCGGCACATGGCGGCGCAAACAGGCAAACCTGTCGTATCTACTCAAGGGCACTGCAATGAAGATCGTATCGAAACTTATCCTGGCGTTTGTCTGTAGTTGTTGTGTGGTGATTGCGGTGGGGCTGGCTGGAGTATTCAAGCTGAACCAGGCTGACGAGCGCTTTGATTCTTTTACCGGCAACATCCTGCCCAGCGTTGAATTGCTGGCCAAAATCG
Source organism: Neisseriaceae bacterium (assembly GCA_027484385.1). Taxonomy (GTDB): domain Bacteria; phylum Pseudomonadota; class Gammaproteobacteria; order Burkholderiales; family Chromobacteriaceae; genus Vogesella. The sequence continues at coordinate 1,749 of JAIXTB010000133.1, read as the reverse complement.
GCAACCTCACCTGGTCTGCCCGTAATGAGGTGTGGAAGCATTTGGCTAACGCGGATGCTGACGCCAAGCTGAAGTCGGAGCAGGTCATCAACACGCGGCTGGATGAGGTGGAGCAATCGCTGAAAGCGTACGAGCCAATGGTGGTGGATGCCGAAGACAAGCGCCTGCTGGAACAAACCCGCCAGTCCCTGCGAGTCTATCGTGACGGCCTGGCACCGACATTGGCGCTGTCGCGTAACGGCGAGCAGCAGGCAGCGGTGGCCCGTGCGCTGCAAGGGCGCGGTAATGCACTGGTAGCGGCACTGGATGAGCACGTAGCGTACAACCGCAAGCTGGCTGAACAGCTGCAACAAGCCAACCGCAATGATGCCCGCACAGCACTGATCCAGCTGGCCGTGGCGCTAGCAGTTGTGGTGGCTGCGATGGCTTTGGCAGGCACGCTGCTGTGTCGCAATATCTCCGGTGGCCTGGGCCGCATGCAGCAGGCGATTGAGGGGATTAGCCGCGACCTGGACTTTACCCGCCGTGTCAGCCTGAGTGGTCAAGATGAGATCGGTAGCGCAGCCAGTGCATTTAACCGCTTGCTGGAGCGTTTGCAGCAAAGCCTGTACACCGTTCAGGCTGGCATCAGCCAGGTGTCCGGCACCGCCGGCCAGTTGCAGCAAGCCTCCGGTAGCGTGGCCACCAGCGCTAGCCAGCAGAGCAGTGCCTCGTCGCATATGGCGGCCGCGGTAGAAGAAATGACGGTCAGCCTGAGCCATGTTGCCGACCGAGCACGTGAAGCCCACGCCCTGTCGGCTGAAGGGGCCAGCCAGGCTACCCAGGGTGGCCTGGCTATCCAGCAAGTGGTGAACGACATCGGCAGTATTGCCACCACGGTGAGCGATACCGCTGGCGAGATTAGCCAGCTGGTAGAGCGCAGCAAGAATATCGCGTCGGTGGTGAATGTGATTCGCGAGGTGGCCGAGCAGACCAACTTGCTGGCCCTGAATGCCGCGATCGAGGCTGCGCGTGCTGGCGAGAGTGGGCGCGGTTTTGCCGTGGTAGCTGACGAGGTACGCAAGCTGGCCGAGCGAACAGCGTCGTCTACCCAGGAGATCGGCCAGATCATCCAGTCTATCAGTCAGGTGACAGACAATGTCGTTAACCGCATGGACCAGGCTGTGGCGCAGGTAGCGCGTGGTCAGCAAGGTGTGGAGGCGGCGCAGCAAAACATCGCCCGCCTGTTGCAGGGGGCGCATGACAGCGCACAGGTGGTGCAGGAAATTGCCGAAGCCATCCGCGAGCAGAGCATGGCCACTAACAGCATTGCGCAGCAGGTCGAGCAGGTAGCACAAGGTGCCGAGGCCAACAGTAGCGCTGCCTGCCAGACTGCCAACCAGGCTCAGACGCTGGATCAGCTGGCCGCACGGATGCAGCAGGAAGTACGCGCCTACCGGGTGTAAGCGGAGGCAAACAAAAAAGCCGGCACGCGATGCCGGCTTTTTTGCGCCTGTGCCCTAGGCTTGGGGCTCGTCCGGGATCAGCCGCTTGCCCAGGCTAACCGCCTCGTCCTGCGCGTAGCCCAGCTGCCGGTAAAAGGCCAGTACGGCGGTGTTGCTGCTGCGGACCTGCAGGTTGAGCTTAGGGCAGCCGCGTGCCAGCAGTGCAGCTTCGATATGCGCCATCATGGCGCGGCCGTAGCCCAGCCCCTGCGCGCCGGGTTGCACGGCCAGGTAGTTTACCCAGCCACGGTGGCCGTCGTAGCCG
>JAIXTB010000216.1 GCA_027484385.1 Neisseriaceae bacterium | reverse complement strand
TGGCTACGCCGGCGTGGGCATGGCCGCCGTGGTGCAGGGCGATCAGCCGGACAAACGACAGGCCAAGGCCGTGGCCACCGGTAGCGCGGTCGCGCGAGCGGTCCAGGCGCTGGAAGGGCTCGAAAATGCGCTCGCGCTCTGCTGCCGGTATGCCGGGGCCATCGTCGTCTACGGCAATATGCAGCCGGTCATCCGCCAGGCTGACCGTCATGTGTACCTGGCTGCTGGCGTATTTGAACGCGTTCAGCAGCAGGTTGCGCGTGGCCACGTACATCAGTTTGCGGTCGAAGGTGGCACTGCCGGGCTCACAGCTCAGGCCCAGCTGCAGCTGGCCGGGGCACAAGGGCTGCATCAGGTTGATCAGATCGTCGAACCATTCGTTCAGGTCGATGGTTTCGTATTGCAAGGCCACTTCGCCACGGTCCAGTTTGGCGTAGCTGAGGCTGATGTTCAGCAGCTCGTCCAGCTCGGTGAGGTCGCGCTCCATGCCTTCGCGGTACTGCTGGCGTTCGTCATCATCATCTGCCTCGTCCAGCATGGATAGCCCGAAGCGCAGGCGCGCTACCGGGGTGCGCAGCTCGTGGGCTACCGCGTGGGCCAGGGCCTGGCGGGTTTCTACCTGCCGTTCTAGCGCGGTGGCCATGTCGTTGATGACACTACCCAGCGGGGCAAACAAGGGGCTTTTCAGCGCGGCGGCGCGGGCCGACAGATCGCCTTCTGCCAGCTGGTTGGCCGTGCTGCGCAGGGTAATGAGCGACTGCCAGTGCGGGCGCAGGTTCAGGTAGATCAGCAGGCCCATGGGGACACCAAAAAAGCCGAACCACAGCAAGAACAGCCCCCATTCGGTTTGCAGGAAGTTATGCGGTTCGGCTTCCTGGTTCAGCGGGCCCAGCTGCAGTATCTGCCTGGTGCCGGGCAGTGGGGCGTATAGCAGCTCGTTGCCGTAGTCCAGCCAGCTTTGCCCGCTGGCCAGCCGGGCTCGGGCTTCGTCGTCCAGGCCGGCGGGTATGGCGGGCAGCAGCTTGATGGGGTAGGTGAACAGCTCGTTGATGGTGGCCAGTTCGGCCGGGCGCCGTGCCGGCTGTTGCGACAGCAGCTGGCGCTGGATCATGCGCACGGTGCCATCCATTTGCTGCTGGATACGGTCGCGGTCGGCGCCGGAGGTCAGAAAGATCAGCAGGGTGACAAAGCCCAGTAGCAGGACAAACTGCACCACCATGGTCTGCACGAAGTAGCGCGCAAACAGTGCGGCCAACGTGGCGGGGGGCTTCACTCCCAGTCGCTCCGCGAGAACAGGTAGCCTTTGCCGCGGACGGTTTTGATGCGGGTCGGGGTGTCTGGGTTGTCGCCCAGTTTTTTGCGCAGGCGCGAGATGCGGGCGTCGATGGAACGGTCCAGGCCGTCAAAGCCGATACCGCGCAGGGCGTTCATGATGTCGTCGCGCGACAGGATCTCGCCAGCGTGGCTGGCCAGCAGCCACAGCAGGTCGAACTCGGCGGTGGTGAGCTCCAGCGTGTCGCTGCCCAGCATGGCCTCGCGCGTGGCCTGGCTGATACTGAACTGGCCAAAAACGATGCGGCCTTCTTCTGCGGCCTGGCTGGCCTCGCCTTCGCTACGGCGCAGCAGGGCGCGAATGCGCGCCAGCAGGCGGCGCGGCTCTACCGGTTTGGTCAGGTAGTCGTCGGCGCCCAGCTCCAGGCCCAGGATTTCGTCTATTTCTTCGTCGCGCGCGGTCATCATCAGGATGCGGCCGTGGTAGCGCGGGCGGACATCGCGGCAGACTTCAAAGCCGTCCTTGCCCGGCAGCATCACGTCCAGTATCACCAGGTCGGGGTTTTCCGCCAGGATCAGCTCGGCCGCGGTATCCCCCCGGCCGTGGTGCAGTACCTCGTAGCCGTGTTTGCTCAGGTATACGCGTACCAGGTCGGCCAGGCGTTGGTCATCTTCTACTAGTAGCAGGCGTGGGGACATGCGGTGTCTCGTCTAGCGGGTTAGGGGCGATCAATGCAAAACAGCCCGCCAGGCGGGCTGTTGCGTACGGCAGACCGGTATCAGTAATGATAGGTGATGCCACCGCTCAGGCGGGTGCCGGAATGGGTGTCTTCCTGGCTGCCGGTACTGGATTTTACCTTGCCGGTCTTGGCGACTTCTACATAAGCGCGCAGATCCGGCTGCAGCTGGGTTTCTACGCCCAGGCCGATAACCGGCACGGTTTTGCGAGCCTTGAAGCCCGAGCCATCGGATCCTGTTGTTTTACTTTCTACGCGTGCCAAACCGGCACGGCCGTACAGGCCCAGCTTGTCGTTCAGTGGCAGGTGGCCAATGGCGCTGATCCCTACGCTGGACAGAGAGGACTCTACACGGTCGGAGTCGACCCCATCACTCACAATTCGTTTTGACTTGCCATAATTCTGGTAGTCCAATTCCCATGACAGGTTGTCATGGCTATAAAAGCCCGCGCGTAGACCGTAGCCATTACTGTTGTTGTCAATATTGGTCGATTTGTAGCCCGGCATGCTCACGCTGTGACGGCTCAGCGACAGGTTGCCGCCGATGTATTCGTCTTTGCTGCTGTCAACCGCGTAGGCCGCCAGGGGTGCCAGCAGGGCCAGCAGTAGCAGGTTCTTTTTCATCTTGATGCTCCATGCGTTGAGGTAGTGCTGCATGTTAGTGGCAAGCCGCGCAGGTCGCAATATGACCTATGTATGATTGTGCGCGGCTTGTTATTTCGATAGATTTTCTCTGGTATTACAGCCAGAAACTGCTGCGCTGGCGGTGTGCGGCCAACAGTTGCTGGAACACGCCCGGGTCTTTGGTAAACGTGAGTTCACCGCTGGCCGGCTGGTGGTAATCCAGTAGGCGCGATACCCAGAAGCGCAGCGCACCGGCGCGCAGCATCACCGGCCAGGCGGCGATTTCGCTGTGGTTGAACGGGCGTACCGCCTGGTAGCCGGCGAGCAGCGCGCTGGCCAGGGCGTCGTCTATCTGGCCATCCGGCAGGCGTGCCCAGTCGTTCAGCGCAATGGCTACGTCGTACAGCAGGATGTCGTTGCAGGCGTAGTAAAAGTCGATAAAGCCGGCAATGCGGTCGCCATCCATCAGCACATTGTCTTTGAACAGGTCGGCGTGGATGACACCGTGTGGCAAGAAGTCGAAGCGGTGGCTGGCCTGGAAGGCAATTTCGTCGCGCAACATGGCGGCGTCAGCTGCCGGCATGGCGTCGTAAAGCGTACTGGCGGTATGCGCCCACCAGGCCGGGCCGCGCGGGTTGTCCATGCGCAGCGGGAAGGTGCTGCCCGCCAGGTGCATTTGCGCCAGCATTTCGCCCACGGCGTGGCACTGTGCGGCATTGGGGTGGCTGACATCGCTACCTTGCAGGCAGCTCACCAGGCAGGCGGGCTTGCCGGCCAGCAGGGAGGCAAACTGGTCGTTGTGGTCGGCAATGGGCGCCGGGCAGGCCACGCCATGACGCGACAGGTGGCTTTTGAGCTGCAGGAAATACGGCAGCTCGGCCAGTTGTAGTACTTCGAACAGGGTCAGCACGTAGCGGCCGTGCGTGGTGGTGACAAAGTAGTTGGTATTGGTGATGCCGGCGGCAATGCCTTTGAGTTCTACCAGCTCGCCCAGCGCGTAGCGCTGTAGCCAGGCCTGCATGTCGTCGTTGGAAACCGAGGTGTACACGGACATGGCGGCCTCCTAGAACGTCATCAGCACCCAGCGCGGGGTAACCTGCTGCTGGGAGGGGGAAACACGCTGCATCACGCCTTTGCCTTCTTCGTCCATCATGAAGTAGGCCGGTGCACCTTGCGGGGTCACTTTCACCATATAGACCTTGCCGTTCATCCGGTACTCTTCCACGGTGTCCGGGCCGTTCTGGTAAACGCGTACTTCCGGCTGCGGGCCGCTGAGTGTGGCCGGTGGTGGCGGAACGGTGGCGGGGGGCGTGTCGGCGTAAGCCGCGAGCGAGGCTGCCATGAGGGTAGCCAGCAAAAGGCGCTGCATGAGGGTTTCCTTGGTCCTGGGCTTGGTGGTGGGGGGCTATTGCCCCCTCTGTCAGGCCAATTCTACAGGTTTAGCAGCTGTTCGCGCTCCTCCGGCAGCGTTTCGAAGCCGCGGGTTTCGTAAAAACGGAAGATGGTTTCCACAATTTCCTGCGGGTCGTCGATCAGCTGCAGCAGGTCCAGGTCGGCCGGGTTGATCATACCGTCGCCGGCCAGGCGTTCGCGTACCCAGTCCAGCAGGCCGCCCCAGAAGGCGCTGCCGCACAGGATGATGGGCATTTTGCGGCTTTTGCCGGTCTGGATCAGCGTGAGCGCCTCGAACATTTCGTCCAGCGTGCCAAAGCCGCCCGGCATCACCACGTAGGCCAGTGCGTGTTTGACAAACATCACCTTGCGGCTGAAGAAATGGTCGAATGTCAGGCTCAGGTCCTGGTATTCGTTGGGGCGCTGTTCGTGTGGCAGCACGATGTTGAGGCCCACCGACGGGCTCTTGCCGTAGAAGGCGCCCTTGTTGGCCGCTTCCATGATGCCGGGGCCGCCGCCGGAGATCACCGAAAAGCCGGCGTCCGAAAGCAGACGGGCGATGTCCTCGGTGAGCTTATAATACGGGTGGTCTCGCGGGGTTCGTGCGCTGCCGAAGATGCTCACCGCCGGCGTAATGGTCTGCAGCTCTTCGGCGGATTCGACGAATTCCGACAAAATCTTCATCACGTGCCACGCTTCGCGCGCCCGGAAGCGTTGCATCATCGCGTAACGGTCGCTTGTTTGCGGTAATTTATCGTGCAAGCCCATACCTTAGCCCTTTTTGATTATGAAAACCTTGTTATTGATCGATGGCTCTTCTTATCTGTACCGCGCCTTTCACGCGATGCCCGACTTGCGTTCGCCGCAGGGGGAGCCCACCGGTGCCATCTACGGCATGGTGAACATGCTGGCCCGATTGGAAAAGGAAGTCCAATTCGATTATAGCGCCTGCATATTCGACGCCAAGGGCAAGACGTTCCGCGACGACCTGTACCTCGAGTACAAAGCCAACCGTCCGTCCATGCCCAGCGAGCTGGCCGCGCAGATCGAGACCGTGCACGAGGTGGTGCGCGCCAGCGGCTGGCCGTTGTTGATGGTGGAAGGCGTGGAGGCCGACGACGTGATCGGCACGCTGGCGCGCCAGGCCGAGGCAGCCGGCATGAAGGTGATCATCTCCACCGGCGACAAGGACATGGCGCAGCTGGTGAGCCCGGCGGTGAGCCTGGTGAACACCATGACCAACGAAAACCTGGACGAAGCCGGCGTGAAGGAAAAGTTCGGCGTGCCGCCAGACCTGATCATCGACTACCTGACGCTGATCGGCGACAAAGTGGACAATGTGCCGGGCGTGGATAAATGCGGCCCGAAAACGGCGGTGAAATGGCTGGAGCAGTACGGCTCGCTGGCGGCGGTGATGGAGAATGCGGCCAACGTGGGCGGCAAGGTGGGCGAGAACCTGCGCGCAGTGCTGGACTGGCTGCCGCGCGGGCGCGAGCTGATCACCATCAAGTGCGACGTGGAGCTGTACAACGAGCTGCCGCAGGGCATGGACAACCTGCGCCACGGCAGCAAGCAGTACGCGCAGCTGGCGGTGCTGTTTGCCCAGTGTGGCTTCCGCACCTTCCTGCGCGAGGTGAACGACAAGCTGGGCGGCACGGTGGCGGCCAACCCGGCGCCCGCGCAGGCGCCCTTGCACGTGAGCGGCAGCCTGTTTGGCGACGACCTGGACAGCGTGTCGGCCATCGCCGCCGGTATCGAGCCGCAGCTGGCGCCGCCACCCGCGGTAGCGCGCAGCTACGAAACCATCCTGACCCAGGCCCAGCTGGACGCCTGGCTGCACAAGCTGGCCACAGCCGAGGTGGTGTCGGTGGACACCGAAACCACCAGCCTGGACCCGATGCAGGCGCGCATCGTCTGTCTCAGCTTTGCCGTGCAGGCGGGCGAGGCTGCTTATCTGCCGCTGGCGCACTGCGGGCCGGACGCGCCGCAGCAGCTGGACTTCGACACCACGCTGGCACAACTCAAGCCGTGGCTGGAAGACGCCAGCCGTCCCAAGCTGGGGCAGAACCTGAAATACGACCACCACGTGCTGGCCAACCACGGCATTACCCTGCGCGGCGTGGTGGACGACACCCTGCTGGCGTCTTACGTGATCGAAAGCCACGAGCGCCACGGCATGGATGACCTGGCGCGCCGCCATTTGGGCGAAACCACGGTGACCTACGAGGAAATCTGCGGTAAAGGCGCCAAGCAGATCGGCTTTGCCGAAGTGGCCGTAGATGTAGCGGCCAACTACGCCGCCGAAGACGCCGACATCACCCTGCGCCTGGCGCAGCACTTTGCCCCGCAGCTCGATGGCGCGCTGGGCAGTGTGTACCGCGACATGGAGCTGCCGGTGGCCGAGGTGCTGTTTGCCATGGAGCGCACCGGCGTGTTGATCGACCGTGACAAGTTGGCCGCACAAAGCCACCAGCTGGGTAGCGAGATGCTGCAGCTGGAGCAGCAGGCCTACGCGCTGGCCGGCCAGCCGTTCAACCTGAATTCGCCCAAGCAGCTGCAGGAAATCCTGTTCGGCAAGCTGGGCATCCCCACCAAGGGTGTGCGCAAAACGCCGTCGGGTGGTTTCTCTACCGACGAAGAAGTGCTGGAAAAACTGGCGCTGGACCACCCGCTGCCCAAGCTGATCCTGCAGTACCGCGGCCTGGCCAAGCTGAAATCCACCTACACCGACAAGCTGCCGACGCTGATTAATCCACAGACCGGCCGCGTGCACACTACTTATTCACAGGCAGTGGCCATTACCGGCCGCCTGGCCAGCAGCGAGCCCAATCTGCAGAACATTCCGGTGCGTACCGCCGAAGGCCGCCGCGTGCGCGAGGCCTTCATCGCCCAGCCGGGGTTCGTGATTGTCAGCGCCGACTATTCGCAGATCGAGCTGCGCATCATGGCGCACCTATCCGGCGACGAAGGCATGCTGGCCGCCTTTGCCAGTGGCGAGGACATTCACAAGGCCACCGCCGCCGAGGTGTTCAGCACACCGCTGGCCGAGGTCAGCAGCGAGCAGCGCCGCGCTGCCAAAGCCATCAACTTTGGCCTGATTTACGGCATGGGCAAGTACGGCCTGGCCGCGCAGCTGGGTATCAGCAACGACGCGGCGCAGGTGTATATCGACAGCTATTTCCGCAAATACCCCGGCGTGGCCGACTACATGCAGCGTACCCGCGAGCAGGCGGCCGAGCAGGGCTATGTGGAGACGGTATTCGGCCGCCGCCTGTACCTGCCGGATATCCGCGCCGGTAACCAGGCACGCCGCGCCGGTGCCGAGCGCGCGGCGATTAACGCGCCGATGCAGGGCACCGCCGCCGACCTGATCAAGCTGGCCATGATCGCGGTGCAGGGCTGGCTGCTGCAGGACGGCCTGCGCAGCCGCCTGATCATGCAGGTACACGATGAACTGGTGCTGGAAGTGGCGCAGGACGAGCTGGAGGTGGTACGCAGCCGCCTGCCGCAGCTGATGGCGGGTGTGGCGGCGCTGAAGGTGCCGCTGCTGGCCGAGGTGGGCGTGGGCGATAGCTGGGAGGCCGCTCACTAAGCATCGCCTGGCCGACAAGGTTGGCCGCAGGCCAGCGAGCAAGGCCGCCCGCCGGGCGGCCTTGCTACCCCGATACCGCACCCTGGTTGCCCTGCAGCCAGGGTTTTTCTTTGCTTGGCGGTGGCGCGGCTGGCGGTGCTTGCAACGTGCCGCCTGTCAGACCACCCGTGCCCTGCACGATGCTGCGGTGGCAGATCGCATTGATGGCTAGCTGATTGTGCGGGCCAGCGGCAGGTTGGCCGCAGCGGTCGCAAGGGCTGCGCTATAAAGCAGTAAGTCTGTTTATCGAATGCGACGCTTGTCATGATCGATGTCCATATTATGCCCATTGCCCTCACCATCATTCTGGTGGGCTGGAGCAGCTGGCGTTTTGCCGCCAGCCAGGCCGAGCTGGTGCGCGAGCGGCGTATCTGGCTGCAGGGTTGCCTGTGTATTGCCTTCGGCATGGTGATCGAGGCGCAGCCGGTACTGCACTGGCGTGTACTGGACGCGTTCAGCATGGGTTTGTTGCTGGGTGGTTATCAGCAGTTTGCGTTGGTGTTGGCCAGCCTGCAGGGGCGCAAGCCCTGGTACGTGGCGGGCACCTTGCTCTGCCTGCTGACCCTGCTGGCCAATACCGACCTGTTGCCGGCGCAGTGGGCGGCCATGTGGAATGTGGTGGCGCTGGGCGGCGTGTTTGTACGCCTGGCGTGGCTGCATTGGCAGATCGAGCAGCATATCCGCCCCGGCTACCCTATCCTGACCACGCTGTACGCGCTGGGGGCCATCACGTTTGCCCTGCGCCTGGCTGCGCTGGCTTGGCAGGGCGGCAGTATTGTGCTGGTGGATATGTCAGACCCGCTGCTCTATCTGTTTGTGTCGACGGCTACCATCTATGGCAGCTTCGGTTTTCTGATGGTGATCTTGCGGCGCCGTACCCTGCACCTGGTGCGCGAAACCCTGCAAGACAGCCTGACCGGTGCGTTGAACCGTCGCGGGTTGGACGAGGCCTTGCAGCAGCTGCGCCTGGCGGTGCCACCGTTTCGGCGCGTGGCGATGGCCATGCTGGACGTGGACCACTTCAAACAGGTCAACGACCGCTATGGCCATGCAGCAGGGGATGAGGTCTTGCGTGCGCTGGCGCGTTTTTTCCAGCAGTCATTACGCGAGCAGGATGTGTTTGCCCGCTACGGTGGCGAGGAGTTTTGTGTGCTGTTACCGGGCGCTGGCCCGGCAGATGCCCTGCGCAAGCTCGATGCCCTGCGCGAGCAGTTTGCCCGGCTGCCATTGCAGGCAGGGGGGCACACGCTGCACTGTACTTTTTCTGTGGGTCTGGTGAGCTGGGACGATGCCGAGGTTAACCCCGAAAAATGCCTGCACCAGGCTGACGATTTGCTTTATCAAGCCAAGCGCGCCGGCCGCAACTGCATTGTGCAGGCAGGACAGGCGGGCCCTTAGGGGCATTGGGCGACATGCACACGGTTGCGGCCAGCGTTTTTGGCTTCGTACAGCGCTTTGTCTGCCTGACGCATCATGTCGCCCAGTGCCTGGCCGGGTACGCAGCTGGCCAGGCCGATACTGACGGTGAGCGGGATGCTTTGGCCGTGGCTCAGCACCGGGGTTTGCGCCACCAGGTTGCAGATGCGCTGCGCCGCAGTCATGGCATCTTCTGCGCTGGTGTCGGTCAGCAGGGCGGCAAACTCTTCCCCGCCCATGCGGCACACCAGATCTTGCGCGCGCAGGCTGTCTTGCAGGATGCGGGCAAACGAGCGTAGCGCGTCGTCGCCGGCGGCATGGCCGTAGCGGTCGTTGACCTGTTTGAAATGGTCCAGATCAAACATCAGCATGCACAGTGGTTTGGGGTGTACGAGGGTGTGATCACACGCTTCTTCCGCCAGGGTCATGAAGTGACGGCGGTTGTATAGCCCGGTCAGTGAGTCTTGTGTGGCCAGCTGGAACAGCTGGCTGGCGCGGCGCTCTTGCTGGATGGCAATGGCCATCAGGTGTGAGGTACGCAGGGTGATGTATTCGCTATGGTTGTCCGGCGTACTAGGGTGGGAAAAGTAGATGGCAAAGGTGCCCAGTACACGGCCATCGTGTGACTTGATCGGGTAAGACCAGCAACTATGCAGCTGATGGCTGCTGGCCAGGGCAGAGTAATCGGCCCAGTACGGGTGCTGCTGGATATCCGTCACAATGACGGCCTCGCCGGTAAAGGCTGCCGTACCGCAGGAGCCTACACCGGGGCCTATGGCGATGCCGTCTATTTGTGCCTTGTATTCGTCTGGCAGGCTGGGGCCGGTAGCCACGTGCAGGTGGATGCCGTCATCGTCCAGCAGCATGATGGAACACATCGAGCCTTCAATCTGTGACTCGATCATGTGGCAGGTCCACACCATGACTTCTTTCATGGGGCGGTCGTTGGCAATCATTTCCAGCAGGCGGTTTTCGTCAGCCTGCCAGAGCCGCATGGCGTGTTCTTCGCTGATATCGCGGTCGATGCACAGCAGCGATTGCACCTGGCCGTGCTCGTCGGTTTCGGGAAACAAGCGCGACTCAAAAACGTAGTGTTTGTCGTGGTGGTTCAGCTGGTTTTCAAAAATCACCGGTTTGCCGCTGGCCAGTACCTGGCTGCTGGCATGGCGAAACGCGTCGCACACGTGTGCCGGCAGGCCACGTTCTTCTATGCCCAGGCCAACGTGCAAGGCTGGCGGTATGGGCGAGTAGCGGCCCAGGGCGCTGTTGGCATACAGGCAGACCAGCTGCGGGTTATAACGGCTGATGATGTCCGGCGAGTTTTCTATCAGGTTGCGGAAGGTTTGCCGGTCTTCGCGAATGCTCAACATGGTGCCATCCGGCAGCGGTGTCAGCAGCCAGTCCAGCAGTTGGCCGGTGTAAAGCTGCTGGCTGGCGTGCGCCTGGCCGGCCAGCAAGGCTGGCAGCATTTCCGCCGGTAGCAGGCCGCTTGGCAGGGCTTGCCCGCACTGCAGCGGTTCGCAATGTAATAGCTGGTAGAAGCGTGCGGTAGCAAAGCGCACGAGGTGGTTTTCATCCAGTAGCAGGTACCCCCCCGGCAGGGCGCTGAGGGCTGTTTCCAGTGTAGCAATGGCCGGCACATTGTTCTCCATGGCTGGGCATGCACGGACAGACCGTGCTTACTCTGGATTGTAGCGATAAAAGTCGGGCTGTCATGAAATGCATGCTGGATCATGCCTTTTTCATGATCGGTCTGGGGCTATCTGTGGTGTAGCGGTCGCCAAGCGTGGCGCTGCGGGGTATGCTCGAGCGCATTCTGGCAGGAGGCAATGTGGAGTATTTTCCGATTTTCATGCGCTTGCAGGGCGAGCCCTGCTTGCTGGTAGGCGGGGGCGAAGTCGGCCTGCGCAAGGCGCGGCTGTTACTGTCCGCCGGGGCGCGCCTTACCGTGGTATCCCCCGAGCTGGCGCCCGAGCTGGCACAGATGGCTGCACGTGGCGAGGTGGTGCATATTGCGGCCAACTTCGAGCCAGCACAGATCGGCCGTTACAAGCTGGTGGTGGCCGCTACCGATGTGCGTGCGGTAAACCGTGTGGTGTCGGACACCGCGCAGGCGCTGGGCATTCCGGTGAACGTGGTAGACGACCCGGAGCTATCCAGCTACATCACCCCCGCCATTGTTGACCGCTCCCCGCTGGTGATTGCTGTGTCCACCGGCGGCGGTGTACCGGTGCTG
>JAIXTB010000249.1 GCA_027484385.1 Neisseriaceae bacterium | reverse complement strand
CACGCTGCGCGCTATGTTGCCCTGCAACAACAACAGGGAGAAAGCACGATGAAACTGTGTGTCATCGCGGGTGACGGTATCGGCCAAGAGGTGGTGCCGCAGGCGGTGCGCGTGCTGCACTACATGCTGCCGGCGCTGCAAACGGTGACAGCCGACGCCGGCTGGGCCACCTTCCAGCAACAAGGCTCGGCGCTGCCGGACGCCACATTGGCCGCCGCGCGTGATTGCGGCGCGGTGCTGTTTGGCGCCGTAAGCTCGCCGGCGCGGGCGGTGGCGGGCTACCGCTCGCCCATTGTGCAGCTGCGCCGTCTGCTGGGCTGCCACGCCAACCTGCGGCCAACCCTGAGCCTGCCCGGCTGTGGCTTGCCGGGGCTGGATATGCTGATCGTGCGCGAGAACACCGAAGACCTGTACGTGGGCGAAGAGCACAGCGATGGCCACACCGCTACCGCCATCAAGCGCATTACCCGCGCTGCCTCGCTGCGCGTGGCCGACACCGCTTTTGCGCTGGCAGCGGCCAGCGGGCGCCAGCGCATCACCATTGTGCACAAAGCCAATATCCTGCCGCTGACCGATGGCCTGTTTCGCGATTGCGCGCGCGAGGTGGCGGCACGCTACCCGCAACTGGCGGTGGACGAGCTGCTGGTGGATACCGCGGCCCTGAAGCTGGCGCAGGCACCGCAGGCATTTGACGTATTGCTGGCACCCAATCTGTACGGCGATATTTTGTCGGACTTGGCCGCCGCGTTTGCCGGGGGGCTGGGCGTGGCGGCGTCGCTCAACCTGGGGCAGGGCGTGGCCATTGCCGAGCCGGTACACGGCAGCGCGCCGGATATTGCCGGGCAGGGCGTGGCCAACCCGGTCGCCAGCCTGCTGTCGCTGGCCCTGCTGCTGCGCCACCACTGGCAGCTGCCTGCCGCTGCCACGCAGCTGGAGCAAGCCGTGCAGCGCGTACTGGCCAGCGGCACACGCACGCCTGACCTGGGCGGCAGCACCGGCACGGCAGCGTTTTGCGATGCGGTGATCGCCGCGCTCTAGCCCCTGCGACAAGGTGTCGCATTCCGCCACCGCTTGCCGTGCGCTACATTGTGTCTGGCAGGGGGGCGCCCCTGCTTGCGAATAGAACACTTGATGCCGCCCTGCTCCAAGAGGGCGGCTTTCTTTTTTGTGCGCGACAAAATGCCGCAGCCCTGCGCCGGCCGGCATGCCGGATGGTAAAGTGCCGCCATGATGCCTACTGTGTTTCCGGCCCTGTTTGCGGCCAACCTCGACCTGGTTCACCAGCGCCTGCTGCAGCTGCGCTGGGCCATGCTGCTGGCAGCGTTGCTGCTGATCGTACTGGGCCAGCTCGCTGGCCTGGTATTGCCGCTGGTGCTACTGGGCCAAGCCTGGCTCACGCTCGCCTTGCTGAATCTGGCTACACCATGGCTGGCGGCGCAGGGCTGGCAGGTGCGCAGCCTGATCAGCCTGGGCTTGCTGGCCGATATGGTGGTGCTCACCGAAATGCTGGCCTTTACCGGTGGTGCGGCCAACCCTTTGGCCTCGCTTTACCTGCCGCCGGTCTTGTTTGGTGCCTTGTTATTGCCCCCCGCGCGGGCGTGGGCGCTGGCCATCATCAGCCTGATGGCGTACGGCCTGCTGTTTGTCTGGCATTTGCCGTGGCCGCTGGCCGGTAGCGATGCCGCGTATGCTTTCCAGCTGCACCTGGTGGGCATGTGGATCACCTTTGCCGTGTCCGTCACGCTGCTGACCGGCTTTGTCTCCTATCTGGCCTGGCAGCTGTCGCAGCGCGAAGCGGCGCTGGCGGTGGCACGCGAGGCACAGCTGCGCGACGAGCAGCTGGTGGCGCTGGGGGTGCAGGCTGCCGGTGCCGCGCATACGCTGTCCACACCGCTCAATACGCTGACCCTGCTGTGTGACGACATGCTGGCCAGCTACACCACGCCGCCCGCGCTGATCGACGACCTGCAGCTGATGCACAGCCAGCTGGCGGTATGCCGCGACGCGCTGGCCAGGCTGAAAGCCGGTGCCGAAAGCCGACCGGCCCCGCAGCCGCTGTGCGAGGCTTTGGACGAGCGCCTGCAGGGCTGGTACTCCAGCCGCCCGGACGTAAAACTGCTGCGTCATGGCCTGCTACAGGGTGGCCCGCTGGTGGCCTTCGACCCGCGCTTCTGGCCGGCGTTTTTCAACCTGCTCAATAACGCTGCCGAAGCCGGCGGCGGCGAGGTGGAGCTGACCGTGGCCAGCAGCGCAGGCTGGCTCACGCTGCACATCCACAACCGGCGTGGCAGCCTGAGCGACGCGCAGCTGGCGCGTGCCGGCCTGGCCCCGCTGGACAGCAATAAGCCCGCCGGCCTGGGCCTGGGGGTGATGCTGTCGCACGTGACGCTGTCGCACCTGGGCGGCGAACTGAATCTGGATAACGACCCGCAGGGCGGTGTGCGCGCCACCCTGCGCCTGCCACTGGATACACCATGAACGACTTGCTGATTATCGATGACGACACCGCTTTTGCCGGCGTACTGGCGCGCAGCCTTACCCGGCGCGGCTACAGCGTGCGGCATGCGGCCAACCCTGACGCCGCGCTGGCCGAGGTCATGGCGGCGCCACCGCCACAGGTGATTCTGGACCTGAACCTGGCTGGCGAAAGTGGCCTGCGCCTGCTGCCGCAGCTGCTGGAAAAAGCACCGCAAGCGCGCGTGCTGGTGCTCACCGGCTACGCCAGCATTGCCACGGCGGTAGAGGCGGTGAAACTGGGCGCGGTGAACTATCTGGCCAAGCCGGCCGGGGTGGATGACATCCTGAATGCGCTGGGCCAGGTGGCGGCCAACCCTGCGCAGGATGTGACCGCGCAGCCGATGTCGCTCAAGCGCGTGAGCTGGGAGCACCTGCAGCGTGTGTTGGCGGAACACGACGGTAATGTGTCGGCCACCGCCCGCGCCCTGAACATGCACCGCCGTACCCTGCAGCGCATGCTGGCCAAACGGCCGGTGAAGAACTAACCCCTGCGAGCGCTGTGCGCTAAGACAAAGCCGGCCGCGAGCTTGATGATTTGCCGGGGCATGCATCGGTGGAGGGCGTTATGGCAGGCAGCGTGTGGTGACGCGGCGGGGCTTTTCTGTTGCTTGGCGATCATTCAATAAGTGAACTTATTGCTAATACCCCAATAAAGCCATGGACAATCTAGAGCAATTGCGTTAAATTGTGCACTGCACTCAAGCCGAAAGGTTTTTGTGGTGTTAGCCCCTCGAAGCATCGTGTCGGCCCCTCGCCGGCGAGATGTTTCTTCCTCGTGTTGGCCCCTGTGGAGGACCCTCAGGGGATTTTTTTTGCCTGCCGTTTTTGCCCCCCTTTTTTAGTAGCCATGCCCTATCTCAGGCAGGGTCGGGCTTGTGTGTCTTGTTGCTGTCAGCCTGGTCAAGCTCGGTAATGGACGCCAGCACATGCGGCTTGTTACCCACCAGCAGCGGGGACAGGCCGATCCTGCACGGAAACAGGCTGCCGTCACGCCGCCTGGCTTGTAGCACCTGGCTATCCGCCATATGCCGGCTCACCGGTGCTTGCAGGTAGTGCTTCATCTTGTCATGGTGCTGCTCGCGCTGTGTCTCCGACAGCAGGTAGCTGAAGTGCTGGCCCAGCAAGGTGGCGCGCGGGTAGCCGAACAGGCTTTCCATGCGGCTGTTCACCAGCCTGATCAGCCCGGCCTCGTCTACCATCATCAGCCCGTCCGGAATCGCCTCTACCACTTGGCGCAGCAGGGCTTCGTTCTGGCGTAGTGCGTCTTCGCTGCGCGTGCGTGCGCTGATATCAATGGCGGATGGAATGAGGTGGGTAATGCGGCCGTATTCGTCGCGCAGCGGGGCCAGCATGAAGTCGATGGGGGTCAGCACATCATTTGCCATGCGTACTACCACGTCAAAGCGGGATACTTCGCCGCAGGCAGCGCGCAGTACTGCGTGCTGTATCTGTGCCTGTATTTGTGGCGAATAGTTCCACCAGGGGCAGTCCCAGAACTTCAGCCCGCGTACGTCTTCTATGCGTATGCCAGCGGCTTCCAGCGGGGCGCGGTTGGCGCTTTGCAGGGTGCCGTCCGGCGTCAGTACACCCACAAAGGTAAACAGGTTGTCCAGCACGCGGCGCAGATGACCTTCGTTTTCGCGCTGTATGCGTTCGGCTTCGTAGCGGGCGGTGACATCTTCCACCATGGCCAGGATGCCGCATGGCTGGCCATCCGGCATGGGCAGCGGGTGATAGCTGGCTTCCCAGTGGCGCAGCTGGCCGGAGCCGGGCGGGATTTCGGCGCTGGCGGCAAAGCGCGTGCGTGCCTCGCCGCTGCTCTGTACTGCCTGCATGATGGATTCCAGTGCCGGCCCGGCATCGGGTATCACGTCACGCGGGCGGCGGCCGATATGGGCTTCCGGCGGCTGGCCATTAGAGTTGGCCAACCGTTGGTTGATATGCAGATAACGAAAATCGGCGTCCAGCACCGCAATGCCTATCGGCACGCTATTGAGCAGGGTGTTTACCAGCCCTGATGGATCGGGTAGGCAGGACATTGAGCCACCTTCTATCGAGATAACCAGTATTCAGAATAGCCATTTGTCCTGACAAGACAATGCTTTTCAAATACGAGTGCCGAAGGT
>JAIXTB010000003.1 GCA_027484385.1 Neisseriaceae bacterium | reverse complement strand
TGTTACGTTTCATGGTCGCTCCTAATGAGAGGTAGCGTAAATATCTGTAAAGGTGGCAATTTCAAACCTGCTATTCTATATCAATTGACTTTGCCCTTACTACTATGTCGATCTTTCAGAATGCACGGTTTTTCACAACCGTAAACCACCTCAAGGATTTGCCACCCACGCGTTGCGAGGTGGCCTTTGTTGGCCGCTCTAACGCCGGCAAGTCCAGCGCTATCAATACCCTGTGCAATCGTACCCGCCTGGCCTACGTATCCAAAACCCCTGGCCGCACGCAGCACATCAACTTTTTCGACCTCGGCCAGGAGCGTTTCCTGGTGGATTTGCCCGGCTACGGCTACGCCGAAGTGCCCGAGGCCATCCGCGTACACTGGGTAGCCCTGCTGGGCCAGTACCTGCAAACGCGCGACAGCATCGTGGGCCTGCTGCTGATCATGGACTCGCGCCACCCGCTCAAGGAGCTGGACTGGAAGATGATCGAGTTCTTTACCGTTACCCAGCGCCCGGTACACATTCTGTTGTCCAAAGCCGACAAATTGTCGCGCCAGGAACAGCAAAAGGTTCTGTCCTCGGTCAAGAAACAGCTGGCTGACTACCCCAATATCACCCTGCAGCTGTTTTCCAGCTCCAAAAAGACCGGTACCGAAGAAGTAGCAGGCATTGTGGAGAGCTGGTTTGCCGCCTGCCCGATGCCGCAAGAGGAACAATTTGACGATATCGATGAAACTTTCCCCGATTGAGGCGTCAAAGCAAACAGGAGCCACGCTCCTTCCCGCTTCACCTCCCTGAGCGGGAGCCTGCCAAGGCATTGGCCCCGGTTTACGAACCGGGGTTTTTTCTTGCCTGCGGCCAACATGGCAAGAATCGGGTCGCCCGGGCTGACGTGGCTCACTACACTGCCAGCATGACCCAGGAGGCCGGCATGCACAGTGCACACCCACCCCGCGATGAAGAGCGCATCACCCAGGCGATCCGCTACCTGATACAACACGCCCATAGCCAGCCCACGCTGGCGCAGCTGGCTGGCACACTAAACTTGTCCGAATACCACCTGCAGCGCCTGTTTACCCAATGGGCCGGCATCAGCCCCAAACGCTTTTTACAGCAGATCACGCTAGAGGCAGCCAAGGCAGGCTTGCAGCAAGGCACTGCGCTGCTGCCACTATCCCACCAGCTGGGCTTGTCCGGCAGCAGCCGCCTGCACGACCTGTTTGTCACGCTGGAAGCCATGACGCCCGGCGAGTGGCGCGCGGGCGGCGCCAGCTTGCCGCTGCACTGGAGCATCGAACCCAGCCGCTTTGGCCCGCTACTGGCCGCCAGTACGCCACGCGGGCTGTGCCTGCTGCATTTCCTGCCCCTGGCGGATCATGCATCCGCACGCATGCTGCTGCAGCAACGTTGGCCGCACGCGCAGCTTCAATACCAGTCTGGCAGCCATCAGGTGCTGGTGGCACGGCTGTTTCAGCCGCAGCGCCTGCACGACAACCCGCCTCTGGCACTGCATGTACACGGTAGCAATTTCCAGATCCAGGTCTGGCGCGCGCTGCTGACCATACCGTATGGCAGCCTGTGCAGCTATGGCCAGCTGGCACAGGCGCTAGGCCGGCCCGGTGCAGGACGCGCCGTGGGTAGCGCCGTGGGGGCCAACCCGATCGCCTGGCTCATCCCCTGCCACCGCGTTATCCGCGCCAGCGGGGCATTGGGGGGTTACCGCTGGGGGGAAA
This sequence comes from Neisseriaceae bacterium, assembly GCA_027484385.1. Taxonomy (GTDB): domain Bacteria; phylum Pseudomonadota; class Gammaproteobacteria; order Burkholderiales; family Chromobacteriaceae; genus Vogesella. The sequence continues at coordinate 4,053 of JAIXTB010000003.1, read as the reverse complement.
ACTGCAAACTGTCGCTATTAGGCTGGGAGGCCGCACAACAAGCAGCGGCTGAAAATTATAGAAATATCGAGCAACCACACTAAGCCACCTACACTGGCACTTTCCCCCTCGGGACATTGCCATGTACCGCTTGCCCACCACCCTGCTGCTCGCTGCGCTACACCTGCCAGCCCAAGCCATCACAGCTGTGGTTCTGGACATGCCCGGCTTTGCCTGGAATGGCCACGGCTGGATACCCGAGCTGCTGGGGCGCCTGCAGCTGCAGCAACAAGCCATCAACCTGCGCCTGCTACCACCGGCACGGGCGGTAGAACGCTACTACCGCGGCGGTGAAGGCGAGCTGTTTGCCGCCGACCTGTTGTGCCGCCGCCACGACAGCCACTTTCTGACGCTAGGCGTGCGCGACTACGAAGTATTCATCACACGCCAGGGCGACAAGGTACCCGGCCCGGGCAGCCTGCCGCCCACCGGGGAGCGCGTGCTGGTGGTACGGGGATTTAATCATGCTTTTGTCCAGCAAAACCCCATGCTGCGCTGGGAAGAGGTCAGCAGCATAGACAAAGCGCTGGACATGCTGCGCGCGCGACGCGCCAACTATTTCTTCAGTTTTCTGGCACTCAGTGAAGACGCCATGCGCACACAAGGCAGCCACCGTCATTTCAGCTATGACAGCAACAAGGCCGTGGGCGAGGTGTGGCCGGCCCTGAGCTTTCGGCCAAACGATAGCGGCCTGCTGCTGGCGCAGCAGCTACGCCAGCAGCTACTGCAGCAATGGCAAAGCGGCCAGTACGCCAGCCTGCTACAGCGCCACGGCCTGCCTACCTGGCATATGCGCCCGGGGCTGGAAGGCCGCTTTAGCGTGGTGCAAGCCAGCGACTGCCCGGCCACGCGGACACCGCAGCCCCCCTGAGCCTCAGCCGGCCGGGGGGGTAGCAGGCAGCCAGACCGCCACCTCGAAGCCCCCGCCTGGGGGGTGGGCAAACTGCAAACGCCCGCCATGCTGCTGCACAATGCGCTGCACAATGGCCAGCCCCAGCCCGCTGCCGCCATCGGTTCCCCGGTGTGCGGCCAACCTTTCAAACGGCGCCAGCGCTGCCTGCTGCAAGTCCGGCGCAATGCCCTCCCCGCTATCGCGCACCCGCAGCACCACTTCACCCGCCCCCGGCTGCAAGCTCACGGCAAACGGCGGCTGGCCGTAACGGCGCGCATTTTCCAGCAGGTTGGACAACAGGCGCTGCAGGCTTAAAGCATCGCCCTGCAAGCTGGCATCGCAGCGCTGCCAGTGCACCGCCATGCCGTCACGGGCAAAGCGCGATAGCACGCTGTCGATCACGCCCCCCAGCGCCACCTCCTGCATCGGGCGGGTCTCTTCACTACGGGCAAAATCGATGAACTGGCTGACAATATGCGATAACTCGTCGATATCCGACAGCATCCCGGCACTATCTTCATCAGGAGAAAGCATCTCTACGGCCAGTTTCAGCCGGGTCAGCGGCGTGCGCAGGTCGTGCGAGAGCCCTGCCAGCATCAGGCGGCGTTCGCTGGCGGCCTTGTCCAGCGCCTGCGCCATGCCGTTAAAACGCTCGATCAGCAGGCGCACCTCGCGCGGGCCACTGGGCACCACCGGTGGCGGTGTACGCCCGGCTTCCAGCTCTCGGGTAGCGGCCACCAGCTGCGATAGCGGCCGGGTGGTACGCCAGGCCAGGGCAAACGCCGCCAGCAAGGACAGCAGCGCCACCAAGCCGGCAGCTTGCAAGGTTGGCCGCAAGGAAGGCGGCAAAAAGCGCGTCAACGGCATCACCAGCCAATAATGGCTATCCAGCACCGGCACACGCAGCCACAGCTCGCGCCGCTCGCCGCGGCTGAACTGCACATGCACCGGCTCACCCAAGACATCGGATAGCTGGCCAGCCAGATCGTGCCCCATCGGCGGCACCCTGGAATGCACTTGCTCTGCCGCACTGAGCGGCAGCAGGCGCGGCAGGCCGACGTGGTTGTTGGTCAGCAGAAAGGGGGCGCGTTGCGCAGCGGGCAAGCGCGCCAGCGCGCCCTCGTAATCGGCCAGCGTGTCCACCACCTGGGCGTACAGCTGGTCCGCCAGCAGGGTATTTTTTTGCTTTACGCCCAGCCACAGGGTAAACACCTGGCTGGCCAGCACGGCCATCACCACCAAGGCAGCCAGGCGGATAAACAAGGTGCCGCGCAACACGGGCAGGGTCATGGTGCGTCCTTGTCACGGCCATCGGGCACAAATACATAGCCGTAGCCCCAGACCGTTTGCAGGTAGCGTGGCGGGCCGTCAGCATCTTCTATGGCCTTGCGCAGGCGCGACACGTGTACGTCAATGCTGCGGTCTTGCGACTCGCCACCGCCTTTGCCCATGGCCAGCGTCATCAGCTGCTCGCGGGTAAGCGGCCGCCGCGGGTGGGTGGCCAGCGCCAACAGCACGGCGTATTCGGCGGTGGTCAGCGTCACCGGCTGGCCATCACGCAGCAGCTCGCGCCGTGAGGGGTTCAGTGTGCAGGGGCCAAAATGCAGTGCTTCGGCTTCCTGGTGGCTGGCAGTAACCGCCGGGGTGTGCTCGTAGCGGCGCAGCACAGCATTAATGCGCGCCAGCAGTTCGCGCGGATTGAACGGTTTGGCCAGGTAGTCATCTGCGCCCATTTCCAGGCCCAGGATACGATCGATATCTTCGCCACGCGCCGTCAGCATCACCACCGGTATCGGCTCGCCCTGCGCGCGCAGGCGGCGCACCACAGCCAGGCCATCCTCGCCCGGCATCATCACATCCAGTACCAGCAAGTCCGGGCGGTTACGCGCCAGCTTGCGGTCCAGCTCGCGCGCATCGGGCAAGCTTTCTACCGTATAGCCTTGCTGAGTCAGGTAGCGCTGCAGCAGCTCGCGCAGGCGCGCATCGTCGTCTACTACCAGTATTTTGCGGTTTTCCATAAACACCCCGTCTTCGTGCAGGCAGGGCTGCCTGCCAGTTAATGCTGCAAGCCTACCGCTTGGCTGGCAGAGCGTCAGCCCCGGTGTGAACAGAGATTAAGCCTGCGGCCAACCTTAACACCCGTTAACACTCCGCACCGCGCGGCACATACTCCGGCAAAACCCCGGCGCTAAAGTGACAGCATCAACCAAGGCCACACGGCATAAGGAGTTTGCAATGAAAACACGTTTCGCCCCCACCGCGCTGGTGCTCACCCTGCTAGCTGCCCTGTCCGCCTCGGCTCTGGCTTTTGGCCAGGGTGACAAAATGCCCCGCGCCGACCGCAAGGCCTTCCACGAAGCAGTCATGTCCGGCGCACTGACCGACGCCGAGCTGGCCACGCTGAAAAAAGAGCGCGACACCACCGTAGCCGCCATCAAGAAACTGCGCGACGACGGCAGCTTCAGCAGCGCCGACCGCGAACAGGCCAAAAAGCTGCACCAGGCCCTGCAAGACAAAACCAAAGCGCTGATCGACAACGCCGACCGCACCCAGAAGCGTGACAAACTGCCACCAGAACTGGCGCAGATGCACATGAAAGGCGGCATGCACGATGGCATGCGTGACGGCAGGCCAGGGCACGACAAAGGCCACGGCCCGCATGGCATGCCGCACGAAGACATGAAGCAGTTCCGCGATGCCGTGATTTCCGGCGCACTGACCGATCAGGAACTGGCCACCCTCAAACAGGAACGCAATAAGCTGATGGACAGCGCCCGCCAGAACAAACAACGCCCGGACATGGCCCCGCTGCAGGCACTGACCAAAACCCTGATCAACAACCAGGACCGTAGCCCGGCACGCACCAGCTGGCCAGACGAGCTGGTGCCGTGGGGCGGCGATCATGGCCATGGCCATCGCCGCTAAACCTGCCTGACCCCGCCCTCCTGCCTGCCAGGCCCTGCCCGGCAGGCTTTATGTCGTTCAGCACCACGGCGCTGCCCTGCCATGGCGCCACGAAACGACGCAGGATAGAATCAGAATATGAAGCCGCTGCTATCGATGTTGCTATGCTGGGTTATGCTAGGCATAGGCAACGCCGCCCACGCCAGCCCGCCACCACC
>JAIXTB010000303.1 GCA_027484385.1 Neisseriaceae bacterium | reverse complement strand
CAAGGAAGAACTGGAAGCCTTGCAGCTGGGTGCCGTACAAATGCTGGCCCCTAGCTTGGCCAAATTCGGCCCGCTGGGCGCCAAAGAATTCGAAGTATTCGACCTGCCGTACATCTTTGACAACTACGACGAGCTGCACAAAGTCACCCAGGGCCCGATCGGCATGCAGTTGCTGGCCAAACTGGAAAGCAAGGGCATCAAAGGCCTGTCTTTCTGGGATAACGGCTTCAAGATCCTGTCGGCCAACAAGCCCATCAAGACCCCTGCCGACCTGAAGGGCCTGAAAATGCGTATCCAGTCGTCCAAGGTACTGGAAGAGCAAATGCGCAGCATGGGCGCCCTGCCACAAGTGATGGCGTTCTCGGAAACCTACCAGGCGCTGCAAACCGGCGTGGTAGATGGCACCGAAAACCCGCCGTCCAACATGCTGACCCAGAAAATGCACGAAGTACAAAAGCACGCTACGGTCACCAACCATGGCTACCTGGGCTACGCCGTGATCGTGAACAAGAAGTTCTGGGACGGCCTGCCGGCTGACGTACGCACCGCACTGGACGGCGCGATGAAAGACGCCACCGTTTACGCAAACAAGATTGCCAAGCAAGAGAACGACGAAGACCTGGCCAAGATCAAGGCCAGCGGCAAAACCCAGATCTACATCCCCACTGCGGCAGAACGCGCTGCATTCAAACAAGCTCTGGTGCCTGTGCACACCAAGATGGACGACCGTATCGGTGAAGGCCTGGTACAGCTGATCTACAAGCAGACCGGCTACACCCCGAACTAAGCCCCTTCTGAGCGCACCAGGTTGGCCGCAGCCCTGCGGCCAACCTTCCACCGGAGTCAACACATGAAATTCCTCGACCACCTCGAGGAGTGGCTGATCGCAACCCTGATGGCGGTAGCAACACTGATTACGTTTTTTGCAGTGGTGCACCGTTACGGTAGCGGTATCGAGTCACTTCAACCTTATCTGGCACACATTCACACCAGCTGGGCACAAGAACTCACTATTTACCTGTTTGTATGGATGGCCAAATTTGGCGCGGCCTATGGCGTGCGTCCCGGCATCCACGTGGGTGTGGACGTGCTGATCAACAAACTGTCGGACCAGAACCGCAGCAAGTTCATCATCATCGGCCTGCTGTCCGGCGCCCTGTTCACCGGTATCGTAGGTACCCTGGGCGCAACCTTTGTATGGGAAATCGCCCATACCGACCAGACATCGGCTGACCTGGAAGTGCCGATGTGGATCGTCTACCTGGCCGTACCGCTGGGTTCTTACCTGATGAGCTTCCGCTTCTTGCAGGTGATGGTCAATTTCCTGAAAACCGGCGAGCTGCCCAAGCATGACCACAGCCACGTGGAAGGCATGGACGATGTCAACGAAGACAGCAACTGGTTTGCCATGGACGACAACCTGCACCCGCACGACCTGAAAAACGGAGGCGACAAAAAATGAGCGCACTCATCATTTTTGGCCTGCTGATCGTGCTGATGCTCACCGGCATGCCGATCTCCATCTCGCTGGGCCTGACCGTACTGACTTTCCTGTTCACCATGACCGAAGTACCGATCGAGGCGGTAGCGCTGAAGCTGTTCACCGGTATCGAGAAGTTCGAAATCATGGCGATTCCGTTCTTTATCCTGGCCGGTAACTTCCTCACCCACGGTGGCGTGGCCAAGCGGATGATCAATTTTGCGTCGTCCATGGTAGGCCACTGGCACGGTGGCCTGGGCCTGGCTGGCGTGCTGGCTTGCGCACTGTTTGCTGCCGTATCCGGCTCCAGCCCGGCTACCGTGGTCGCCATCGGCTCCATCCTGTTGCCCGCCATGGTGAAACAGGGCTTCCCGAACAGCTTTGGCGCTGGCGTGATCACCACCTCGGGTGCACTGGGCATCCTGATTCCACCTTCCATCGTGATGGTGATGTACTCGGTCGCCACCAACACCTCGGTAGGCCAGCTGTTCATGGCCGGCGTGATTCCGGGCCTGATGCTGGCCGGCTTCCTGGGCCTGACCACCTGGTACCGCGCCCGCAAGTTCGGCTACCCGCGTCTGGCCAAGGCCAGCATGAGCCAGCGCCTGAAAGCACTGCGCGAGTCGGTTTGGGGCCTGTTGCTGATCGTTGTGGTGATCGGTGGTATCTACACCGGCATCTTCACCCCAACCGAAGCTGCCGCCATGTCTGCCGTATACGCCTTCATCGTGGCCGTGTTCATCTATAAAGACCTGACGCTGAAGCAAGTGCCCAAGGTCTTGCTGGATTCGGCCAGCATGTCGGCCATGCTGCTGTACATCATCACCAACGCCGTGCTGTTCTCGTTCCTGATGACCAGCGAAGGTATCCCGCAAGCCATGGCCAGCTCGCTGATTGACGCAGGCTTGGGCCCGGTAGCCTTCCTGCTGGCCGTGAACGTGATCCTGCTGCTGGCGGGTAACGTGATGGAGCCATCGTCCATCGTACTGATCTTCGCCCCTATCCTGTTCCCGGTAGCCATGGCGCTGGGCATCGACCCGGTGCACTTCGGCATCCTGATCGTGGTGAACATGGAAGTGGGCATGTGCCACCCGCCAGTGGGCCTGAACCTGTACGTGGCATCCGGCATTACCAAAATGGGCAT
>JAIXTB010000026.1 GCA_027484385.1 Neisseriaceae bacterium | reverse complement strand
GTTTTAGTTGTGGAGCTATTGAGATAGCCTGCTAGACAGGCTGTAAGATGGGGTGACCGATGGGGTTCGAACCCACGACAACAGGAATCACAATCCTGGACTCTACCAACTGAGCTACATCCACCACAGATACTGCATTTCTTACTACCACATCGCCACTGGCGCGCCCGACAGGAATCGAACCCGTAACCCCCGGCTTAGAAGGCCGGTGCTCTATCCGGTTGAGCTACGGGCGCTCTATCGGGTGTGGCTGTGGTCGGGGCGGTGGGATTCGAACTCACGACCCTCTGCTCCCAAAGCAGATGCGCTACCAGACTGCGCTACGCCCCGACGACAGGAGGCGAAATATACAGGGCTGTTTTATTGCTGTCAACACCCAATGCTAAAAAATTGCATACACAAGCGTCTCGCCATAGGCGGGTGCCGGTAAAACACGACAGCCCCGGCTGCTGCAATGCAAAAAAGAATGCATCACAAGCCCTTGAAGCGATTGAGCAGATACCCCAAAAAATGAGAAAATCCCGCTTTCGTTTACTTCTAACCTTAATGGTGGATAGCAGCATGGCGGCACAACTCATCGACGGCAAGGCCGTTGCCGAAACCCTGATCAATCGCGTACGCGTGGGCGTGGACGCCCGCCTGGCCGCAGGCAAACGCGCCCCGGCTCTGGCAGTGATTCTGGTCGGCGACGATCCGGCTTCCGGCATTTACGTAAATAACAAGAAGCGCTCCTGCGAAAAGGCGGGCGTGCGCTCCCTGTCTTACGAGCTGCCAGGTAGCACCAGCCAGGAAGAACTGCTGGCCATCATCGACCAGCTGAACGCCGACGACAGCGTAGACGGCATTCTGGTGCAGCTGCCACTGCCCAAGCAGATCGACCCGCAGCTGGTGATCGAGCGCATCAACCCCAAAAAAGATGTAGACGGCTTCCACCCCTACAATATGGGCCGCCTGGCCATCAAGATGCCGCAGCTGCGCCCGTGCACCCCGCGCGGTGTGATGACGCTGCTGGAAGAGTACAACATCGACCCGAAAGGCAAGAATGTGGTGATTGTGGGTGCCTCCAACATCGTTGGCCGCCCGCAAGCACTGGAAATGCTGCTGGCGCGTGCCACCGTTACCGTGTGCCACAGCGCTACTGCCGACCTGGCGGGTGAAGTTGGCCGCGCCGACATCGTGGTGGCGGCCGTGGGCATCCCCAACTTCGTGAAAGCCGCCTGGCTGAAGCCGGGTGCGGTGGTGATCGATGTGGGCATCAACCGCCTGGACAGTGGCAAGATTTGTGGCGACGTAGAATTTGACGCCGCACGCGAAGTGGCCAGCTATATCACCCCGGTACCAGGTGGTGTCGGCCCGATGACCATTGCCACCCTGTTGCAGAACACGCTGGATTCGGCCAATCTCAACGCCTGACGCAGACACCGTACCCGCACGCCGCCGTCTGCCGCTGCAGCCGGCGGCGTTTTTTATCTGCCCTCAAGACAAAACCTACAGACAAAGAGTCAAACCATGAGTAACCGCCATTCTGCCACCCTGCTGATCAGCTGCCCGGACAGCCACGGTCTGGTTGCAGCCATTGCCAATTTCCTGCTCACCTATAACGCCAACATCCTGCACGCCGACCAGCACCAGGACCCGGTAGAAAACCTGTTCCTGATGCGCGTACAGTGGGACCTGAACGGTTTCAGCCTGCCAATGGACAGTTTTGCCGCCGCCTTTGCCCCCATCGCCGAAAAGCACAATATGCAATGGCAGGTATCGCTATCGGTACGCAAGCCGCGCATGGCGATTTTTGTCTCCAAGTACGAACACTGCCTGGTCGACCTGCTGCACCGCTACAGCATCGGCGAACTGGACTGCGACATCCCGGTCATTATCTCCAACCACGAAGATTGCCGCCGCCTGGCCGAATTCCACGGCATCCCCTACCACGTGATTGCCGTCACCAAAGACAACAAGGCCGAAGCCGAGGCACGCCAGTGGGCGCTGCTGGAAGAAGCCGAAGTCGACCTGATCGTGCTGGCGCGCTATATGCAGGTGCTGTCGCAAAAATTTGTCGAGCGCTACCCGCACCGCGTCATCAATATCCACCACAGTTTCCTGCCGGCATTCGATGGTGCCAAACCGTACCACCGCGCCTTTGCCCGCGGCGTGAAGCTGATCGGTGCGACCAGCCACTATGTCACCGAAATCCTGGACGACGGCCCGATCATCGAGCAGGAAGTCACTCGCATCTCGCACCGCGATGACGTGGAAGATCTGATCCAGAAAGGCCGCGACCTGGAGCGTGTGGTGCTGTCCCGTGCCGTACGCTGGCACCTGGAAAACCGCATCCTGGCCTACAACAACAAGACCGTGATTTTTGACTAAGCCATGAACCTGCCACTGATCCACGACGCCATCGACCTGCTGCGCCTGCGCGTTGGCCGCCTGGAACAATACCAGTACCCGCTGGGCCAGCTCATGGGCGTATTTGCCGCGCTGGGCATCATGTCGGCCGCCGCCGCCCATGCCGATGGCGCCAGTGGCGACCCGCTGGCACTCACGCTGTTCTTTACGCTGTATACGCTGATGGAAACCTCGCTGTACGCCACCTTCATGCGCTGGTGGTTACGGCGGGCAGGCTGCTTGGTCGAGTTCCCTCTGATCGGCCTGATTGCGGCGGCCAGCCTGATCAAGCTGCTGGACCCGCTGGTAAGCTGGCTGCCAGACGATGTGGCGCACGGGCTGTCGCTGGTACTGGGCGCGGTCGCGCTGTATATCGTGGTAAAGGCACAGGCGCTGACCACCGGCGCCAGCGTGTTGCGCGTGCTGGGCGGCACGCTGCTGTTTTCGCCCGTAGCCATCATCCTGATGGTGAATATGGTCACGGTAGCGGCCAGCATGGGTGTGGAGGTGTTCCCGCCCGAGCTGATGCAGGCCGCCACGCTGCAAACTGGCGATAGCGCGCCTTAAGCACACGCCTCTGCAAAACAAAACGCTGCCCCAGGGCAGCGTTTTGTTTTGCTTCGCCCGGCTCAGGGCTCCTCTTGCGGGCTGGCGGCCAACGCTGCGGCCAGCGCCTGCCGTACCGCTTGCGCACTGAAAGCGCTCTGCCACATGGCATGAAACTGGCCATCACGATAAAGCGCAAAAGCCGGCAGCTGAAACAGCTCGAAGCGGTGCGCCAAGGCCTGCGCGCGCGCAACATCGGCATACCACAGCTGCACCCCCTGCTCTGCCAGCCATCCAGGCAGCTGCGCCAGCCAGCCACGGCAGGCACCGCAATGCGGTTGGCCGAACATCACCAGGCTTACCCCAGGGGCGGCGGCCAGACTGGCATCAAAACCAAACTCATCCAGCGCTTGCCAGGTCATGCTTAGTCCATCTTGGCGATATAACGCGCCAGCTGCAGAATGGCGCGCACGGCATCGCTCTTCGGGCCTTCTTCGCCACGCAGCTTGGCGTAGCGGCGCAGGATGGCGCGGGACTCCACATGCACGTCCATCTCGCTATCGGGCGAGGTAATCAGCGTCATGCGCGCCCCCCCCTCCTGCATGCGTGGCTGGCCCTGGGCAATGCACAGGTAAACCTTGTGGGCGTTGTGCTGGGTAATGTGATCGTACAGGTACAGCATGGAATTGATGCGCAGGCCGGTCTGGTCGCGCACCTGGCGCAGCAGTGCCTGCGAGCGCAGCTCGCCACGCTGCGATACACCGCCAGGCAAGCTGAACCGCCCACCGGCAGAAGCCGTCATCAATACACCGTCGGGTAACTCGATAATCGCCGTGGCACGGCGGGGCAAGGTAGGGGAAAGGCGGGATTCAAAACGGTTTTCACGCGTAAAACTCATAATATGCAGGTACAACCCAATAGATGAAAGAACAGAAGAAACAATAAAATGGTACAGACCTATTTTAATCAAGCACTTGGCGAGCGGCAAATACCGTCCGCATCAAAGTGCGGCCAACAGTTGGTTTTTACGCCGCTTTCGGTAACAATCGCGCGCCCAGCCTAACACGATACGGATGACCCCATGACCTTACCTGCTCCCACCCCCAGACCGCACCGCGTCGCCGTGATTGGCGGCGGCCCCGCCGGCCTGATGGCTGCCGAAACGCTGCTGGCAGCAGGCGTACAGGTCGATGTCTTTGACGCCATGCCCTCGCCCGGGCGCAAATTCCTGCTGGCCGGCGTAGGCGGCATGAATATTACCCACAGCGAGCCACAAGCCGACTTTTACCGCCGCTACGGCCCGCGCGAGGCGCAGCTTGCCCCGATGCTGGACGCCTTCAATGCCGACGCGCTGCGCAGCTGGGTACACGACCTGGGCATCGACACGTTTGTGGGCAGCTCGGGCAAGGTCTTCCCGCGTGAAATGAAAGCCGCCCCGCTATTGCGGGCCTGGCTGGCCCGCCTGCGCGAGGCAGGCATGCAGCTGCATGTACGCCACCGCTGGCAGGGCTGGCTGCCCGATGGCCGCTTGCGCTTTGGCACACCGGATGGCGAAGTGCAGCTCACGGCTGACGCGGTTATCCTGGCACTGGGCGGCGGTAGCTG